>NZ_JBUDXE010000014.1:0-90274 GCF_054956735.1 Ramlibacter sp. bp-362
TACTTACGTGCCCTCATCTTTCTCATCTCGGTCTCCGCAACAGTTCGATTCTGTTGCGTTGACCGGTTGAGACCACCCCCCGCCTGCGCGGGGGTGACGAAGCCCCTTATTTTTTCGCGGGAGCCTTGGCGGCCGGCTTCGCGGCTTCCTTCCCCGCGGCGGCTGGGGCGGCGGCAGCCGGGGCGGCGGCAGCGGCTTCGGCGGTCGTCTCGGCGGACTCTTCGGCCGCGCTCGTCACCACCGACACCAGCACCGGGTTCGGCTTGCCGTGCGTGACGGCCTTCACGCCCTTGGGCAGCGTGATGTCGTTCAGGTGCAGCGTCATGCCCTTCTTCAGGCCGGACAGGTCGACCTCGATGAATTCCGGCAGGTCGGCCGGCAGGCAGGAGATGTCCAGTTCGGTCACGACCGGGTTCACCAGGCAGTGGTCCAGCTTGACGGCCTCGGACTCCTCGGCGCCCTTGTAGTGCACCGGCACCTTCATGTGCAGGCGGGTGTTGGCGTCCACGCGCTGGAAGTCCACGTGCTGGACCTGCTGGCGGAACGGGTGGTACTGCACGTCGCGCAGCAGCACCTTGGAGGTCTTGCCGGCCAGTTCCATCTCGAGGATGGAGGAGTGGAAGGCTTCCTTCTTCAGGGCGTGGAACAGCGCGTTGTGATCGAGCTCGATCAGCTGCGGCTGGCCTTCGCCACCGTACACGATGCCGGGCGTCTTGCCCACGTTGCGGAGACGGCGGCTCGCACCCGTGCCCTGCTTGGCGCGCTCGAAAGCGACGAATTTCATAGAACTCTCCATTCGGGAATCGACCGCGACCAGTGCGATTCCGGTTTCAAAAAGCCTCCGCGAAGGAGGCGCTCAAGGTTCAGAACAGGTTGACCTGGTCCGAGAACAGTTGCATCACCGACTCGCCCTTGGCGATGCGCTGGATCGTCTCGGCGATCAGCGGGGCGACGGACAGCTGGCGGATCTTGGTGCAGCCGCGCGCGGCGTCCGACAGCGGGATGGTGTTGGTCACGACGACCTCGTCGAGGGCCGTGCCCTGGGCGATGCGCTCGATGGCCGGGCCCGAGAAGATCGGGTGGGTGCAGTAGGCGTAGACGTTCTTCGCGCCGCGCTCCTTCAGCACCTCGGCGGCCTTCACCAGCGTGCCGGCCGTGTCGATCATGTCGTCCATGATCACGCAGTTGCGGCCCTCGATCTCGCCGATGACGTGCATGACCTCGCTCACGTTCGCGCGCGGCCGGCGCTTGTCGATGATGGCGAGGTCGGTGTTCAGCTGCTTGGCCAGCGCCCGGGCGCGCACCACGCCGCCGACGTCGGGGGAGACCACGATCAGGTTGTCGTAGTCCTTCTGGCGCAGGTCGCCCAGCAGCACCGGCGAGGCGTAGATGTTGTCGACGGGGATGTCGAAGAAGCCCTGGATCTGGTCGGCGTGCAGGTCCATGGTCAGCACGCGCTGCACGCCCACGGTCTGCAGCAGGTTGGCCACGACCTTGGCCGAGATCGGCACGCGGGTGGAGCGCGGGCGGCGGTCCTGGCGGGCGTAGCCGAAGTAGGGGATCACGGCGCTGATGCGTTCGGCCGAGGCGCGCTTGAGCGCGTCGACCATGATCAGCAGCTCCATCAGGTTCTCGTTGGTCGGCGCGCAGGTGGACTGCACCACGAAGACGTCGCGGGCGCGCACGTTGGTCTTGACCTCCACCGTGACCTCGCCGTCGGAGAAGCGGCCGACGCTGGCCGCCCCGATGGAGATGCCCAGGTGGCTGGCGATTTCCGCGGCCAATGCCGGATTGGCATTGCCGGTGAAGACCATGAAATCAGGGATGGGGGCAGCAGGCTGCATGAGAACGGATGGTTGTGACCCAACTACACGGTTTGGCAGGGGAGGAAGGACTCGAACCCTCGCATGCCGGAATCAAAATCCGGTGCCTTAACCAACTTGGCGACTCCCCTACACAGGTCCGCCGCTGACAGGTCAGCCGCGAACCGAATCGTCGCTGGGTGCCCATCCCACCAGGGGATGAACCTCCATCTTGCCGCATTCCCGCACGGTCCAGGACTCCCGGACCCAGCGCGCCGGAGCCTGCGCCAGGACCTGGCCCGGCGGCAACAGCGCGAAAACCGCGCTGCCCGAGCCCGTCATCCGGGCACGCAAGCCCTGCGAACCCAGCCATTCGACCGCCTCGCCCACCTCGGGGCAAAGCTGCCGGGCCACGGGCTCCAGGTCGTTGTGACCGAAACCCCAGGGATCTGCAGCAAAGCCCGAGATTGTAGCACTGTCGGCGTCGCGTTTCAGCGCGGGGTGCTGGAAGATGTCGCGCGTCGCGAGGCCGCGCGGCGGCTTCACGACGGCGAAGCGCGCCGCCGGCAGCTCGAGCGGCGTGATGCGGTCGCCCACGCCCTCGACCCAGGCGTCGCGGCCGCGCAGGAAGAAGGGCACGTCGGCGCCCAGCGCCAGGCCGATCTTCTCCAGCGCGGCCAGCGGCCAGTCCAGCCTCCAGAGGCGGTTCAGCGCGAGCAGGCAGCTGGCGGCGTCGGAGGAGCCGCCGCCCATGCCGGCTTCCGCCGGCAGGCGCTTGGCGATCGCGATGTGCGCGCCTTCCGCCGTGCCGCTGGCCTGCTGCAGGGCCTGCGCGGCGCGCAGCGTGAGGTCCAGTTCCGGCAAGGGCGCGAGCAGGTCCTCGCGGCTCAGCTTGCCGCCGGGCCGGCGCTCGAAGTGCAGCGTGTCGTGCCAGTCCAGCAGCACGAAGGCGGATTGCAGCAGGTGGTAGCCGTCGGGCCGGCGGCCGGTGACGTGCAGGAAGAGGTTGAGCTTGGCGGGGGCGGCGACCTCGTACAGCGCGCGCATGGCCGCTAGTGGTCGAACACCACCCGCAGGTCGGCCGCCGGCGGCGGCTCGGTGCGGCGGGCGTGCAGCCGGCCTTCGGCGACCTGGCTCACGTCGGCCTGCCAGCCTGCGACGGGCGTGGGCTTGCCGGCCAGCCAGTCGAACAGCGCGGCCACCGGCAGCGGCGCGCCGGTGGCTTCCTCCGCCAGCGCCTCCAGCGAGGGGAATTCGCGCGTCTTGCCGTTGGAGTGCAGGGTGGCCTTGCCGGGGGACCAGGTCAGGAGCGCGACGGTGCCGCCCAGCGGGTTGGCCAGGCGCAGTTCGCCGGCTTCCGGCGCGCCCTTGAGCTCGAAGGTGGACGAGAAGGACTGGTTCGCGCGGCCCTCGACATTCAGCGCGAGCCGGCCGCTCCAGGACTGCACGCCGGCCGGCGTGGGCGTGCGCGGGGGCGTGGCGCAGCCGGCCAGCAGCGCGGCGCAGGCGAGGCCGGCGAACGAGGCGTTCAGGCGGCGGCGGTTCACAGCTTCACCTTGAGGCGTTTCAGGGTTTCGATCAGCGTCTCGTTGTCCGAGCTGAGGAGCATGCCTTCGCGCCAGATGGCCTCGGCCTGCTCGCGCTGGCCGAGCGACCACAGCACCTCGCCGAGGTGGGCGGCGATCTCGGGGTCGGGCCGGTCCTTGTACGCCTGCTGCAGGATGCGCAGCGCCTCGGCCTTGTTGCCCATGCGGAACTCCACCCAGGCGAGGCTGTCGCTGATGAAGGGATCGCCGGGCGCGTATTCCAGCGCCTTCTGGATCAACTGCCTGGCCTCGGGCAGGCGCACGTTGCGTTCGGCGAGCGAGAAGCCGAGCGCGTTGTACGCGTGCTGGTAATCGGGCTTCTTCGCGATCAGCTGGCGCAGCAGCCGCTCCATCTCGTCGAAGCGGCCCATCTTCTCGGCCAGCATCGCCTGGTCGTACAGCAGGTCGACGTCGGCCGGCTCCTTGGCGATGGCGCGCGCGAGCAGGTCGTAGGCGGCCTGGTAGTGCTTGTTGTCGCGCAGCAGCTGCACCTCGGCCAGCAGCTTCATGCGCGCGTCGCCGGGGTTGCGCTCGGGCAGCGCGCGGATCAGCTTGCGCGCGTCCTCCAGCCGGCCCTGGCGCGCCAGGATCGAGGCGCGGCGCGTCTGCGCCTGCACCAGCGCCTGCGGGCTCTCGATGCGATCGAGCCATGCGCTGGCCTGCGCCAGGTCGCCGCGCTTTTCCGCGATCTGCGCGAGCGACAGGAAGGCCTGCGCCTGGGCGCGGTTGCGCTCCTCGCCGGCCGGCTGCGCCTGCGCGAGCTCCAGGTAGCGGCGGATCGCGGCCTCGGCCTGCGGCAGCTGGTTGTCCTGCACCAGCAGCGCGCCCTGCGCGAGCCAGGCCTCGGCGAGGTCCGGCCGCTCGCGCGTGATCGCCTGCAGCTGCTGCAAGGCTTCGGCATGGCGCTGCGCATCGAGCAGGGTGCGCGCGTAGGCCATGCGCATCTCGGCCAGCGGCTGCCCCTGCATGTAGTTGCGCACCAGGTCCTCGGCCTGCGGCTGGCGCGAGTCCATCAGCTCCAGCGCGAGCAGCACGGGCCCCTCGGCTTTCGGATTGAGCGCCTGCCCGCGGCGCGCGGCTTCCAGCGCGCCCGGCGGGTCGCCCGCGGCCAGGCGCAGGCGGCCGACGGTGGTCCACGCGGACGGGCCGGTGGCCGGGTCCTTGAGCGCGTCGGCCAGGGCCTGCTCCACCACCGCGGCGGCGAGCTTCTTGTCGGCGGCGCGCGCGTAGGTGCGCGCCACGGAGGCGATCACGGCGGAGCGGTCCTTGGGGTCGGCCAGCGCGATCTCCGCCTTCAGCGGCTCCGCGCTCTCCGCGATGCGATTGAGCGCGACGAGGATCTGCAGCACGTAGCGGTTGGCCTCGCGCGACTGCGGGAATGCTTCCTTCCACGCGCGCGCGGCCTGCAGCGCGGCCTCGCCGTCGCGCGCCTGGAAGGCGAGCTCCACGGCGCGCTGGTACAGCGAGGGATCGTTGGTCTTGCGCGCCGCGTCCAGGATCAGCGCGAAGCCGGCCGCGGGCTGGTCGCTGCGGACGTTCAGCTCGCCGAGCAGCAGTTGATAGAAAAGTTCGGCGTCCAGGCCGCTGTTGCCGGGTGCGGCCGCGGCGGCCGGACGCATGGTCTGGGCCAGGACCGGGGCGCCCGCGACGGAGGCCGCAAGCAGGGCGGCGGCCAGCGCCGCCTGACGGAATCGCATCATCGAACGATCATAATGCCAAGCCTTTCCGCCCATGCCAGAACTCCCCGAGGTCGAGGTCACGCGCCTGAGTCTTGCCGAGCGCATCGCCGGAGCCCGCATCGAGTCGGTGCGCATGGGCAAGCCGCTGCGCTGGCCGCTGGGCTGCGATCCGGCCGCGCTGGTGGGGCGCACCGTGCTGTCGGTGCGCCGGCGCGGCAAGTACCTGCTGCTCGATCTCGATCGCGGCCTCCTGCTGCTGCACCTGGGCATGTCGGGCAGCCTGCGTTTCGACGCGCCCATGCCGGAGGCGGCGCTGCACGACCACTTCGACCTCGCCACCAGCCGCGGCGTGCTGCGCCTGAACGACCCGCGCCGCTTCGGCGCCGTGGTGTATTGCGACAGCGAGGATGCGCCCGGGGCGGTGAAGCTGCTGGGCGGCCTGGGCGTGGAGCCGCTCACGGAGCACTTCGACCTCGACGCCTTCCATGCCGGCTTGAAGAAGCGCAAGGCGCCGATCAAGCAGGTGCTGCTGGCCGGAGACCTCGTCGTGGGGGTCGGCAACATCTATGCATCGGAGGCGCTGTTCCTGGCGGGGATCCGGCCCACGCTGGCCGCCAACCGCATCAGCCGGCCGCGCGCCGCGCGCCTGCAGGCGGCCATCCGCGACGTCCTGGCCCGCGCCGTGGCCAAGGGCGGCAGCACGCTGAGGGACTTCTCCAACGCCCAGGGGGAATCGGGCTACTTCCAGCTGGAGGCCATGGTGTACGACCGCCAGGGGCAGCCCTGCCGGGTGTGCGGATCTCCCATCCGGATGATCCGGCAGGGCGCGCGCGCAACGTATTTCTGCCCTGTGTGCCAGAAGTCCTGAGGGGAAAAAGCCGCCGATGCTATAGTGAATCAGAGGACTCGGGGGCTCGGTGGCTACTTCATTCAACGAACAGTTCGACCAGCACGGCGCCTGGCGGCGCGAGTTCGCGCTGCGCCTGAAGCTGCTGTCGGAGTGGCTGAAGGACCACGACCTGATCGACAGCGCGGTCGAAGAACGCTTGCGCCGCCTCGAGGGGCAGATGCGCTCCGACAAGGTGATGGTCGCCTTCGTCGCGGAGTTCTCGCGCGGCAAGTCGGAGCTGATCAACGCGATCTTCTTCGCAGGCTACAAGCGCCGCATCATGCCGGCGAGCGCCGGGCGCACGACCATGTGCCCCACCGAGCTGGGCTACGACGCCGAGGTGCCGCCCTGCCTGCGCCTGCTGCCGATCGAGACGCGCCTGCAGACGCAGCCGCTGATGGAATGGCGCATGGTGCCGGAGAAGTGGCACCGGCTGGACCTCGACGTGAACGACCCCGCGCAGCTCGCGCAGGCCTTCGAGAAGGTCTCGGAGGTGCGCCGCGTCACCGTCGACGAGGCGCGCGCCCTGGGCTTCTGGCACGACGACGCGCCGGAAGACAACCCCATGCAGGGGCCCGACAAGCTGGTCGAGGTCCCCAAGTGGCGCCACGCCCTGATCAACATCGCCCACCCGCTGCTGAAGCAGGGGCTGGTGATCCTGGACACCCCCGGCCTGAACGCCATCGGCGCCGAGCCCGAACTGACGGTCAACCTGATCCCGCAGGCGCATGCCGTGGTGTTCATCCTGGCCGCCGACACCGGCGTGACCAAGTCCGACCTCGCGATCTGGCGCGAGCACCTGATCGCCGAGGACAACGAGGCCGACTCCCGCCTGGTCGTCCTGAACAAGATCGACACGATGTGGGACGCCCTGTCCACGCCGGCGCAGGTGCAGGCGCAGATCGACCGCCAGCGCCGCTCCACGGCGGACATCCTGGGCCTGCAGGAGCACCAGGTGATCCCGGTGTCGGGCCAGAAGGGCCTGGTCGCCAAGGTCAACAACAACGCCGAACTGCTCAAGGTGAGCCAGCTGCCGGTGCTGGAACAGGCGCTCGCCCACGGCGTGCTGGGGCAGCGGCAGAAGATCCTGCGCGCCGCCGTCGGCACCAACATCGGCGAGCTGCGCACCGAGGCCACGCGCGTGCTGGGCATCCGCCGCCGCGACCTCGCCGAGCAGATGGTGGAGCTCAAGGGCCTGCGCGGCAAGAACACCTCCGTCATCAGGCACATGCGCGCGCGCATCGAGCAGGAGCAGGCCGACTTCGACGCCAGCGGCGCCAAGATCCACGCGGTGCGCTCGGTGCACCTGAGGCTTCTGCGCGACGTGTTCGACCTGCTGGGCACGGCCACGCTCAAGACCGAGATGACGGAGCTCACGACGGCGCTGCGCACCCCCGGCCTGAAGCTGGGCGTGCGCAAGGCCTATGGCCGCACCTTCGACCGTCTGCGCGAGGGCCTGCGCAAGGCCGAGAAGGTGAGCGCCGAGATCCAGACCATGCTGACGGGCACCTTCCGCCAGCTGAACGCCGAATACGGCTTCTCGCTGCAGGCGCCGCGCGAACCCGACCTCGCCCGCTACGAACGCGACCTCGACCTCGTCGAGCGCAGCCACAACCAGTACCTGGGGGTGAGCAACGCGCTCAAGCTGGCGCAGCCCGAGTTCGCCGACCGGCTGGTGCGCGCGCTCGCCACGCGCCTGCGCGTGATCTACGAGTCGGCGCTGGGCGAGGTGGAGCTGTGGAACAAGTCCGCCGCCGCGCAGCTCGACGCGCAGCTGCGCGAACGCCGCCGCAACTTCGGCCGCCGGCTGGAGGCGATCGAGCGCATCCAGCAGGCCGCGAGCGGGCTCGACGACCGCATCGCCGAGATCGCCTCGCAGGAGGCCGCGCTCGACCTGCTCGACGCCAAGCTGGCCGAACTCACCGCCCACCTGACCGACACGCCGCTGCTGCGCGCGCAGGCGGCGGAGCCCGCGCTCAGGACGGCATGAGCCCTGGTTTGCCGGCCGGCTTCGCCGGCCGCGTGATCCGCTGGCAGGAAACGCACGGGCGCAACACGCTGCCCTGGCAGCAGACCCGCGACCCGTACCGCGTCTGGCTCTCGGAAATCATGCTGCAGCAGACGCAGGTGGCGGCCGTGCTGGGCTACTACGAACGCTTCCTCGCGCGCTTTCCCGACGTGCAATCGCTGGCCGCCGCGCCGCTGGACGACGTGCTGGCGCTGTGGAGCGGCCTGGGCTACTACAGCCGCGCGCGCAACCTGCATCGCTGCGCGCAGGACGTCGTGGCGCTGCACGGCGGCGCCTTCCCGCGGACGGCGGCGGTGCTGGCCACGCTGCCCGGCATCGGGCCTTCCACGGCCGCGGCGATCGCCGCCTTCTGCTTCGGCGAGCGCGCGGCCATCCTGGACGGCAACGTGAAGCGCGTGCTCACGCGCGTGCTCGGTTTCGGCGAGGACCTTGCCGTCGCCGCCCACGAGCGCACGCTGTGGGACCACGCGCGCGCGCTGCTGCCCGCGCGCGAACTGCGGGAGAACATGCCTCGCTACACGCAGGGGCTGATGGACCTGGGCGCGACGGTGTGCCTGCCGCGCAACCCGAGCTGCCTGCTGTGCCCGGTGCAGCCGCAATGCGCCGCGGCGCGCGAAGGGCGTCCCGAGGCTTACCCGGTGAAGACGCGCAAGCTGAAGCGCACGGCCGAATCGCTCTGGCTGCTGCACGCGCAGGCCGGCGACGGCTCGGTGTGGCTGCAGAAGCGGCCGACGCCGGGCGTGTGGGCGGGGCTCTACTGCCTGCCGGTGTTCGGCAGCCGCGACGCGCTGGAGGAGGCGCTGCCGCGACCGGCCCGCCGCCGCCTGCGGGAGGTCGAGCCCTTCGTGCACGTGCTCACGCACAAGGACCTGCACCTGCATCCGGTGCAGGCGGTGCTGCCGGCGGGGTGGGCGGGCGCGGAGGGCGCGTGGTTCGGGGCGGGGGAGTGGCCGGGACTGGGGCTGCCGGCGCCGGTGAGGCGCCTTCTGGAACAAGACTTGTCATTGCGGCCTTGAGCCGCAATCCATCGGCGAGTGGCACTGCGCCACCGTGGATCCTGGGTCAAGCCCGGGATGACAATTTGTGCGCCCGGGATGACAGTCAGATCTCCCGGTGCCTTTTCAGCGTCGTCCACCGGTCCCCGAACTCCTCCGCCAGCCTTTCCACCAGGTACACCGAGCGGTGCTGCCCCCCGGTGCAGCCGATGGCCACCGTGACGTAGCTGCGCTGGTTGCGCGCCAGCGGCTCCAGCCAGTGGTCCAGGAAGGCGGCGATGTCGGCGAACATCTCCTCGACTTCCGCGTGCTGGCGCAGGTAGTCCGCCACCGGGGCGTCCAGGCCGGTCAGGTCCTTCAGCTCCGGCTCGTAGTGCGGGTTGGGCAGCATGCGCACGTCGAACACGTAGTCCGCGTCGACCGGGATGCCGCGCTTGTACGAGAAGGACTGGAAGACGAGCGTCAGCTGCGCGAGCGGCGCCGACAGCAGCGACTTCACGTATTCCTGCAGCTGCGCCGCGCGCAGCACGCTGGTGTCGATCACGTGGGCGCGCTGGCGCAGTTCGCCGAGCAGCTCGCGTTCCAGCTCGATCGCCTCCACCACGGCGCGGTGCTCGTCGCCGTCGTTCTCGGCCGCCGTGCGCGAAAGCGGGTGGCGGCGGCGCGTCTCGGAGAAGCGGCGCACCAGCGTGTCGGTGGTGGCGTCGAGGAACAGCGGCCGCACGGCGACGCCCTGGCGCACCAGTTCGTCGAGGTGCTCGGGGACCTGGGGCAGGGCGTTGGCGCTGCGCACGTCCATGGCGATGGCGACGCGGCGCCGGCCGTTGGCTTCCTCCAGCCGGACGAACTGCAGCAGCAGCTCCGGCGGCAGGTTGTCCACGCAGAAGTAGCCGGCGTCTTCCAGCGCCCGCAGCGCCACGGACTTGCCGGAGCCGGACATGCCGGTGATGAGGACGAGCTCCAGCGCCATGGTCGCCTCCTCAGCTGCCCGCCGCCGCGGCGTCGGCCAGCATTTCCTTGGCGTGCGCGAGCGTCGTGCCCGACAGGCGCTCGCCACCGAGCATGCGCGCGACCTCGGCCACGCGCTGCTCGCCCTGCACGGCCGCGACGCTGCTGCTGACGCCGCCTTGCTGCGCCCGCTTGGCCACCACCAGGTGGTGGTCGGCGCACGCGGCCACCTGCGGCAGGTGCGTCACGGCGAGCACCTGCCGGTCGCGCCCCAGCTGTTTCATCAGGCGGCCCACCGTCTCCGCGACGGCGCCGCCGACGCCGGAATCGACCTCGTCGAAGATCAGCGTCTGCGCCTCGCCCAGGCGGCTGGTGGTCACCGCGATCGCCAGCGCGATGCGCGAGAGCTCGCCGCCGGACGCGACCTTGCCGACGGGGCGCGGCGTGCTCCCTGCATGGCCCGCGACGAGGAAGGCGACGTCCTCCAGGCCGTACGCGGACGGCTCGTCCGCCTTCTCCAGCGCGACCTCGAAGCGCCCGCCCTGCATGCCCAGCCCCTGCATCGCCTGCGTGACGGCCTTCGCCAGCTGCGGCGCCGCCTTGGCGCGCGCGCGGGACAGCGACTTCGCTTCGGCGAGGAAGGCTTCGTGTTCCTTCTTCTCCGCCGTTTCCAGCGCCGCGAGGTCCGCCGCCGCGTCGAGCCGCGCGAGTTCGTCCTTCCACGCGGCGAGCAGCGCCGGCAGTTCCGCCGGCTGGCGCTTGTAGCGGCGCGCCAGCGACAGCCAGGAACCCATGCGCTCGTCCAGTTCCGCCAGGCGCTCGGGGTCGAGGTCGGTCTTGCGCAGGTAGGCCTGCAGCGAATGCGCGGCGTCTTCCAACTGCGCGAGGCTGGAGGCGAGCACCTCCGCGATGTCGCGGAAGCGCGGCTCCAGGTGCTCCTGGCCGCGCAGCGCGTCGAGCGCCTGGGCGAGGCCCTGGCGGGCGCCGCCTTCGTCGCCGTCGAGGAGCTGCTGCGCGCCGTTCGCCGCATCGAGCAGCGCCTGGGCGTGCGACAGGCGCGTGTGGCTGGCGTTCAGTTCGTCCCACTCGTCCGCGCCCGGCGCGAGCTTGTCGACCTCGCCGATCTGCCAGGCGAGGCGCTCGCGTTCGCGCTGCAGCGAATCCTGCGCGGCCCGCGCGTCGGCCAGCGTCTTCTGCGCGGCGCGCCAGCTGCCCCACAGCTGCTGCAGCTTCGCGGTGTCCACGCCGGCATAGCCATCGAGCAGCGCGCGCACGGAGGCCGGGCGGGTGAGGCTCTGCCAGGCGTGCTGGCCGTGGATGTCGACCAGCAGTTCACCCGCCTCACGCAGCTGCGTGGCCGTGGCGGCGCTGCCGTTGATCCAGGCGCGGCTCTTGCCCTGGCTGTCCACCGTGCGGCGCAGCAGCAGCGTGTCGCCGCCGTCGAAACCCGCCTCTTCGAGCCAGGGCGCGAGCGCCGGGGGGAGGTCGAACTCGGCGCTGATCTCGGCCCGGGCCGCGCCCTCGCGCACGACCGTCGCCTCGGCGCGGGCACCCAGGGCCAGCTGCAGCGCATCGACCAGGATGGACTTGCCGGCGCCCGTTTCGCCGGTGAGCACGGAAAAGCCCCCGGCGAGCTCCAGCTCGAGCTCGCGGACGATCACGAAATCGCGCAGCGCAATGCGTTTCAGGCTCACGTCGCACCCTCGTTCCAGTGGAGCTTCCTGCGCAGGGTGTCGAAATAGGTCCACCCGCGGGGATGGAGGAATCGTACCTTGTGCTCGGAGCGGCGCACTGTGATCCGGTCACCATGCAGCAGCGACGCGAGCGACTGCATGTCGAAGTTGGCGCTGGCATCGCGGCCGGAGACCAGTTCGAAGGTGATCTCCACCGCGTCGGGCAGCACGATCGGCCGGTTGGACAGGGTGTGCGGCGCGATCGGCACCAGCACCCAGCCCGGGTTCGACGGGTGCAGCAGCGGCCCGCCGGCCGACAGCGCATAGGCCGTGGAGCCGGTGGGCGACGCGACGATCAGGCCGTCGGCGCGCTGGTTGGCGACGAAGCGGCCGTCGATCTCGACGCGCAGTTCCACCATGCCGGAGGTCGCGCCGCGGTTGACGACGACGTCGTTCATTGCCAGCGCGTCGAACACCGGCTGGCCGTCGCGCACGACCTGCGCGTGCATCAGCGTGCGGTGGTCCTCCTCGTACTCGCCCGCCAGCATGGGCGGCAGCACGGAGCGGTAGTCGTCCAGCGCGATGTCGGTGATGAAGCCCAGGCGGCCCTGGTTGATGCCGATCAGGGGCACGCCGTGGCGCGCGAACTGGCGGCCCACGCCCAGCATGGTGCCGTCGCCGCCGACCACGAGCCCGAGGTCGCACTGCGTGCCCATCGTGGCAACATCGGCCGTGGGGTGGCCCGTGATGCCGGCGACGGCGGCAGTGTCGCGCTCCACGACGACCCGGCAGCCCTGGGCCGTGAGGAATTCCGCGATGTCTTCCAGCGCCGCGCGCATCGACGCGGCCAGCGGCGGGGCCACCGCGGCGTGGTACTTGCCGATGAGGGCGACCTGCCGGAAGATGGGATTCATCGGCAAATTACATCATTAAAATCAGGCAGCTGGCCCCACCCTTCCCAATGAAGCTCGACGACCGCGCCAAGGTGTTGTTGAAAGCCCTGATCGAGCGCTACATCGCCGAAGGGCAGCCCGTGGGCTCGCGCACGCTGTCGCGGGCCTCGGGGCTCGAGCTGTCGCCGGCCACCATCCGCAACGTGATGTCCGACCTGGAGGAGCTGGGGCTGGTGGCCAGCCCGCACACCTCCGCCGGCCGCGTGCCCACCGCGCGCGGCTACCGGCTCTTCGTCGACACCATGCTGACGGCCCGCCGCGAGGAATTCGCGGCGCCCTCGCTGCCGGCGGACCAGCCGCAGAAGGTGATCGCGCACGCGGCGCAGATGCTGTCGAACCTGTCGCAGTTCGTGGGGGTGGTGGTGGCGCCGCGGCGCAGCTCGGTGTTCCGCCACATCGAGTTCCTGCGCCTGTCGGAGCGGCGCTTCCTGGTGATCATCGTCTCGCCCGAGGGGGACGTGCAGAACCGCGTGGTCCACACGCCGGCCGACTACACCCAGGCGCAGCTGGCCGAGGCCGCCAACTACCTCAACGCGAACTACTCGGGGCTCACCATCGAGGAAGTGCGCGAGCGCCTCAAGGGCGAGGTGGAGCGGCTGCGCAGCGAGATCGTCACGCTGATGCAGACGGCCGTGGAGGCGAGCTCCGAGGCCATGCAGCAGGACCAGGAGGAGGTGGTGATCTCCGGCGAGCGCAACCTGCTGGCCGTGAGCGACTTCGCCAGCGACATGACCCACCTGCGGCACGCGTTCGAGCTGTTCGAGCAGAAGACGCAGCTGATGCGCCTGCTGGACGTCTCCAGCCAGGCCGACGGCGTGCGCATCTTCATCGGCGGCGAAAGCCACATCGTGCCCTTCGAGGAACTCTCCGTCGTGAGCGCCCCCTACGAGGTGGACGGCCAGGTGGTCGGCACGCTGGGCGTGATCGGGCCCACGCGCATGGCCTACGACAGGATGATCCAGATCGTGGACATCACGTCGCGGCTCGTCACCAACGCGCTGAGCCACAACAAGTAGCCGCCGGGCCGCGGTGGGGCACCGCCGGGCGCGCGCGGAGCGCTTGCGCAACAAGTAGACTTCCGGCCGATTGACATCGGCTCCGCGCGCGCGAACACTGCGCCACCTTCGAACAACGAGAACCATGCAGTTCAAGACAAGAACAGCGGCCGCATCGCTCGGCCTGGCCCTCGCGGCCCTGCTGTCCGCCTGCGGCGGCGGCGCAGACGACGACTCCCTGGCCGCTGCGGCCGGCACCTATGCGGGGACGACGAGCACCCAGCGTGCCATCGACGGACTCGTGCTCGCCGACGGGAGCTACTACCTCCTTTATTCCGCCACGGGCGACGCGACCGTCGTCGGCGGCGCGGTGCAGGGCACGGGAACGCTGGACGCCGGCCGCTTCGCCTCCGCGGACGCCCTGGAGTTCAGCGCCGAGGGCGCGGGACTGAAGCCCGGCGCGCTGGCGGCCACGCTCGCGGCCGGCAGCCGCTTCGACGGGACCTTCACGCCCGCCAGCGGCACGGGCTTCGATTTCGCCGCGGACGCCGTCGCCGCCAGCGGTTTCGCGCGCCGCCCGGCGACGCTCGCTTCCCTGGCGGGCAGCTACACCGGCCAGGCGGGCTTCCCCCTGGGCGTGCGGCCCGCGACGTTCACGGTCGCGGCGAACGGCGCGGTCAGCAGCAGCATCAACGGCTGCGCCATCGGCGGCACGGCCACCCCGCGCGGCGACGCCGACGCGTACGACCTCACGATCTCCTTCGGCCCCGCGCCCTGCGCCTACCCGGGCGCCAGCTTCTCCGGCGTGGCCTGGCTGCGGCCCGGCACGGGCCGCCTATACGCCGTCGCGCGCAACGAGCCGAGCAAGATGAGCGTGATCTTCGGCGGCGACCGCGACTGACCTGCCTTGCTCCCTCCCCCTCTGGGGGAGGGCTGGGGTGGGGGCAGCGAGCCACCTACAATCGCCGCCTGGCCGGGCCGTTAGCTCAGTTGGTCAGAGCAGGGGACTCATAATCCCTTGGTCGCAGGTTCAAGTCCTGCACGGCCTACCACCGCGAGCGCGCCGCGCTCCGCGCGCCTCCCGCTCAGATTTGCTCAGATTTCCCCCGCTGGCCCTCCCTATCATGGGTGTCCACCAGCCATGCCCACCTGCATGAACCAGAGCCAGCCCGCCTCCACCCCGGCGCGTGCGCCCACCGGCCGGGTGCCGCTTTCCGGCAGCCTGGTCCTCCTGGTCGATGATTCCTCCCAGACCCGCGAATTGCTGCGCGACCTGCTCGAACGCGCCGGGCACCGCGTGGAGGAAGTGGCGGACGCGGAGCAGGCGCTGCGGGCCCTGAAGGCGCGCCGCTTCGACTTGGTGGTCTCCGACGTGCAGATGCCCCGGCTCGATGGCGTGGGCCTCACGCGGGCGATCCGCAGCGATCCGGCCCTCGCGCAACTGCCCGTGGTGCTGGTGACCTCCGCCGTTTCCTCGTCCGGCCGCCAGAGCGGGTTGGAGGCGGGCGCCGACGCCTATCTCTCCAAGGGAAGCTTCGACCCGGCGGACCTGGCGGGCCTGGCCCGCCCGTTCGCGTGAAGCGTCAGGCGCAGATCTCGATGCGCTGGTACACGCGGTAGCCCACCGATCGCACGGTGCTGATCGGCAGCTTCAGCCCGCTGGCTTCTTCCACCTTGCGCCGCAGGCGCCGCATCTGCGTGTCGAGCCGGCGCTGGTCGTACTGCAGGTAGTCCTCGCCCAGCGCGGCCACGATCGCTTCGCGGTGGACGCAGTCGCTGCCGGTCGCCAGGGCCTTGAGCACGGTGTAGTCCTGCGCCGAAAGCGGAATGGGCCCGCGGCCCGGCGGGAACAGCCGCGGGGGCGCGCCGGAGAGGCGCCAGTGGCACACGGGCGCCACCACGGGATCGAGGGTCTCGGCCATCGCCGCCGACTGGCTTCGGTCCGTGATGTCGCGCGCGATCGCCACGCGCACGCCGTCCTGCGGCGACCAGCGCGCGGACCACATGATGTGGACCAGCGAACCGTCCTTGCGCACGTAGCGGTTCTCGAAGTGCCGCTGCAGGTAGCCGGACATGACGCGGTCCACGGCCTGCAGCGTGCGGGGCCGGTCCTCGGCGTAGACGAAGCCGATCATGGGCCGGCCGACCATCTCCTCGGGCCGGTAGCCGAAGATGCGTTCGCAGGCGCCGCGGATCGAAAGGAAGCGGCCCTGGGCGTCGACGACGCAGATCGCGTCGAGCAGCAGGTCCGCCAGGTCGTCGGCGGCGGGCTGGGGGGAGGCGGGAGCGGAGGCGGTCTGGAGCATGGCCGGGTTCATTGGCCCATGTGGACCCACTGGTCCTCCGGGAGCAGGTCGAGGAATTCGGAGATTTCCTGCAGCAGCCCGTGGCGAGCGGCCCATTCCACCTGGTCGCGCACGCGGATGCGCTTCGCGAGCGGCGGCGTCCTCCGGAATTCGACGCCGGCCATGGCGGCCGGCGCGTCCGCCTCGCCCGCCTGCACCAGCAGGGCATGCAGCCGCTGCCACTGCGGTTCGACCGGGCAGATGCGGTTGAATCGCCGCGCCTGGGCCATCACGTCATCCACGGAGAGGCTGCCGCCGGCCGGCGATCCGGCGCCCGCGAGCGGCGCGAGCGCGGAGGGCGTGGTCCTGGAGAAGCTGGCCGCCTGCTGCGCTTCCAGCTGCAGGAACATCTTCCACGTGGTTTCGCTGTTGCTCTCCACGACCTCCGGCAGGGGCCCCAGGTCGGCGAGCACCGAGGTCTTGGGGCGGAAGTCCCACTGGTCGTCCATCGTTCTGTATCTCTCGCTGCTTCTTTCGCAGGAGTTTCCAGCACGGCCGGGCAGCGATCCAGTGGGGATCGGCTTAAACCGCAGGATTGACCGGTAGGGTGCCGCCCTCACGGGCATCTGCACACTTTGTCACGGAATCCGGCCGCCGGCGCGCGAACGGCTGACGGGCGGCGCGCGAAAGCGTGATGAACGGCACAGAAACGCGGTGATCGCCATTTGACGGATGAGCTCGCCATGGACGACCCTCGCTCGGTCCTGTTTCGAAAGGTTTCTCCATGCAGATCCAGCACCGCGCCCCCGCGGCCTTCGCCAAGGCCTGTGCCGCCTTGTTCGCCACTGTCCTGCTCGCCTCCTGCGGCGGCGGCGACCCGTATGCCGGCCTGTGGACCGGGACCATGGGCTCCGACCGGGAAGTGAACGCCATCGTCCTGGGAGACGGCTCGTACTACATGCTCTATTCGCAGGCCGGGAAGCCCGACGCGGTGGCCGGCCTGGTGGCGGGCACCGCCGACTTCCACGGCGCGAAGCTCACCTCCACCGACGGCCTCGACTACAACTGGGAGGTCCCCATGCTCCCCAGCAAGCCGGTGAGCCTGTCGGCTCGCCTGAGCCCGCGCATGTCGGTGGCCGGTTCGGTCGACGCGCAGCGCCAGTTCAGCCTCACCTACGACAAGGACCTCGACGGCGACGCCCGCCTCTCCGACCTGGTCGGCGCGTTCGACGGCAACGCGATGTTCGCCCTGGGCACGCGCCCCGGCACCTTCACGGTCACCGCCAAGGGCGAGGTCAGCACCAGCATCAACGGCTGCCCGATCACGGGCACCGTCGCGCCGCGCGGCGACGCCAACGCCTTCGACCTCACGCTGACCTTCGGCGGATTCCCCTGCGTCTTCCCGGGCGCGGTGTTCGAGGGCGTGGCCGTCTACCGCGAGGAGCAGCGCCGGCTCGATGCCGCCGTGATCAACAAGCCCTTCGGGCAGGCGATCGCCTTCATCGGCACGAAGCGCTGATGCGCTGAAGCGCGGCGGCGCGCTCTCAGTCGAGCGTCGTCGAGCGCGTGTGCGAGCTGGTCGTGCTCGCCCAGCGCGAGCGCACCGGCTTGCTGCCGGTCGCGAACTTGCAGGCCCGCGGCACGTCCTTGCCGCGGCGGCGCGCCGCCAGCAGCGCGTCGAGTTCGGAACGCAGGTTCACGATGCGGCGGTGTCCCTCGTGCAGGTGGCCCACGGCCTCGTCCAGCGCGGCGAGCGAGTTGCCGCCGGTGCGCGCCGCGGCCTCGGCCTGCTGGCGGCAATGCTCGGTCTGGCGCGAGAAGTCCATCAGGTCCGAGCGATCCGGCAGGTCGACCAGGTCGATCTGGATGGACTCGGCGACCTCCATGATCTCGGCCGCGAGCCGCTCCGCGTGCAGGCGCGTGACCGCGCGCCGGCGACGGTGCGTGAGCGCCAGCGACGCGAGTTCCAGCGGCCGCGAGGCGGCGTCCACCAACCACGCCATGGCTGCATGCATGAAGTTCACCGGGCCCTGTCCTTTCCGAGTCCTGTTGGGGCGGATTCTGCGTTGCGCTCGCCGCCTGGGCGCGTACGCGCAACTGCCCCTGTCAACTTGATCACGGTTACCTGATGTAACCAGCGTGAGCGGGTTGGTGCTTCGTGACAATCGTGCAACGATTCGTGTCATGCAGCGAAGGAAATATCGCGGAGTGCGGAGCGTGTTCAGGCGCGTATGGGCAGCGGCCAAGGGACGCACCACCACCAGCGAACACTCGACCGATTACCAGAACCTGGAGGACACCTCCGGCGGACTGGACGCGGAATACCGTCGCATGGTGGCGACCCACCTGGATCGCCTGGGCGTGCCGCCGCAATGCGCGGTGGTGGAAGTCGACCAGCTCGACGACGAGCGCGGCAAGCAGGCGTTCGTCGCCACCATCTGCATCATCGGCTGGAACCGCAACGCAGTGCTGCGCATGCTGCTCGGGCTGCCCCTCCTGGACAAGAAGGTCCGCAAGGCCGCGGAAGTCTCCTGGGCCGCGGACGTGAGCGTCTTCAAGGGCGTGCAGCTGCGCGTGGCCGAGTCGTTGCACGACGCGCGCGGCACCAGCGAGCTGCGCCACCTGATGGTGAGCCTCACCGGCGTGGAGCGCTCGCAGGCCCAGCGCAGCAGCGAAGCCGCCGCCCTGGCGGAGTAAGGCGGCGCGCGCGGCTCAGGCCGTCGCGGTGGCCGGCGCCATCAGCGTGAAGCCCTTGCGCGGCAACTGCAGCGAAACGATGCCGGCGGCCAGCAGCAGGGCGCCGGCGGCGCCGAAGCTGACCCAGTGGGTGCCGAAGGTCTCGTAGCCCCAGCCCCCCAGCCAGGAACTGATGGTGCCGCCGACCTGGTGGCCCAGGAAGGCCATGCCGTAGAGCACGCCGACCAGCCGCACGCCGTACACGTCGGCCAGGATGGCCGACGACATCGCGATGCTGCCGGCCCAGACCAGGCCGCCGATGGTGGCCGTCAGGTACAGCTCCCAATGCGTGCCCACGAGCACCAGCGCGAAGAAGCCGAGCCCGCGCAGCAGGTAGATCGCCGCCAGGATGTTGCGCCGGGGCAGCCGGTCCGCCACGCGTCCGAGCACCACGGTGCCGCCGATCGCCACGAAGCCGATCAGGCCGATGCCCATGGAGCTGGTGAAGGGGTCGAAGCCGTGGTCCATGAGCATGGGCATGCCGTGCGTGCCCAGCAGGTTCATGCTGAAGCCGCAGCAGAAGAGGCCGAAGACCACCTTCCAGAACGGCGCCGTGCGCACCGCGTCGCGCAGCTTCAGGCTTTGCGGCGGCACGCCGGACTTCGCCCGCGCGGCCGCGAATTCCTCGGGGCTCAGGTCCGTGTGCTCGGGCGCCGTGTCGCGGATCACGAAGAAGGCCGCCGCCAGCGTCAGCACCGTGAACACGGCGGCGAAGCCGAGCAGGGTGGCGCGCCAGCCCGCCGTCTCGATGGCGAAGGTGAGCACCGGCGTCATGATGGCCATGCCGGCCATCGAGCCGGTGGACAGGAAGAACAGCGCCATGCCGCGCTGGCGGGTGAACCAGCCGCTGATGACCGGCGTGAGCGCCACGGGGCTGGTGAAGGCCAGGCCGATGGACAGCAGCACGCCGAAGGCGAGCAGGAAGCTGGTGGCGCTCGCGGTGTTGACGCACCAGAACACCGCCGCCAGCATCGACACGTTGCCCAGCAGCAGGACGGAGCGCGTGCCGAAGCGGGCGATCAAGTGTCCGGCCACGGGCATGGCCAGGCCGTAGGTGAGCATGCCCACGGCGACGATGCTGGCCAGCAGGCTGCGGCTGAAGCCCAGGTCGTGGGCGATGGGGAGGAAGAAGGGCCCGAAGCTCAATCGCACGCCGGTCGACATGAGGGTGAGCACGGCCGCGGCGGCCACGATGTTCCAGCCGAAGTACCAGCGCGAGGTCATCCTTGGATCATAGGCCCGCGCGCGCCGACGCGCCGGGACTGGTCTAATCCGGCCATGGAGTCCGCCCTCACCCCCGCGCTGCTCGCGCAGCTGCGCAGCTGGGAAGGCCGCAGCGAGACCTCGGACGACGAGGTCACGGCGGCGCCGGTGCGCAATCTCTCGGCCACGCTGGATCGCGACGATCCGGCGCCCCGGCCCGGCACGGAGCTGCCGCCGCTGTGGCACTGGCTCTATTTCCTGCCCGGTCACCGCCAAAGCGAGCTGGGGCCGGACGGCCACGCCCGCCGCGGCGGCTTCCTGCCGCCGGTGCCGTTGCCCCGGCGCATGTGGGCGGGCGGCCGGCTGCAATGGCACGCGCCCTTGCGGGTGGGCGAAGCGGTCCGGCGGACCTCGACCATCGCCTCGGTCGCGCACAAGGCGGGCCGCAGTGGCGACCTCGTCTTCGTCGTCGTGCGGCACGAGCTGCGCAACGCGCAGGGCCTGGCGCTGACCGAGGAGCACGACATCGTGTATCGCGACGCCGCGCGGCCGGGCGACCCGGGGCCGCAGCCGCAGCCCGCCCCGGCCGAGGCCGCCTGGGCGCGCGAGATCGTGCCGGACCCGGTGCTGCTGTTCCGCTACTCGGCGCTCACCTTCAACGGCCACCGGATCCACTACGACCGCAGCTACGTCACCGAGGTGGAGGGCTACCCCGGGCTCGTCGTGCACGGCCCGCTGATCGCGACCCTGCTGGTGGACCTGGCGCGGCGCGAGCGGCCCGATGCGCGGTTCGCGAGCTTCCGCTTCAAGGCCGTGCGGCCCACCTTGGACCTGCATCCCTTCCGCGTGTGCGGCACTCCGTCCGCCGGCGGCCGCGGCGCGCAGCTCTGGGCGCAGGACCACGAAGGCTGGCTCACCATGCAGGCGGAGGCGACGTTCGCATGAAGACGCAGATCCCCCCGCCCGACGCGTACCAGGACATGCGCGAGGCGCTGCGCGACCTGTGCGGCCGCTTCGACTCCGCCTACTGGCAGAAGGTCGACACCGAGCGCGGCTACCCGGAAGCCTTCGTCGATGCGCTCACCGAGGCCGGCTGGCTGGCGGCGCTGATTCCCACGGAGTACGGCGGCTCCGGCCTCGGCCTCGCGGAAGCCTCGGTGATCATGGAGGAGATCAACTTCTCCGGCGGCAACGCGGGCTCCTGCCATGGCCAGATGTACAACATGGGCACGCTGCTGCGCCACGGCTCCGAAGCGCAGAAGAAGCAGTACCTGCCGGGCATCGCGAGCGGCCAGCTGCGCCTGCAGTCCATGGCGGTCACCGAGCCCACGACCGGCACGGACACCACGCAGCTGAAGACCACGGCCGTGAAGAAGGGCGACCGCTACGTGGTCAACGGGCAGAAGGTCTGGATCTCGCGCATCCAGCACTCCGACCTGATGATCCTGCTGGCCCGCACCACGCCCCTGGCGGAGGTGAAGCGCAGGAGCGAGGGCATGAGCATCTTCCTCGTGGACCTGCACCAGGCGATCGGCCACGGCATGACGGTGCGGCCGATCCAGAACATGGTGAACCACGAGACCAACGAGGTGTTCTTCGACAACCTGGAGATCCCGGCGGAGAACCTGATCGGCACCGAGGGCCTGGGCTTCCGCTACATCCTCGACGGCCTGAACGCCGAGCGCACGCTGATCGCCGCCGAGTGCATCGGCGACGCGTACTGGTTCGTCGACAAGGCGAGGTGTTACGCGAGCGAGCGCGTCGTCTTCAACCGGCCCATAGCCCAGAACCAGGGTGTCGCCTTCCCGATCGCCGACGCCTACATCGAGACCGAGGCGGCCAACCTGATGCGCTTCAAGGCCTGTTCGCTGTTCGACGCCGGCAAGCCCTGCGGCGGCGAGGCGAACATGGCCAAGTACCTGGCGGCCAAGGCCTCGTGGGAAGCCGCCAACGTGTGCCTGCAGACGCACGGCGGCTTCGGCTTCGCGCACGAATACGACGTCGAGCGCAAGTTCCGCGAGACGCGCCTCTACCAGGTGGCGCCGATCTCGACCAACCTGGTGTATTCGTACGTCGCCGAGCACCTGCTCGGCTTGCCGAGGTCGTTCTGATGGCCAGGCCCCTCGACGGCGTCACCGTCGTTTCGCTCGAGCACGCGATCGCCGCGCCCTTCTGCACGCGCCAGCTCGCCGACCTCGGCGCCCGGGTGATCAAGGTGGAGCGCCCCGGCAGCGGCGACTTCGCCCGCGCCTACGACACGCGCACGCAGGGCCTCGCCTCGCACTTCGTCTGGGTGAACCGCTCCAAGGAAAGCGTGACGC
The DNA here is from genome assembly GCF_054956735.1 of Ramlibacter sp. bp-362. Classification (NCBI taxonomy): domain Bacteria; kingdom Pseudomonadati; phylum Pseudomonadota; class Betaproteobacteria; order Burkholderiales; family Comamonadaceae; genus Ramlibacter; species Ramlibacter sp. bp-362. The sequence goes on from NZ_JBUDXE010000014.1 coordinate 22,095, forward strand.
TGGACCTGAAGCAGCCCGAGGCCTTGCAACTGCTGCGCGAGCTGATCGGGCGCGCCGACGTCCTGGTGCAGAACCTCGCGCCCGGCGCCGCCGAGCGCATGGGCCTCGGCCACGCCGCGCTGCGCGCCGAGCATCCGCGGCTGGTGGTGTGCGACATCTCCGGCTATGGCAACGACGGCCCCTACCGCGACAAGAAGGCCTACGACCTGCTGATCCAGAGCGAAGCCGGCTTCCTCTCGGTGACCGGCACGCCGGAGGCGCCGTGCAAGGCCGGCATCTCCATCGCCGACATCGCCGCCGGCATGTACGCGTACACGGGCGTGCTCGCGGCGCTGCTGCAGCGCCAGCGCACGGGCGAGGGCTCGCACGTGGACGTCTCCATGCTGGAGGCGCTGGGCGAATGGATGGGTTTCCCCATGTACTACGCCTACGGCGGCGCCGAACCGCCGCCGCGCAGCGGCGCCGCGCACGCGACCATCTACCCCTACGGGCCGTTCGCGGCCGGCGACGGCAAGACGGTGATGCTGGGCCTGCAGAACGAGCGCGAATGGGTCGCCTTCTGCGACAAGGTCCTGCAGCAGCCCGCGCTGGCGCAGGACCCGCGCTTCGACAGCAACAGCCGGCGCAACGCCAACCGCCAGGCGCTGCAGGAGATCATCCTGGACGTGTTCTCGCGCCTGGACGCGGAACAGGTGATCGCCCGGCTGGAGGAAGCGCAGATCGCCAACGCGCACGTGAACACCGTGGCGGACATGTGGCAGCACCCGCAGCTGCGCGCGCGGGGGCGGGTGGGCGAGGTCGATTCACCGGCCGGGCCGATCGCGGCCCTGCTGCCGCCGGGCCTGCAGAGCGCGTTCGACTACCGCATGGATCCGATCCCGGCGGTGGGGGAGCACACGGAGGCGATCCTGCGGGAGCTGGGGCGGGACGAGGACGAGATCGCGCGGCTGCGCGCCGCGCGGGCGATCTGAGGCGCGTGCTGGGGTTCGCCTGCGGCTCACCGCCAGCCTACCGGGCATGGTGGCCCCCGCGGCGTAGGCTGGTGGTGAGCCGCAGGCGAACCCCAGCGGCGACCCCCACCCGGAACCTGCTACAATCTGCGGCTTCGCGGCTGTAGCTCAGTTGGATAGAGTACTTGGCTACGAACCAAGGGGTCGTGGGTTCGAATCCTGCCAGCCGCGCCACAACAGCAAGGGGTCACGTCGAAAGACGTGGCCCCTTTGTCTTGCCGCCGGGCTGATTGTCGCGGACGGCGCACCCGGGTTCGCGGCACGCGCCGACACAGCTGCACACCACGGCCGCGCTGCAGCATCGCAGAATTGCCGGCGACATGCAGGCACTTGCGGCGCGATGACAACGAACAGAAGGCGCATCCCGGTCGGGGCGGAATACGGGCCGGGACAGGGCACGCACTTCCGCGTCTGGGCGCCCGCGGCGCGCGGCGTCGACGTGGTGTTCGAAGGGCCGGACGCGCCGCCAGCGGCAGCACTGCAGCCGGAAGCCGACGGCTACTTCTCCGCCCTCGTTCCCGCCGCCCGGCCCGGCCACCGCTACCGCTTCCGCCTCGACGGCGGCGAGGCCTTCCCCGACCCGGCCTCGCGCTGGCAACCCCAAGGGCCGCACGGGCCTTCGGAGGTGGTCGCGCTCGACACCTTCGCGTGGACCGACGACGCGTGGCGCGGCGTGGGCCCGCAGGGCCAGGTGCTCTACGAACTGCACGTCGGAACCTTCACGCCCGAGGGCACCTATGCCGCGGCCGAACGCCACCTCCCCTTCCTGAAGGACCTGGGCATCACCGTCATCGAGCTGATGCCGGTGAACGAGTTCAACGGCCCCTTCGGCTGGGGCTACGACGGGGTGAACCTGTTCGCGCCGACCCGGCTGTACGGCACGCCGGACGAGCTGCGCCACTTCATCGACCGCGCGCACGCGCTGGGCCTGGGCGTGATCCTCGACGTGGTCTACAACCATTTCGGGCCCAGCGGCAACTTCATCGCGCGCTTCTCGCCGCACTACACCAGCACGCGCTACGAGAACGAGTGGGGCGAGGCCATCAACTTCGACGGCGAGCACAGCGGCCCCGTGCGCGAGTTCTTCGCCGCCAACGCCGCGTACTGGATCGCCGAGTTCCACTTCGACGGCCTGCGGCTGGACGCCACGCAGTGCCTGTTCGACGCGAGCCCGGTCCACATCGTGGCCGAGATCGCGCGGCGCGCGCGCGCGGCGGCGCCGGGACGCAGCATCTATCTCTGCGCCGAGAACGAGCCGCAGCACGCCGGCCTGGCGCGCTCCATCGAGGACGGCGGCTGCGGCATGGACGCGCTGTGGAACGACGACTTCCACCACAGCGCCGTCGTCGCGGCGACGGGCGCCTGCGAGGCCTACTACACCGAGACGCGCGGCACGCCGCAGGAGCTCGTCTCCGCCGTGAAGTGGGGCTTCCTGTACCAGGGCCAGTACTACGCCTGGCAGAAGAAGCGCCGCGGCCATCCGGCCTTCGACCTGCCGGCCAGCGCCTTCATCACCTTCCTGCAGAACCACGACCAGGTGGCCAACAGCGCGCGCGGCCTGCGCCTGCACGAGCTGACCTCGCCCGGGCGCCTGCGCGCGCTCACCGGCCTGCTGCTGCTCGCGCCGGGCACGCCGCTGCTGTTCATGGGCCAGGAGTTCGCGGCCAGTGCACCTTTCCTCTACTTCGCGGCGCACGGTGAAGAGCTCGATTCGCTGGTCCGCAAGGGCCGGCAGGAATTCCTGATCCAGTTCCCCAACATCGCGAGCACGGATGGTGGCAAGCTGCTCGCTCCCCCGGCAGAAGAAGAAACGTACCGACGATGCAAGCTGGACCACGCGGAACGCGAGCGCAACGCGCATGTCGTGCGGCTGCACCGCGACCTGCTGCGGCTGCGCCGCGAGGACGCCGTGTTCCGGCTGCAGGACAGCCGCTCGCTGCACGGCGCCGTGCTGGGGCCGGAAGCCTTCCTGCTGCGCTTCTTCGGCCCGCGGGGCGACGACCGCCTGCTGCTGGTCAACCTCGGCGCGACGCTGCCGCTGCTGCCCATGCCCGAGCCGTTGCTGGCGCCGCCACCGGGCTGCCGCTGGAAGCTGCTGTGGCACAGCGAGCATCCCGATTACGGCGGCTGCGGCATGGCCGAACCCGACGGCGAGCACAGCTGGCGCCTGCCGGCGCATGCGCTGGCCGTGCTCGCTCCGCATTTCCTGGAGGAAGCCGATGGCTGAAGCCATCCTGAACACGATGCCCTGGGCCGGCCGCGACGAGCACCCCGAGCGGCTGCTCACGCGCGAATGGCTCGTCACCAACGGCCTCGGCGGTTATGCGTCCGGCTCCATCGCCGGCGTGTCGACGCGCCGCTACCACGGCCTGCTGATCGCCGCGCTGCCCACGCCCATCGGCCGCACGGTGATGCTCAACCACCTGGGCGAGTGGCTGCAGCTGCCGGACAAGCGCGTCATCCGCCTGAGCGGCGAGGAACGCCCGGAAGCGCCCTACGAGCTGCCGGAGGTGCTGACCGAATTCCGGCTCGAGATGGGCCTGCCCGTGTGGACCTACCACGTGGGCGACCTCGCGGTGGAGAAGCGCATCCTGCTGCCCTATGGCCAGAACACCGCGCACGTGAGCTTCCGCCTCACCGCGGGCAGCCACGGCGCGCGCCTGATCCTGCGGCCGCGCATGCACTTCCGCGGCCACGAGCTGCCGGTGTCCGAATCCGAGGACGACTACCGCCTGCACGTGCTGGGCCGCCGCTTCGAGGTGCACTCCGCCGGCTCCACGCACCTGCCGCCGCTGCGCCTGATGCTCGCCGGGCGCGACACGGAGCTGGTGCTGGAAGGCGGCGCGTGGGACGAGTTCTTCTTCCGCGTGGAAGCGGCGCGCGGCTACGTCGCGCGCGGCCGCGTCTGGACGCCGGGGCGCTTCCGCGCCGAGCTGTCGCCGGGCGAGGAATGCACGCTGATCGCCTCGACCGAGAGCTGGGACACGATCATGGCGATGTCGCCGCAGCAGGCGCTGCACGCCGAGCACAACCGGCGCGAGCGCCTGATCGAGCAGGCCGACCCGCATGCGCGCAGCGGCCGCGCCGCCGAACTGGTGCTGGCCGCCGACCAGTTCATCATCTCGCCCTTCAGCCGCCAGGCCGACGCGGCCCGCGCCCTGGCCGAGGGTGACCAGGCCCGCACCGTGATCGCCGGCTACCACTGGTTCACCGACTGGGGCCGCGACACCATGATCAGCCTGGAAGGGCTGACGCTCGCGACCGGCCGCCACGCCGAGGCGGGCTACATCCTGCGCACCTTCCTGCACTACGTGCGCGACGGCCTGATCCCCAACATGTTCCCCGAGGGGCAGAACGAGGGCCTGTACCACACGGCCGACGCCACGCTGTGGTTCTTCCACGCGATGGACCGCTACGTCACCGTCACGGGCGACCGGCTCACGCTGCGCCAGGCGATCCCGACCTTCGTGGACATCATCGAGCACCACCTGCGCGGCACCCGCTTCAACATCGGCGTGGACCAGCGCGACGGCCTGCTGCGCCAGGGCGCCGAGGGCTACCAGCTCACCTGGATGGACGCCAAGGTGGAAGGCTGGGTGGTGACGCCGCGGCGCGGCAAGGCCGTGGAGATCAACGCGCTGTTCTACAACGCGCTGCGGGTGCTGGAGCGCTGGCTGCGCGAGGAGGGCGACGAGGGCAAGGCGGCCGAGATGGCGCGGCACGCCCACCGCGCGCGCGACAGCTTCAACCAGCGCTTCTGGAACCCGCAGACCGGATGCCTGTTCGACGTGGTGGACGGCGAGAACGGCGACGACCCGGCGATCCGGCCCAACATGATCTTCTCGATCGCGCTGCCCAACCCGGTGCTGGACCCCGAGCGCTGGCGCAGCGTGCTGGAGGTGGCGCAGCGCATGCTGGTCACGCCGGTGGGCCTGCGGTCGCTGTCGCCCGGCAGCCCCGACTACAAGTCGCATTACGACGGCGACCTGCGCGCGCGCGACGCGGCCTACCACCAGGGGACGGTGTGGGGCTTCCTCGCGGGGCCGTTCTCCGATGCCTGGCTGAAGGTGTTCCCCGAGGACAACCGCGCGATCGAGCGCCTGATGGACGGCTTCGCCGCGCACATGGGCGAGGCCTGCATCGGCTCGATCAGCGAGATCTTCGACGCCGAGGAGCCCTACACGCCGCGCGGCTGCATCGCGCAGGCGTGGAGCGTGGCCGAGGTCCTGCGGGTGCTGGTGAAGGTGCGCGCGGCGCGGCAGTGAGCGTCACTTCCGCGTGCGCTTTTTCTTCTTCACCGCCGCCAGGCTCTCCTTCAGGGAGCCTTCCAGCGTGCGGTTCAGCCGCGCCTCCAGCATCGCCAGCACCGCGGCTTCCTCCGGCCGCAGCGCGGCGAGGTCCTCGCGCAGCTCCTCCTCCACCTTTCCTTTCACCTCCAGCAGCAGGTTCCCCTCCACGTAGGCGTTGAGCACCTCCGGGTGGATGTAGCACTTGCGGCAGATCGTGGGCGTGTTGCCGAGCCGGGCGGCGACGCGCTCGATCGCGTCCTTCAGGTTCTTCTTCTGCGTGGCCTTGGTGTCGAAGGCCTCGAACTCCCGCAGCGCGAGCGCGGCCATCACCGTGCCGGCCCAGGTGCGGAAGTCCTTGGCCGTGATGTCGCGGCCCGTGATCTCCTTCAGGTAGGCGTTCACGTCGGCCGAGGTGACCTCGCGCACCTCGCCCTCCTCGTCCTTGTACTGGAACAGCCGCTGCCCCGGCAGGTCCTGGCAGGCGCGGATGATCTTCGCGATGCGCCTGTCCTTCACCTGCAGGCGCCACAGCTTGCCGCTCTTGCCCTTGAACTGGAAGCGCAGCTCCGAGCCCTCCACCTTCACGTGCGGGTTGCGCAGCGTGGTGAGGCCGTAGCTCTTGTTCTCGCGGGCGTAGTCGTCGTTGCCCACGCGGATCAGCGTCGTCTCCAGCAGGTGCACCACGGTGGCCAGCACCTTCTCGCGCGGCAGGCCGCGCAGCGCCATGTGCGCGGCCAGCTGCGCGCGGATCGCCGGGAGGGCCCGCGCGAATTCCAGCATGTGCTCGTACTTGGTGCTCTCGCGCACCTCCCGGAACTGCGGGTGGTAGCGGTACTGCTTGCGGCCGCGCGCGTCACGCCCGGTCGCCTGGAGGTGGCCGTTCGCCCGGGGGCAGATCCAGACGTCGGTCCACGCCGGCGGGATGGCCAGCTTGCGCACGCGCTCCAGCGTCGCCTCGTCGGTCACCTTGTCGCCGTTGGCCTTGAAGTAGTCGAAGCCCTCGCCGTGCCGCTCGCGCCGCAGGCCGCGCTCTTCGTCGCTGACGTACACCAGGCCGGCCGATTCGGCGGCTTCGCGCGGGTCGGGCGAGGCGGGGGCGAGCGCTTCGGCGTCCTTCATGCTCAGTTCCGGAACGCCTGCGTCACCATCAGGCCGTGGTTCCCGCCGTCGAGGATGCCGATGCCGACGCGCCCGAACTGCGGCCGCAGGATGTTGGCGCGGTGGCCGGGCGAATGCATCAGGCCGTTGTGCGCCGCCAGCAGCGTCGGCGCCAGCGCGAGGTTCTCGCCGGCGCTGAGATAGCCGATGTGCGCGGCCTCCAGCCGGTCGCTCAGGTCCCGTCCTTCCGGCGTGTCGTGCGAGAAGTAGCCGCGCGCGAACATGTCGCGGCTGTGCTCGCGCGCCACCACCGCCATCCTGGGATCGGCCTTCACCGGGTTGAGGCCGGCCGCGCGGCGTTCGGCGTTCACCAGCTCCAGCATCTGCGCTTCCAGGTCGGGACGCGGCAGCGCGTGGTCGACGCGGAAGGGCAGCGCGATGCGCTCGTGCGACTCGGGCTGCACCACCATCGCCTGCAGCGTGCGCTCCACGGCGGGGTTGAAGATCGGCGCCAGCTGCGCCTCGACCCATTCCGCCGGCGCCGCCAGGCGCGGCGCGAGCGCGCTCTGGTGCGCCCAGGTGCCGACGCGCGCGCCCAGCGGCAGCGTCATCAGCAGCACGGCCCCGACGACGGCGTGCATGGCGCCGTTCACCAGTCCCGGGGCGATCCCGAGCAGCTTGTTGGCGGCGTTGGCGTGCACGCGCCGCGGCAGCGCCCGCGTGAGCTTCAGCAGCGCGATGCCCAGGACGAAGTGCACCAGCAGGAAGAGGCCGACGAAGGCCAGCGGCGCGATCCAGATCCCCAGGGCGGGCGCCAGCTGCGAGATCCAGTCGCTGGCCTGCCGGTAGCCCAGGAAGGCGGCCGCGAGGCTCGCCACCAGCGTCAGCAGGTCCAGGGCCGCGAAGACGAAGCCGCGCGACCAACCGGCCCAGGCGCCGACCACGATGATGGCAGCAAGCAGGAGGTCGACCGGGTTGAAGGGCATCCGGCCCAGTATGGGCGCGGGGTGCGCACTGTTGACGTAGGACGGTGGCTAGGATGGGCCCTCACCCCGGCCCTCTCCCGCCAGCGGGAGAGAGAGCAAAGTCAGCGCGGGGGATTCTCGGCGAGGGCGCTGCGCAGCTCCGCGACGAGCTGGTTCATGGCCTCGCCGTGCTCGTCGAGCAGCCGGTGGGCGGTGCCGCGCTGGAAGCTGGCCCAGTGCACGTACCAGGCGCGGGTGTCCGTCAGTTCCACGTAGAGCGAAGGCGCGTCGCCCGGGCCGTGGCACTTGCCGGTGATGACGTGGCCCACGCGCAGCTCGCGGCAGATGAGCTCCAGCGCGTGCGCCGGCGCATTGGCCAGGAAGTCCGAGCTGATCAGGATGGCGCCCGTGGCCGGATCGGCGGCGAGGCGGTCGCGCAGGCGGTCCGCCAGTTCGCTGCCCAGCAGGCGCAGCGTGGGGTCGTCGCTGCCCGGCGCGAAGGGAAGCACCGCGACCAGCGGCCGCCAGGGCGGCGGCCTGGCCTGCAGGACGCTCTGCACGGCAGGGGAGAGGGTGGTGTCCAAGGGGGCGGCCCGGGAGTGTCGGGTCATTCTAGGCAGCGGGTCGCCGCGCGGACCGCCGGGGTCAGCGAGATATGCGCGCGCAAAGTTGTGAAGCAGTACCCGTGTTGCCCATTCCATGTCCTATGCTTGGGCGCATGAGCAAGGCGTTCACGCGCGAATCCGACGACGAGGACGACGAGGAAGGCGGCGGGCTGCCGCCGCTGCCGCCCGGCGGCAAGAACTACATCACCCCGCAGGGCTACGCGCGCCTGCGGGCCGAGCTGCTGCAGCTGATCGACGAGGAGCGGCCGAAGGTCGTCGACGTCGTGCACTGGGCCGCGAGCAACGGCGACCGCTCGGAAAATGGCGACTACCTCTATGGCAAGAAGCGCCTGCGCGAGATCGACCGGCGCATCCGCTTCCTCACGCGGCGGCTGGAGATCGCCGAGGTGACCGACCCGTCGCTGCACCACGGGCGCGACCAGGTGTTCTTCGGCGCCACGGTCCGCTACGCGGAAGAGGACACGGGGGTGGAGCGCACGGTGACCATCCTGGGCATCGACGAAGCCGACAGCGCCCACGGGCAGGTGAGCTGGATCTCCCCCATCGCCCGCGCGCTGCTGAAGGCCCGCGAAGGCGACGTGGTGAAGCTGGTGACGCCGGCGGGGGTGAAGGAGGTGGAGGTGCTGAAGGTGGAGTACCCGGCGCCGTAGCTCACAGCCCCGGCCGGATCCGCACCGCGTTCATCACGCTGGGCGTGCGCTTCAGGTTGCGCAGCACGGATTCCAGGTGCGCGCGGTCGCGCACCTGCACCACGAAGCGCAGGTCGGTGGCGTCCTGCCGCGCCTCGTCGTCCATGTCCACGTGCGTGATGTCGGCCTCCGCGTTGGCGAGCGCCGCGGCCACGCGCGCGAGCGCGCCCTTGCCGTTCGCCACGGTCACCAGCAGGCCCGTCGCGAAGGAGCGCACGGGCTCGTCCGCCCACTCCACGCCGATGAAGCGTTCGGCGTCCTTGTGCTGCAGCCGCTTGGCGACGCTGCAATCGGCCGTGTGCACCACCAGGCCTTCGCCGCGGCCCAGGTAGCCGAGGATCGGATCGCCCGGCACCGGCCGGCAGCAGGTGGCGAACTGCACCGAGGCGTTCTCGCTGCCGTCCAGCGTCAGCCCGCCCTGCGAGACGTTCTCGTGCGCCGTGAAGCGCTCGCGGCTGATCAGGAGGGCGTCGGGCTTCTCGCCCAGTTCGGACAGCAGCGTCATCAGGCGCTTGGCGACGATGCCGGCGATGCGCTTGCCCAGGCCCAGGTCCGTCAGCAGCTCGGCCCGGCTCTTGCTGCCGGTGAAGCGCAGCAGCTTCTCCCACAGCGCGTGGTAGGCCTCGTTGTCCGGCGGCAGCTTCTCCATGCCCTCGGCGCGCAGGGCCTGCGCCAGCAGCTTCTCGCCCAGCTGCTGCGACTCGGCCTGCGCCAGGGTCTTGAGGTGGTGCCGGATCTTGGAGCGGGCGCGGCCCGTGCGGACGAAGCCGAGCCAGGCGGGATTGGGCGTCGACACCGGCGCCGTGACGACTTCCACCACGTCGCCGTTCTTCAGCTCGCTGCGCAGCGGCACCTGGGCGCCGTTGATGCGCGCGGCCACAGTGTGGTCGCCCACGTCCGAGTGGATGGCGTAGGCGAAGTCGACGACGGTCGCGCCGCGCGGCAGCGCCAGGATCTGGCTCTTGGGCGTGAACACGTAGACCGCGTCGGGGAACAGGTCGATCTTCACGTGGTCCCAGAACTCGGCGGCGTCGCGGGTCTCGTTCTGGATATCCAGCAGCGACTGCAGCCACTTGGTGCCCAGGCGCTCGTCGTCCTGCGGCACGCTGGCCTTGTACAGCCAGTGCGCGGCGACGCCGGACTCGGCCACCAGGTGCATGGCCTCGGTGCGCAGCTGGAATTCCACGTTCACGCCCGAAGGGCCCACCAGCGTCGTGTGCAGCGACTGGTAGCCGTTGATCTTGGGGATCGCGATGTGGTCCTTGAACTTGCCCGGCACCGGCTTGTACAGCTGGTGCAGCAGGCCCAGCGCCGTGTAGCAGTCGGTGATCGTCGGCACGATGATGCGGAAGCCGTAGATGTCGGTCACCTGCGCGAAGGACAGCCGCTTCTCGTCCATCTTCTTGTAGATGGAGTACAGCGTCTTCTCGCGCCCGGCGATCTTCGCCTGCATGTGCGCCGTCTCGAACGTGGCTTCCACGTCGCGCGCCACCTTCTGGATCAGGTCGCGCCGGCGGCTGCGCGCCTTGGCCACGGCCTTGGCGAGCGTCGCGTAGCGCCAGGGCCGCAGGTAGCGGAACGACAGCTCCTGCAGTTCGCGGTAGGTGGTGTTCAGGCCCAGGCGGTGGGCGATGGGCGCGTAGATGTCGAGCGTCTCGCTGGCGATGCGGTGCCACTTCTCGCGCGGCACGTCTTCCAGCGTGCGCATGTTGTGCGTCCGGTCGGCCAGTTTCACCAGGATCACGCGCACGTCGCGCGCCATGGCCAGCAGCATCTTGCGGAAGCTCTCGGCCTGGTTTTCCTCGCGGGTGTTGAACTGCAGCTTGTCCAGCTTGGTGAGGCCGTCCACCAGTTCGGCGACGGCGGGGCCGAAGCGGTCGATGAGGTCGGCCTTCGTGACGCCGCAGTCCTCGATCGCGTCGTGCAGCAGCGCCGCCATCAGCGCCTGCGCGTCGAGCTTCCACTCCGCGCACTGCGCGGCGACGGCGATCGGGTGGGTGATGTAGGGCTCGCCGCTGGCGCGCATCTGCCCCAGGTGGGCCTCGTCGGCGAAGCGGTAGGCCTTGCGGACCAGGTCGACTTCGGCCGCGTCCAGGTAGTCCAGGCGGGCCGTCAGCGCGGCGAAGCTGGCCGCTGCCGCATTGGCGGCGGCAGGGCTGGGGAGGATGGGACTGCTGGGCCGCTTGCCGCTGCCCGACACCGGTGGGAGCACCGCGCTCATGCCCTTAATGTAGCGCGCGGCCCACGGGAGCGGGCAGGGCCATGAAAAAACGCCCGCGAGGGGCGTTTGTTCTGGAGGCGTTTCGGCTTAACCCGGCACCTTCTTCAGCATTTCCAGGCCGATCTTGCCTTCGGCGATCTCGCGCAGCGCGGTCACGCCGGGCTTGTTCTTGCTCTCGATCTTGGGCGCGTGGCCCTGGCTCAGCATGCGGGCGCGGTAGGTCGCGGCCAGCACCAGCTGGAAGCGGTTGGGGATTTTCTCGAGGCAGTCTTCGACGGTGATACGGGCCATGAATCTCTCCGGGGGTGGTTCAGATCCCGAGGGCCTGGAAGGTGTCGGCGCGCAGCCGCCGCTGGGACACGTACTTCAGGCGCTGGGAGTGCACGATCGCTTTGAGGTCAAAAAGCGCGCGCTCAAATAACTCGTTGATTATAACGAAATCGAACTCTTTCGCCTGCGCCAGTTCGGCGGCCGCATTGGCGAGTCGGGTTTCGATCACGTCCGGGGCGTCCTCGCCGCGCCGCTCCAGGCGCGAGCGCAGTTCCTCCCAGCTGGGAGGCAGGATGAAGATCAGCACGGCGTTGGAGAAGATGCGTTTGATCTGCAGGGCGCCCTGCCAGTCGATCTCCAGGATCACGTCGGCGCCGTGGGCGATGCGGTCCTCGATCGCCTTCTTGGAGGTGCCGTAGCGCTGGCCGTGCACGTTGGCCCATTCGACGAAGGCGTCGGCCAGCACCATCTGGTCGAACTCGCCGGGCGAGACGAAGAAATATTCGCGCCCATGCTTTTCCTGGCCGCGGGGGGCCCGCGTGGTGTGCGACACCGAGGGCTGTACGTGGGAATCGAGCTCCAGCAAGGCCTTCACCAGGCTGGACTTGCCGGCGCCGCTGGGGGCCGCCACGACGAAGAGGTTGCCGGGGTAGTCCATGCGGGATTATCCGCTACTCGATGTTCTGGACCTGTTCCCGCATCTGCTCGATGAGCACTTTCATGTCCACCGAGATCTTCGTGAGCTCCAGCGCGGCCGACTTGGATCCCAGCGTGTTCGCTTCCCGGTGCAGCTCCTGGATCAGGAAGTCCAGCCGCTTGCCCACCTCGCCGCCCTTGGCCACCAGGCGCTCGATTTCGTCCAGGTGGGCGGCCAGGCGGGTGAGTTCCTCGGCGACGTCGATGCGGATGGCGAAGGCGGTGGCCTCGGTCAGGGCGCGGTCCTGCGCCGCCTCGGGCGTCGCCGCGCCCTCGGACAGGGCCATGGCCTCCTTCCAGCGTTCCAGGAAGCGCTGGCGCTGCTGCTCCACCAGCTGCGGCACCAGCGGCCTGGCCTGTTCCGCCAGGGAGCGGAGCTGCTGCAGGTGCCCCTGGAGCATCGTCGCCAGCCGGGCGCCCTCGCGCTCGCGGGCGGCGACCAGGTCGCCCAGGGCCTGGCCGGCGACCTGCATCAGGCCCTCGCCCCAGTCGAAGCTGGTGTCGCCCTCGGCCGCGGACAGCCGCAGGATCTCGGCGACCGAGAGGGCGGCCGCCGTGGGCATCCAGGTCTTGATCGTGTCCTGCACGGCGCCCAGGCGCTGCAGGGTGGCCATCGACGGTTCGCGCACGGCCTCGCCGCCGCTGCCCTCCACGCCGGCGCGCACTTCGACCTTGCCCCGCTTGATGCGCCCGGAGATCAGCTCGCGCAGGGCGGGCTCGTGGGCGCGCAGCTCCTCGCCCAGCCGGAAGGACAGGTCCAGGAAGCGGCTGTTCACGGACCGGATTTCCAGCCCGAGCCGGGCGCCTGTTGCAGACTTGCCGCCATCCGGGCCGGCCGGTGCCGTCCCGGGGCTCAGTTGCGCCGAGGCGTAACCGGTCATGCTGTAAACTGCCATGAAGAGGAGTCTTTGAAGTCGTTGCGGGGATTTCGGGGATCGAAAAGGCGCGCGGGAGCGCCCCAACTCAAATTATGTCAAAGCTGAAACCGGCCCCTTTGCCGCCGGATACCGTGATCGGAGGCTACCGTGTGGTGCGCAAGCTGTCCGCCGGTGGCTTTGGCGTCGTCTACCTGGCCGTCGACAACGAGGGCCAGCAGGTCGCGATCAAGGAGTATCTGCCTTCCTCGCTGGCCACGCGCCCGCCGGGCGAACTGTTGCCGCAGGTCGCGCCCGAGAAGCTGTCCCTGTACCGCCTGGGCCTGAAGAGCTTCTTCGAGGAAGGCCGTTCGCTCGCGCAGATCTCCCACTCGTCGGTGGTGAGCGTGCTGAACTTCTTCCGCGAGAACGAGACGGTCTACATGGTGATGAACTACCTGGAGGGCGCGACCCTGCAGGACTTCATCATCACCGCGCGCGAGCTGAAGAAGCAGAAGGTCTTCCGCGAATCGACCATCCGCTCGCTCTTCGACGAGATCCTGCGCGGCCTGCGCATCGTGCACCAGCACAAGATGCTGCACCTGGACATCAAGCCGGCCAACATCTTCATCACGGACGACAACCGCGCCGTGATGATCGACTTCGGCGCCGCCCGCGAAGTGCTGTCCAAGGAGGGCAACTTCATCCGGCCGATGTACACCCCCGGCTTCGCCGCCCCCGAGATGTACCGCCGGGACTCCTCCATGGGCCCCTGGACCGACATCTACGCCATCGGCGCCTGCATCTACGCCTGCATGCAGGGCTACCCCCCGAATGACGCGCCGCAGCGACTGGAAAAAGACCGCTTGTCGCTTGCCCTGTCGCGCCTGCGCGGCGTCTATTCCGACAACCTCATCGAGGTGGTGGAATGGTGCATGTCCCTCGATCCCCTGTCCCGTCCGCAGTCGGTGTTCGCCCTGCAGAAGGAGCTCAGCCGGGAGGGCGAACGGCGCTATACCAAGCTCTCGGTCGGTGAGAAGATGCGCCTCCAGTTCGACAACATGGTGACCGACACCAAGAAGAACATGAGGCGAAGCGGCATAGGAGCCAAGGTGAAATGAGCCCCCACGCTTGCCGCTTCCGCTTCGGCGCTGCCCCCCCAGGGGGCCTCGGCCTCCTTGAGGCGGCTCGGCGGAGGCCGAATTGAAGTTCTCGGTCTTCCAGATCAGCCGCAAAGGCGGCCGAGAGAAGAACGAAGACCGGATGGGCTACTGCTACACCCGCGAGTCGGGGCTTTTCCTGCTGGCCGACGGCATGGGCGGCCACCCGGAAGGCGAGGTTGCCGCGCAGCTGGCCCTGCAGACGATTTCCGCGCTGTACCAGAAGGAAGCCCGCCCCGTCGTGAAGGACGTGAGCGAGTTCCTCTCCGTCGCCCTGATGGCGGCGCACCACCAGATCATCCGCTACGCCAGCGAGAAGGGCATGCTCGACACGCCCCGCACCACGCTGGTGGCGGCCGTCGTCCAGGGCCAGCACGCCACCTGGGTGCACTGCGGCGACTCGCGCCTGTACGTCGTGCGCGGCAACGAGCTGCTGACGCGCACCCGCGACCACTCCTACCTGGAGCAGCAGAACGCCGGCGTGATCCGCATGGACCGGATCAACCGCAACATCCTGTTCACCTGCCTCGGCTCGCCGACCAAGCCGGTCTTCGACGTCACCGGCCCGGTGCAGCTGCAGCAGGGCGACAAGATCCTGCTGTGCTCCGACGGCCTGTGGAGCAGCCTGGAAGACACCGACATCGTGCGCGAGCTGGCCGGCAAGCCGGTGGCCGAGGCCGTGCCCGACCTGGTGGAGAGCGCGCTGCGCAACGGCGGCGAGCACTCCGACAACGTGACCGTGATCGCCATGGAGTGGGAGACGCCGGACACCTTCGAGTCCACCCGAGGCATCTCCACCGACAGCATCTCCGACGGCGTCTTCGCCTCGACCATCCAGGCCGGCGTGCTCGACACGCTGGTCGACGACCTCGACGACGCGGCCATCGAACGCTCGATCGCCGAGATCAACGAGGCAATCAAGCGCTCGGCAGCCAAGAAGGCCTGAGCAGAAGAGGTTGTCATCCCGGGCTCGACCCGGGATCCACGGTCGCGCGGCACCACGCATCCATGGATTGCGGCTCAAGGCCGCAATGACATGACTTCCCAATGCCATGGGTCGGGCACGCCCATCCCCACTTCCCTATCATTCTCCGATGACGACTTTCCTCCGCAGCGGCAACCGTGCCGCCGACCAGCTTCGCCCCGTCCGCATCACGCGCGGCTTCACCATGCATGCCGAGGGCTCGGTGCTGATCGAGTTCGGCAACACCCGCGTTCTCTGCACGGCCTCCGTGGAAGAGAAGGTGCCGCCGCACAAGCGCGGCAGCGGCGAAGGCTGGGTGACGGCCGAATACGGCATGCTGCCGCGGGCCACGCACACGCGCGGCGACCGCGAGGCCGCGCGCGGCAAGCAGAGCGGGCGCACGCAGGAGATCCAGCGCCTGATCGGCCGCTCGCTGCGCGCCGTGTTCGACCTGAAGAAGCTGGGCGAGCGCACCATCACGCTGGACTGCGACGTGCTGCAGGCCGACGGCGGCACCCGCACGGCGGCGATCACCGGCGCCTTCGTGGCGGCGCAGGATGCCGTGAACCACCTGCTGCGCGCGGGCAAGCTCACGGAGTCGCCCGTGCTGGGGCCCGTCGCGGCGATCTCGGTGGGGATCGTGGACGGCACGCCGTTGCTGGACCTGGAATACATCGAGGACGTCGCCTGCGACACCGACATGAACGTGGTGATGACCGGCGCCGGCCACTACGTGGAGGTGCAGGGCACGGCCGAAGGCGTCGCCTTCACGCGCGCCGAGATGGACGAACTGCTGCGGCTGGCCGAGAAGGGCATCGCCGAGCTCGTGGCGATGCAGGCGAAGGCGCTTTCCGCGTGATCGATCGCATCGTCCTCGCCTCCAACAACGCGGGCAAGCTCGCCGAGCTGCAGCAGATGTTCGCGCCGCTGGGCATCGCGCTGGTGCGCCAGGGCGCGCTGGGCGTGCCCGAAGCGGAGGAGCCGCACCGCACCTTCGTGGAGAACGCGCTGGCCAAGGCGCGCAACGCGGCGCAGCACACCGGCCTGCCGGCGATGGCGGACGACGCGGGGCTGTGCGTCGACGCCTTCGGCGGCCTGCCCGGCGTGGACACCGCCTACTACGCGACGCAGTTCGGCCTGCCCAAGGGCGACGACAACAACGTGACGGCCCTGCTGGAACAGATGCGCGACGTGGACAACCGCCGCGCCGCCCTCGTCAGCACGCTCGTCGCGGTGCGCGCGCCCTTCGACCCCGAGCCGCTGATCGCCGTGGGCCGCGCGCCCGGCGAGATCGCGCGCGAGCGGCGCGGCGCCAACGGCTTCGGCTTCGATCCCGTGATGTTCATCCCGACCCTGGGCAAGACGTTCGCCGAGCTGCCCGCCGAAGTGAAGAACGCGCACAGCCACCGCGGCCAGGCGGCGCGCCAGATGGTGCAGCTCATCCGGGAACGCTGGCTGTGAACGCCGACGCCGCCCAGCGCTACCTGCGTCCGGGCCTGCTGCAGCTGCAGGCGCTGCCGCCGCTGTCGCTGTACGTCCACCTGCCCTGGTGCCTGAAGAAGTGCCCCTACTGCGACTTCAACTCGCACGAACTGGCCCCCAAGACGCCTTCGGCGTCGGCCCCCCAAGGGGGCGCATCCGGCTTGGGGCGGCCCGGCGCCGGATGGATGAGGCGCGACGAGCTGCCCGAGACCCGCTATCTCGACGCGCTGCGCGCCGACCTCGAGTCGGCGCTGCCGCTCGTGTGGGGCCGGCAGGTGCACAGCGTCTTCATCGGCGGCGGCACGCCCAGCCTGTTCTCGCCGGAAGGCATCGCGCGGCTGCTGTCGGACATCCGCGCGCGCGTGCAGCTGGTGCCCGACGCGGAGGTCACGCTGGAGGCGAACCCCGGCACCTTCGAGAAGGACCGCTTCAAGGCCTTCCGCGCCGCCGGCGTCACGCGGCTGTCCGTCGGCGTGCAGAGCTTCGACGATGCCAAGCTGCGCGCGCTGGGCCGCGTGCACGACAGCCGCCAGGCCGTGGCCGCGGTCGAGGAGGCCGCCGCGAACTTCGAGACCTTCAACCTCGACCTGATGTACGCGCTGCCCGGGCAGACGCTCGCCGAGCTGGAGCAGGACGTGACGCAGGCGCTGGCGCTGATGCCGCCGCACCTGTCGATCTACCACCTGACCATCGAGCCCAACACGTATTTCGCGAAGTTCCCGCCGGTGACGCCGCCGGACGACCTGGCCTACGCGATGCTCGATCGCATCACGGAGATGACGGCCGCGACGGGCCTGGAGCGCTACGAGGTGTCGGCCTATGCCAAGCCGGGGCACCGCTGCTTCCACAACCAGAACTACTGGTCCTTCGGCGACTACCTGGGCATAGGCGCCGGCGCGCACGGCAAGCTCAGTTTCCCGCACCGCATCGTGCGCCAGGTGCGCTATCGCGAGCCGCGCCTGTACATGGAGAAGGCGCTCGCCGGCGCGCCGATCGCGCAGGACGACGAGGTCGCGCGCGCGGACCTGCCCTTCGAGTTCATGCTGAACGCGCTGCGGCTGAAGGACGGCTTCGCGCTGCAGGACTTCGTCGCGCGCACGGGGCTGCCGCCGAGCGCGATCGAGAAGCCGCTGCAGGAAGCGCAGGCGAAAGGCCTCGTCGAGCGGGATGACGTGCGGGTGAAGCCCACCGAGCGGGGCTTCGATTTCCTCTCGGACCTGCAGGCCTTGTTCCTCGCGTGACCCTCACCGCCCCCGCGGATCCCGATCCCCCAACGCTTCCTTCAACGGATCCATCGCCTCCGCCGGCCGCACGTTCTGGAAGGTTTCCACGACCCGGCGTACGATCTGCTTCTGTTCCGGCGTCCAGTTCGCCAATCGTTCCGACCCGAGCACGCCTTCCAGCGCCGTCACCAGGTGCAGCTGGAACTGCTGCGGCTGCGGGTGGGTCGCCACCAGCGAAGTGAGCGTGACGTAGGTCGCGGTGTGCATCGCGATCAGGTGCTGCACCTCGCGCCGGAGCGCCTCGATGTCGTCGTCCATGCCTGCCATTCCTTCCTGCCGAAACCGCCGATGCCCCAGTCCGCCGATTTTCCCCATCACGCGCTGCTGCTGCAGCAACTCCCCGAAGCCCTGATCGTCACCGATGTGCAGGGAACGATCCGCCTGTGGAACGCCGCCGCCGAGCGCCTGTTCGGCTTCACCGCCCAGGAGGCGCTGGGCGGCAGCCTGGACATCATCATCCCCGAGCGCTTCAAGGCGGCGCACGACGCGGGCTTCGCGCGCGCCGTCGCCTCGGGCGAGCTGCGCGTGGGCGGGCGCGTGATGCGCACGCGGGCGCGGCACAAGGAGGAGGGGCGCAAGCTCTACGTGGACTTCTCGTTCGGGCTGCTGAGGGATGCGCAGGGGAAGGTGCTCGGGGTGTTCGCGACAGGGCGTGACGCGACCGAGGCGCACGTCAAGGGGCAAGCCTGATCCATACGGGCGCGTGGTCGCTGGGCTTCTCGCGTCCGCGCTGGTCCGCGTCCACGCCCGTGGCCTGCAGCCGCGGCACCAGGTCGGGCGTGAGCAGAAGGAAGTCCATGCGGAAGCCGGCGTTGCGCCGGAACGCCCCCTCGTTGACCCAGAAGGTGTAGATGCGCTCGTCCGGATGCAGGTGCCGCGTGGCGTCGACCCAGCCCTGCGCCAGCAGGCGCTGGTACTTCTCGCGCGTCTCGGGCTGCAGCACCGCGTCGAAGCGCCAGCTGCCGGCGTTGTAGATGTCGGCGTTGGTCGGCACCACGTTGAAGTCGCCGGCCAGGATCACGGAGAGGCCCGAGTCCATGAGCGTGCGCGCATGCGCGATCAGCCGCTCCATCCAGCGCTGCTTGTAGTCGAAGTTGGGGCTGGGCACGGGGTTGCCGTTGGGCAGGTACACCGAGACGATGCGCAGGCCGTGCAGGTCCGCTTCGAGCCAGCGCGTCGCGACGTCGTCGTCGTCGCCGGGCAGGCCGCGCCGCACTTCCACCGGCGTCGCGCCGCGCGCGAGGATGGCCACGCCGTGGTGCGAGCGCTGGCCATGCCAGATGGCGCCGTAGCCCAGGTCCGCGAAGGCCTGGGCGGGAAAGGTGGCGTCGCCGGTCTTGATCTCCTGCAGGCAGGCGACGTCGGGCCGCGTTTCCTCCAGCCATTCGCGCAGCCGGGGCAGGCGCCCCTTGACGCCGTTCACGTTGAAGGTCGCGACCTTCATGCGCTCACAGCAGGAAGGGCTGTCCCGTCACCGGCGTGCTCGGCACGGCCATCTCCTGGCGCGCCATGATGCCGGCCTCGTAGGCGAGCCGGCCCGATTCCACGGCGAGCCGGAAGGCCCGCGCCATCTTCACCGGGTCGTGCGACTGCGACACGGCGGAGTTCACCAGCACGGCGTCGAAGCCCAGCTCCATCGCGTGGACGGCGTGCTGCGGCGAGCCGATGCCGGCGTCGACGACCAGCGTCGCGTCCGGCAGGCGCGCGCGCAGCGTGCGCAGCGCCGTCGGGTTCAGCAGGCCCTGCCCCGAGCCGATCGGCGCGCCCCAGGGCATGAGGATGCGGCAGCCCGCGTCCAGCAGGCGCTGGCAGGTGACCAGGTCGTCGGTGCAGTAGGGGAAGACCTCGAAGCCGTCCTTCACCAGCGTGCGCGCCGCCTCCACCAGCTCGAAGAGATCGGGCTGCAGCGTGTAGTCGTCGCCGATCACTTCCAGCTTGAGCCAGCGCGTGTCGAACAGCTCGCGCGCCATGTGCGCCAGGGTGACGGCTTCGCGCGCCGTCTTGCAGCCGGCCGTGTTGGGCAGCAGGCGGGCGCCGCTCGCGCGGATGAGCCCGTAGAAATCGCCGGGCGTGCCGGCGGCGGCCAGCTGGCGCTTGAGGCCGACGGTGACCACCTGCGTGCCGGAAGCGGCGATCGCCTCCTGCAGCACCTGCGGCGAGGGATACCCGGCGGTGCCGAGGAAGAAGCGGCTGGCGAGTTCGACCTCGCCGATGTTCAGTCCCATGCTCAACCTCCCGTGATGGGCTGGAAAGTGAAGACGGCGTCGCCGTCGTGCAGAGCGCGAGCGGCGCGGCCCGCGCGCGGCACGAACTCGCCGTTGACGGCCGTGGCCAGCGCCTCGGGCGGCTGGCCGAGCGTCGCGACGAGGTCCGCGAGCGTCGCACCCGCGTCCACCTGGCGCGGCTCGCCATTGAGCGTGATCTGCTTGGTCATTCCGTCATTCGTCATTCGTCATTTCGCCATGGGCTGCAAGGCGGCCTCCACCAGCGCCGGCCCGATCAGCCAGCCGTGGCGGAACAGCCCGTTGATGCGCGTGAGCCCGTCGCGCGTCTCCAGCAGCGGCAGGTTGTCCGGCAGGGCCGGGCGCAGGTTCGTCTCGCTGTGCACGATGCGCGCCTCGGCGAGCTCCGGCACGACGCTGTGCGCCGCGGCCAGCAGTTCGACCGTGGTGCGCAGCGACACGGGCGAGCGGTCCTCGCTCTCGATCTCGCTGGCGCCCACGACCACGATGTCGGGCGCGCGCGGCACGATGTAGACGCGGTAGCGCGGGTGCAGCAGGCGCAGCGGCCGGCGCAGCGGCACGCCGGGCGCCTGCAGCCAGAAGATCTCGCCGCGCACGCCGCGCACGGGCAGCTGCGGGCGGGCTCCGGTGCCGCGCACGTCGAAGACGTGGTCGAAGCGCTGTTCGCCGCCGGCGGTGCGCAGCGCGCCCGGCTCGGCGGAGGCCACGGTTTCGCCCCAATGCCAGTGCACGCCGGTCGCGCCCGCCGCCAGCGCCTGCATCGCCTGCACGGTATGGATGCGCCCCTCGTGCGGGAGCAGCCAGGCGTGGGCCGGCCCGCGGACGGCGGGTTCGAGCTCGCGCAGGGTTTCAGCGGGAAGCGATCGAGGGACGAGATCCGTAGGGTGGCGGTGAGCGGAGCGAACCCCACCGTCGGCCATCTTCGCGTGCAACAACTCGATCACGCGCCGGGCCGCCCCTTCGTCCCCGCGATGCGCCAGCAGCAGGCTCCCGTCGAACGCGCACTCCACCGGCAGCGCGAGCTGCCCCAGCACCTGCGGCCACAGTTCCATGCTCCGCAAGCCCAGCCGGAACACGCCTTCGTCCGCGCATTCCAGCTCCGCCACGGGGCTCAGCATGCCCGCGGCCGTCCAGCCGGCGGCGCCGCGCGCCTCGGCGTGCGCGGCCGGGTCGAACACGTGCACTTCGTGCCCGGTGCGGGAGAGGTGGAAGGCGAGGAGGCGGCCCAGCAGGCCGGCGCCGGCGATGGCAATCTTCATCGCGGGCGGGCCCGGGAGGGCGGGAAAGCGGGGAGGGGAAGATGCTGCATGCGGCTCTCCTTACGCCGGTACGAACCGGTTCAAGTTCACGGGTTTGGTGTTGCCATCTCAGCGACCGGCCGGCAGGCCGCTCGCACCCCGGAGCGAGCGCCAAGTATAGCCCGCGGGGACCGCCCGCGCGGGCGCATGGCTTAGACTGGCCCGCACGAGCCCGGGCACACGGGCCGCAGGAGACAGCCTCATGGAGATGACGACCTTCCGCCTGCGCGTGAACGGCACCGAGCGTGCCGTGCAGGCCGGGGAGAACACGCCCCTGCTGGACGTGCTGCGCAACGCCTGCGGGCTCAAGGCCACGCGCTTCGGCTGCGGCAGCGGTGAATGCGGCGCCTGCCACGTGCTGCTCGATGGCGTCTCCACGCCGGCGTGCGACACGCCCGTGGCCGCGGCGCAGGGCAAATCCATCGTCACCGTGGAAGGGCTGGGCGGGCCCGGCCGGCCGAGCGCGCTGCAGCAGGCCTTCATCGAGGAGCAGGCCGGCCAGTGCGGCTACTGCCTCTCCGGCATCCTGGCCACGGCGACGGCGCTGCTCGAACGCGAACCGCACCCGAGCGAAGCGCGCGTGCGCGAGGCGCTCGACGGCCACCTGTGCCGCTGCGGCGCGCACAACCGCATCGTGCGCGCGGTGCTGCGCGCCGCGGAAGCGGGGAGCGCGCGATGAGCGATCTTCCGAAGAGCCTGCAGGCCAACCCGAAGCTGTCGCAGTGGCTGTCCATCCTGCCCGCGGGCCGCGTGGAGGTGCGCAGCGGCAAGGTGGAACTGGGGCAGGGCATCGTGACCGCGCTGGCCGCCATCGCGGCGGAGGAGTTGGACGTCGCGCCGGCGCGCATCACCATGGTCCCCGCGAGCACGGCGGCATCGCCCGACGAAGGCTTCACGTCCGGCAGCCTGTCGATCCAGGATTCCGGCAGCGCCCTGCGCCAGGCCTGCGCGGAAGCACGCGACATCTACCTGCGCGCGGCGGCGCAGCGGCTGGAAGTGGCCGTCGCCGACCTGGAGATCGCCGACGGCGCCATCCGCGTGCGCGGCGCGCCGGACGTGGCGAGCAGCTACTGGGAGCTGGCCGATCCCGCCTTGCTGGAGGTCGCCGCTTCCGGCCGGGCCCGGCCCAAGCCGCCGCGCGCGCAGGCCGAGGCGCAGCTGCAGAGGGAAGACCTCGCCGCGAAGGTCCTGGGCCGGCCGGCCTTCCTCCACGACATGGAGCTGCCGGGCCTGCTGCACGCGCGCATGGCGCATCCGCCCTCGCCCGGCGCGGAGCTGCTGGAGGTCGACGCGGCCGCCGTCGAGGCGCTGCCCGGCGTGGTGCGCGTGGTCCGCCTGCGCAGCTTCCTCGCTGTCGTCGCGCAAAGCGAGGACAGCGCGGTGCGCGCGCTGCGCAAGCTGAAGGCGGTGGCGCGCTGGCGCGAAACGGCATCGCTGCCCGACGTGGACGACCTGCCCGCCTTCCTGCGCGCGCAGCCGGCCGAGACCAGCATCGTCGACGAGCAGCGCGACGCGAAGGCGCCCGCCGCGGTGCGGCGCTTCGGCGCGAGCTATGCGCGTCCCTACATCGCGCACGCGTCCATCGCCCCGTCCTGCGGCATCGCCCGCTTCGACGGCGGCAGGCTGGAGGTATGGACGCATGCGCAAGGCGTGTATCCGCTGCGCAAGGACCTCGCCGTGCTGCTGGATCTCTCCGCCGACGCGATCACCGTGACGCACGTGCCCGGCGCCGGCTGCTACGGCCACAACGGCGCCGACGATGCGGCGGTCGATGCGGCCCTGCTCGCGCACGCCTTGCCGGGCCATCCCGTCCGCGTGCTTTGGACGCGCGAGGACGAACTCTCCTGCGCGCCCTTCGGCGCGGCGATGGCCGTGGACGTGCGTGCCGGCGTCGCGCCCGACGGCCGCATCGTGGAGTGGGAGCACGAGACCTGGTCCAACGGCCACAGCCTGCGTCCCGGCCGCATGGCCGTGCCCGTGTTCCACGCGGCGCCGCTGCTCGGCTTCGCGCCGCAGGTGTCCATCAACGTGCCGGTGGCCACGGGCGGCGGCGCCGAGCGCAATGCCGTGCCGACCTACGACTTTCCCCAGCGCAGGATCGTCAACCACCGCCTGCTCGCCATGCCGCTGCGCACGTCGTCGCTGCGCTCGCTGGGCGCGCACTGCAACGTGTTCGCGGCCGAAGGGCTCGTCGACGAGATCGCCGTCGCGCTCGGCGTCGATCCACTGGACTACCGCCTGCGCCACCTGGGCGACCCGCGCAGCCGCGACGTGCTGGAGAAGGTCGCGGAGATGAGCGGCTGGCGCGGCCGCACGCCGCGCGAAGGCGAGGGCTTCGGCATCGCCTTCGCGCGCTACAAGGTCAACGGCGCGTGGTGCGCGGCGGTCGCGCAGGTCGAGGCGCAGCACGCGGTGCGCGTGAAGCGCGTGTGGCTCGCCGTCGACGTCGGCCGCGTGGTGCAGGCCGACGGCGTCGTGAACCAGATCGAAGGCGGCGCCATCCAGACGGTGAGCTGGTGCCTGAAGGAAGCCGTGCAGTTCGACCGCGCGCGCGTGACCAGCGACACCTGGGCGAACTATCCCATCCTGCGTTTCTCCGAAGTGCCGGCCGTGGAGGTCGCGCTGATCGACCGGCCGCAGGAGAAATCGCTGGGTGCCGGCGAGCCCACGCACGGCCCGCTCGCCGCTGCCATCGGCAACGCGCTCGCGCAGGCGATCGGCGTGCGGGTGCGCGAACTGCCCTTCACGGCCGAGCGCGTGCGGCGCGCGCTGCTCGCGGCATAGCATGATCGCGCGGCGCATCGCACGCGCACGCGAGCCCCACCCGATCGGCAGATCAAACGAAGCGAAGGCTCACCTATTGTTCCTCGCGTCGGTGGCGGGAAGGACCCGCCACCGGCGGGACCGGAAGGCGGCAGGGGCCGCCGCCGGCCAGCTCAACACCCGGAGGAACCATCATGAACCGCCATTTCGCTCTCGCCCTCGTCGCCGCCGCCGCTGCCGCCAGCCCGGCCTTCGCCGACGACATCACCATCGACCCCACGCCCTTCACCTCCACGCGCAGCCGCGCCGAAGTGATCGGCGAGATGCAGCAGTTCCGCCACGGCGGCGTGAACCCGTGGGCCGACGAGTACGACCAGCTCGCCGGATTCCGCAGCGACCGCACGCGCGAGCAGGTCACGCTCGAGTACCTGGCCACGCGCGCCAGCGTCGCCGCGCTGACGGGCGAGGACAGCGGCTCGATGTACCTGGCGCGGATCACGGCGCCGGCGACGCTCGACACGCAGATGGCCGAGGCGATCCTCATCTCCGAATGAGCGTCCGGCACGGGAGGGCCCCTGGATGAGGAGGAGGGGACACCCGAAAAAAGCGCCGCATCGCGGCGCTTTTCCGTTGGCATGCCACCGCGAGCACCCTAGAATCGCGCGCCATGCTCGTCAAGCCCATGCTCCAGCGCCTCAGTGCGGCGCGCGACCTGCACGAAAGTTTGCAGGTGGCGCTGGCCGACGTGGTGGCCCTGCATGGCGCGGAACGCGGCCACATCCAGCTCCTCGACACCGCGGGACGGCTCGCGATCGTGCAGCAGTCGGGCTTGCCGCCGCACTTCCTGCGCGCCTTCGAGCGCCTGCCCGTGGACAAGGGCTCGGTCTGCGGTCGCGCCGCCCTCGGGCTGAAGACGGTGTTCGTGGCCGACGTGGAGAAGGACGAGGCCTTCCGTCCTTTCCGCGAGATCGCGCGTTCGGTGCCCTTCCGCTCGGTGCTCGCGTGTCCCCTCGTGGCGAACGCCGGCGCCTGCATCGGCGTCGTGTCCGTGCACTTCGCCAACCGCTTCGTGCCTTCCACGCTGGAACTCCAGTCGCTGGAGCGCTACTGCCGCCAGCTCGCCAACGTGCTGCTGGAACGGCGCGGCGACCGCCACCTTCCGGACGTCGCCGAGTCGCTC
This sequence comes from Ramlibacter sp. bp-362, assembly GCF_054956735.1. Taxonomy (NCBI): domain Bacteria; kingdom Pseudomonadati; phylum Pseudomonadota; class Betaproteobacteria; order Burkholderiales; family Comamonadaceae; genus Ramlibacter; species Ramlibacter sp. bp-362. Next base: position 47,186 of record NZ_JBUDXE010000014.1, read on the forward strand.
GCGGCTGAACTGCTCGCGTCCGCTGCCTAGCGTGGGCGCGGCGCCACGGCGCCGTGTCTTCTTCTCTGCGCGCGCCAGGGCGTGCAGCTCATCCGTCATCGCGTGTCGGCGTCGTCCTACGACGAGGCCGGAAAAACACGTCGACACTTGCGCCGCCCGAAGTCGAACTTTTCGGTTCAGGCCGGGCGTGAAGCAAGCCTCGGAACGAGGCGCCCGGGAGACCCCATGGACCAGGCTCTCACTGCCGCCCAGCCGAAGAAAAAGGGCGGCAAGCCCTCCCTGCGCGGAGCCTCGCACAAGCAGGCCGCCGTCGCCATTCCCCCCATCCAGACCTTGCCGGGCGAAGCGGCGGAAGCGCGTTCGCGGCAGGTGCTCGCCGCGCTGATGGCTTTCGCCGGCGGCGACTTCACGGTGCGGCTGCCGGCCGACTGGTCGGGGGTGGACGGGCGCATCGCCGAAGCCTTCAACCAGAGCATCGCCAACGCCGACCGCATCACGACGCAGGCGGCGCGCCTGTCCAACACGGTCGGCAAGGAAGGGCGCCTGTCGCAGCGCATTTCGGCGCCGGGGGCGATGGGCAGTTGGGCCGCGCAGGTCGACTCGCTCAACACGCTGATCGACGACCTCGTGCGGCCGACCACCGACATCGCGCGCACCATCGGCGCCGTCGCGAAGGGCGACCTCGGCCAGCCGATGGACCTGGAGGTCGACGGCCGCGCGCTGAAGGGTGAGTTCCTGCGCTCGGCCAAGCTGGTGAACACGATGATCGAGCAGCTGTCGGTGTTCACTTCCGAAGTGACGCGCGTGGCGCGCGAGGTGGGCACCGAGGGCAAGCTGGGCGGCCAGGCCAAGGTGAAGGGCGTGTCGGGCGTGTGGAAGGACCTCACCGACTCGGTGAACCAGATGGCCGGCAACCTGACGGCGCAGGTGCGCAACATCGCGGAAGTGACGATCGCGGTGGCCAACGGCGACCTGTCCAAGAAGATCACGGTGGACGTGCGCGGCGAGATCCTGCAGCTGAAGGAAGCCACCAACACCATGGTGGACCAGCTGCGCTCCTTCGCTTCCGAGGTGACGCGGGTGGCGCGCGAGGTGGGCACCGACGGCCGCCTGGGCGGACAGGCCGTGGTGCCCGGCGTGGCGGGCACGTGGAAGGACCTGACCGACTCGGTCAACTCCATGGCCAACAACCTCACCTCGCAGGTGCGCAACATCGCGACGGTGACGACGGCCGTGGCGCGCGGCGACCTCTCGCGCAAGATCACGGTGGACGTGAAGGGGGAGATCCTGGAGCTGAAGGAGACCATCAACACGATGGTGGACCAGCTGAACGGCTTCTCCTCCGAGGTGACGCGGGTGGCGCGCGAGGTCGGCACCGAGGGCAAGCTGGGCGGACAGGCGCAGGTGCCCGGCATCGCCGGCACCTGGAAGGACCTGACCGACTCGGTCAACTCCATGGCCTCCAACCTCACGGGCCAGGTGCGCAACATCGCCGGCGTGGCGACGGCCATCGCCAAGGGCGATCTCTCGCGCAAGATCACCGTGGAGGTGAAGGGCGAGATCCTGGCGCTGAAGGAAACCATCAACACGATGGTCGACCAGCTGAACGGCTTCGCTTCCGAAGTGACGCGCGTGGCGCGCGAGGTGGGCACCGAGGGCAAGCTCGGCGGCCAGGCGCAGGTGCCCGGCGTCGCCGGGACCTGGAAGGACCTCACGGACAACGTGAACTTCATGGCGTCGAACCTGACCGACCAGGTGCGCAACATCGCGGAAGTGACGACGGCCGTGGCCAACGGCGACCTGTCCAAGAAGATCACGGTGGACGTGAAGGGCGAGGTGCTGGAGCTGAAGAACACGATCAACACGATGGTGGACCAGCTCAACGGCTTCGCCTCCGAAGTGACGCGCGTGGCGCGCGAGGTGGGCACCGAAGGCAAGCTCGGTGGCCAGGCCCAGGTGCCAGGCGTCGCGGGCACCTGGAAGGACCTCACCGACAACGTCAACTCGATGGCGTCCAACCTGACCGACCAGGTGCGCAACATCGCGGAAGTGACGACGGCCGTGGCGCGCGGCGACCTCTCCAAGAAGATCACCGTGGATGTGCGCGGCGAGATCCTGGAGCTGAAGAACACGATCAATACGATGGTGGACCAGCTCAACGGCTTCGCCGGCGAGGTGTCGCGCGTGGCGCGCGAGGTGGGCACCGAAGGCAAGCTCGGTGGCCAGGCGCAGGTGCCCGGCGTCGCGGGGACCTGGAAGGACCTCACCGACAACGTCAACTCCATGGCCAACAACCTGACGGCGCAGGTCCGCAACATCGCGGACGTGGCGACGGCGGTGGCCAACGGCGACCTCTCCAAGAAGATCACCGTCGACGTGAAAGGCGAGATCCTGGAGCTGAAGAACACCCTCAACACGATGGTCGACCAGCTCAATGGCTTCGCCTCGGAAGTGACGCGCGTGGCCCGCGAAGTGGGCACGGAGGGCAAGCTGGGCGGCCAGGCCCAGGTGCGCGGCGTCGCGGGCACCTGGAAGGACCTGACCGACAACGTCAACTCCATGGCCAACAACCTGACCGGCCAGGTCCGCAACATCGCGGAAGTGACGACGGCCGTGGCCCGCGGCGACCTCTCGCGCAAGATCACCGTGGAGGTGAAGGGCGAGATCCTGGAGCTGAAGAACACGATCAACACGATGGTGGACCAGCTCAACGGCTTCGCTTCGGAGGTCACGCGCGTCGCGCGGGAGGTGGGCACCGAAGGCAAGCTCGGTGGCCAGGCGCAGGTGCCGGGCGTCGCCGGCACCTGGAAGGACCTGACGGACTCCGTGAACTTCATGGCGTCCAACCTCACGGCGCAGGTGCGCAACATCGCCGACGTGGCGACGGCCATCGCGCGCGGCGACCTCTCCAAGAAGATCACGGTGGACGTGCGCGGCGAGATCCTGCAGCTGAAGCAGACGATCAACACCATGGTCGACCAGCTGAACGCCTTCGCCGGCGAGGTGTCGCGCGTCGCGCGCGAGGTGGGCACCGAGGGCAAGCTGGGTGGCCAGGCCGCGGTGGAAGGCGTGGCCGGCACCTGGAAGGACCTGACGGACAACGTCAACTCGATGGCGTCCAACCTCACGGACCAGGTGCGCAACATCGCGGAGGTGACGATCGCCGTGGCCAACGGCGACCTGTCCAAGAAGATCACCGTGGACGTGCGCGGCGAGATCCTGGAGCTGAAGGAAACCATCAACACCATGGTGGACCAGCTCAACGCCTTCGCGGCCGAAGTGTCGCGGGTGGCGCGCGAGGTGGGCACCGAAGGCAAGCTGGGCGGCCAGGCGCAGGTGCCGGGCGTCGCGGGCACGTGGAAGGACCTGACGGACAACGTCAACTCCATGGCCAACAACCTCACGGGGCAGGTGCGCAACATCGCCGACGTGGCGACCGCCATCGCCCGCGGCGACCTGGGCCGCAAGATCACGGTGGACGTGAAAGGCGAGATCCTGCAGCTGAAGGAAACCATCAACACGATGGTCGACCAGCTCTCCGCCTTCGCCTCCGAAGTGACGCGCGTGGCGCGCGAAGTGGGTTCGGAAGGCAAGCTGGGCGGCCAGGCCACGGTGCCGGGGGTGGCGGGCACCTGGAAGGACCTCACCGACAACGTCAACTCGATGGCGTCGAACCTGACCAACCAGGTGCGCAACATCGCCGAGGTGACGATCGCCGTGGCCAACGGCGACCTGTCCAAGAAGATCACCGTGGACGTCCGCGGCGAGATCCTGCAGCTGAAGGAAACGATCAACACGATGGTGGAGCAGCTGCGCTCCTTCGCCTCCGAGGTGACGCGCGTGGCGCGCGAGGTGGGCACCGAGGGCCGCCTCGGCGTGCAGGCCGTGGTGCCGGGCGTGGCCGGCACCTGGAAGGACCTGACCGACTCGGTCAACACCATGGGCGCCAACCTCACCTCGCAGGTGCGCAACATCGCCGAGGTGACGACGGCCGTGGCGCGCGGCGACCTGAACCGCAAGATCACGGTGGACGTGAAGGGCGAGATCCTGGAGCTGAAGAACACGATCAACACGATGGTCGACCAGCTCAACTCCTTCGCCAACGAGGTGACGCGCGTGGCCCGCGAGGTGGGCACCGAGGGCAAGCTGGGCGGCCAGGCGCAGGTGACCGGCGTGGGCGGCACCTGGAAGGACCTGACCGACAACGTCAACTTCATGGCGTCCAACCTGACCGAGCAGGTGCGCGGCATCGTGAAGGTCGTGACGGCCGTGGCCAACGGGAACCTCACGCAGCGTCTCACGGTGCAGGCGAAAGGCGAGGTGGCGGCGCTGGCCGACACCATCAACGGCATGACCGACACGCTCGCGACCTTCGCCGACCAGGTGACCAACGTGGCGCGCGAGGTGGGCGTGGACGGGCGCCTGGGCGGCCAGGCCAACGTGCCGGGCGCGGCCGGCACCTGGAAGGACCTGACGGGCAACGTGAACCTGCTGGCGGCCAACCTCACGACCCAGGTGCGCGCGATCGCGGAAGTGGCGACGGCCGTGACCAAGGGCGACCTCACGCGCTCCATCCAGGTGGACGCCAAGGGCGAGGTGTCCGAGCTCAAGGACAACATCAACACCATGATCTCCAACCTGCGGGAGACCACGGAACGCAACCGCGAGCAGGACTGGCTCAAGACCAACCTGGCGCGCTTCACCGGCATGCTGCAGGGGCAGCGCGACCTGAACACCGTGGGCAAGATGCTGCTGTCCGAGCTGGCGCCGCTGGTGAACGCGCACCAGGGCAGCATCTACCACAGCAACCCGGCCGAACAGGACGACGGCGAGCTGGAGCTGCTGGCCACCTACGCGCAGTCCGGCAGCGTGCAGCTGTCCGAAACGCTGCGCCTGGGCGAGGGCCTGGTCGGCGAGTGCGCCCTGCAGAACCGCCGCATCCTGCTGACCGACGTCCCGGCCGACTACGTGCGCATCGGCTCCAGCCTGGGCGAGGCGCGCCAGCTGAGCGTGATCGTGCTGCCGGTGCTGTACGAGAACCAGACCAAGGCGGTGATCGAGCTCGCCTCGCTGCAGCCCTTCACGCCGGTCAACCTGAACTTCCTCGACCAGCTCGCGCTCGGCATCGGCGCGGTGTTCAATACCATCGAGGCGACCATGCGCACCGAGGGCCTGCTGAAGCAGTCGCAGCAGCTCACGGCCGAACTGCAGTCGCGCCAGGCGGAGCTGCAGCAGACCAACGAGGAGCTGGGCACCAAGGCGCGGCTGCTCGCCGAGCAGAACGCCGAGGTCGAGCGCAAGAACGCGGAAGTGGAGCAGGCGCGGCGCGCGCTGGAGGAAAAGGCGTCGGAACTCGCGCTCACCTCCAAGTACAAGTCCGAGTTCCTGGCGAACATGTCGCACGAGCTGCGCACGCCGCTCAACTCCATCCTGATCCTGTCGCAGCAGCTGGCCGAGAACGCCGCCGGCAACCTCAGCCCCAAGCAGGTGGAGTTCTCGCGCAACATCAACTCCTCGGGCAGCGACCTGCTGAACCTGATCAACGACATCCTGGACCTGTCCAAGATCGAGTCGGGCACGGTCACGGTGGACATCGAGGAGATCCCCTTCGCCGGCCTGCGCGACAGCCTGGACCGCAACTTCCGCCACGTCGCGGAGCAGAAGAACCTGCCGCTGCACCTGCGCTTCGCCGACGACCTGCCGCGCACGATGGAGAGCGATCCCAAGCGGCTGCAGCAGATCCTGAAGAACCTGCTGTCCAACGCGGTGAAGTTCACCGCGCACGGCCACGTGGAAGTGCGCGTGGCCCTCGCCGACGCCGGCTGGTCGCCCGACCACCCGGTGCTCGCCCAGGCGCAGCAGGTGATCGCCTTCTCGGTGGAGGACACCGGCATCGGCGTGCCGCCGGACAAGCAGCGCCTGATCTTCGAGGCCTTCCAGCAGGCCGACGCCGGCACCTCGCGCAAGTACGGCGGCACCGGCCTGGGCCTGGCGATCAGCCGCGAGCTCGCGATGCTGCTGGGCGGCGAGATCAAGCTGCACAGCGTGCACGGCCAGGGCAGCACCTTCACGCTGTACCTGCCGCTGCACTACGCCGGCCCCGACGCGGCGACGGTGACCACGCGCAAGGGCAAGGCGCCCGAGACCACGGTGATCACGCTGCCGGTCGCGCGCGAGGAGCACATCGCCGACGACCGCGAGAGCATCCAGCCCGGCGACCCGGTGCTGCTGGTGATCGAGGACGACCCGCACTACGCGCGCATCCTGCTGGGGCTGGCGCGCGACAAGGGCTTCAAGGGCCTGGTCGCCACCAAGGGCGCCGTGGGCCTGTCGCTGGCCCGCGAGTTCCGGCCCTCGGCGATCTCGCTCGACATCTTCCTGCCCGACATGCTGGGGTGGACCGTGCTGAACCAGCTGAAGCTGGACCCGGCGCTGCGCCACATCCCGGTGCAGATCGTCACGCTGGAGGAGGAGCGCCAGCACGGCCTGTCGCACGGCGCCTTCAACTACCTGCTGAAGGAGCCCACCACCGCGGGCCTCGAGCTCGCCTTCGACCGCCTGAAGGAATTCACGCAGCCGCGCACCCGGCGCCTGCTGGTCGTGGAGGACGACGAGGTGGAGCGCGACGCCGTCGTTGAGCTCCTGGGCTACGACGACATCGACATCGCCACGGCGGGCAGCGGCGACGCGGCGCTCGCCGCCATGCGCAAGCAGCCCTTCGACTGCGTGGTGCTGGACCTGCGCCTGCCGGACATGACGGGCTTCGAGCTGCTGGAGCAGGTGCGCTCCGACCAGGCGCTGGCCGGCGTGCCGGTGGTGGTGTTCACCGGCAAGGACCTGAGCCCCGACGAACAGGCGCGGCTGAACACCATGGCCAAGAGCATCGTGCTGAAGGACGTGCGCTCGCCCGAGCGGCTGCTGGACGAGACGGCGCTGTTCCTGCACCGCGTGGTGACGCAGCTGCCGCCGGAGAAGCAGGCGATGCTGGAGCGGCTGCACAACTCCTCGGAGGTGCTGCACGGACGCAAGGTGCTGGTGGTCGACGACGATGCGCGCAACATCTTCGCGCTGACCTCCGTGCTGGAGAACCACGACGTGGAGGTGGTCAGCGCCACCAACGGCCGCCAGGCGATAGACATCCTGAAGAAGACGCCGGACCTGGAGATGGTGCTGATGGACATCATGATGCCGGAGATGGACGGCTACGAGACCATGCGCGAGATCCGGCGCGACCCGGCCTTCCGCACGTTGCCGATCCTGGCGCTCACCGCCAAGGCCATGAAGGGCGACCGCGAGAAATGCCTGGAGGCGGGGGCGAGCGACTACATCTCCAAGCCGGTCAACACCGACCAGCTGCTGTCGCTGATGCGTGTGTGGCTGTTCCGCTGAGGTGACCATGACCGGCCTGAAGGAAACCGTCAACGTCCTGCTGGTGGACGACGAGCCGCGCAACCTCGCGGTGCTGGAGTCGGTGCTCGACGACCCGTCGTACCGCCTCGTGCGCGCGACCTCCGGCGAGGACGCCCTGCTGGCGCTGATGGCCGACGAGTTCGCGCTGCTGGTGCTGGACGTGCAGATGCCGGGCATGACCGGCTTCGAGCTCGCGCAGCTGGTGAAGCAGCGGCGCAAGACGGCGCGCATCCCCATCATCTTCCTCACGGCCTACTACAACGAGGCCCAGCACGTGCTGGAGGGCTACGGCTCCGGCGCCGTGGACTACCTGCACAAGCCGGTGAATCCTGCGGTGCTGCGCTCCAAGGTGGCGGTGTTCGCCGAGCTGCACCGCAAGGGCCGCGAGCTGGAGCGGGCCAACCGGCTGCTGATGGCCGAAGTCGCGGAGCGGCGCCGCGCGGAGGAGCGCCTCGCCGAACTGAACCGCTCGCTGGACCAGCGTGTCGCCGAGCGCACCGAGGCGCTGCAGGCGAGCGAGGGACGCCTGCGCGACGCGAACCGGCGCAAGGACGAATTCCTGGCGACGCTGGCGCACGAGCTGCGCAACCCGCTCGCGCCGGTGCGCAACGCCATCCACTTCATGAAGCTGCGCGGGCCGGCGACACCCGACGTGCAGTGGGCCACCGACGTCATCGACCGGCAGGTGAGCGCGATGGGCCGGCTGATCGACGACCTGATGGACGTGAGCCGCATCGACCAGGGCCGCATCGAGCTGCAGCGGCAGCTGGTGGCGCTGGACGAGGTGCTGGCCGACGCGGTGGAGACGATCCAGCCGCAGATCGACGGCGCCGGGCACAAGCTCGTCGTGCAGCACCCGCCGGGCAAGCTCGCGCTGCACGCGGACCGCGCGCGGCTGGCGCAGGCCTTCATGAACATCCTGAGCAACGCGGCGAAGTACACCGACCCGGGCGGCCAGATCGAGGTGCGCGTGGTCGCCGACGGCGGCATGGCCGTGGTGTCCTTCCGCGACGACGGCATCGGCATCCAGCCGCACCGGCTGGAGCAGGTGTTCGAGATGTTCGCGCAGGAGGAGCCGGCGATCGCGCGGGCACGCGGCGGCCTGGGCATCGGCCTGTCGATCACGCGCAAGCTGGTGGAGCTGCACGGCGGCAGCATCACCGCCAGCAGCGAAGGCCCCGGCAAGGGCAGCCTGTTCACGGTGCGCCTGCCGGTGGCCGCGGCGACGCTGGAAACGGCCGCTGCTTCCAGGGCGGCGCCCGCGCCGGTGCCGGGCACGGGCGGCCTGCGCATCCTCGTGGCCGACGACAACCGCGACGCGGCCGAGACGCTCGCCATGCTGCTCGAGCGGCTGGGCCACACCGTGCAGCGCGTGCACGACGGCGCCGCGACGGTGGAGGCCTGCGCCGCGTTCGATCCGCAGGTGCTGCTGCTGGACATCGGCATGCCCGGCCTCAACGGCTACGAGGCGTGCCGGACCATCCGCGCGCAAGCCGGCGGCGCGCAGCGCAAGCTGGTGGCCGTCACCGGCTGGGGCCAGCCGCAGGACGTCGCTGCCGGCCAGGAAGCCGGCTTCGACCACCACCTCGTGAAGCCGGTGGACGTGCAGGCGCTGCTGCAACTCCTGGAGCAATGCACCAGCGCCCTCCCTCTCCCGCTCGCGGGAGAGCGCCGGGGTGAGGGCGCCGTGTAACCCTTGCGGTTTACGCCAGCCGCGCCCCCGCGCCCGACAATTCCCCTAGGCCGCGTCCCCAGCGCGACAGTAAGCTCGCCGCATGCGGCTGATGGATCGCTGGTTCAACAAGAAGCCGCCGGCGCGCGCGTCGGCGCCGGTCTCGCGCGCCGACCCCTCGCGGGAGGACACGCGGCGCCAGCTGCTCACGATGGCCGTGCGCGACACGCTCCTGAAGCACGGCATCCCCTCGCACTGGATCAGCGCCGAGCCGGTGCCCGCGATCACCAGCGGCCGCGTGCCGGGCATGCACCTGCGGCTCGTGGTGCGCGAGTGGAACCCGGAGCTCCTGGGCTACACGGTCGCCCTGCAGCGCGCGATCCAGGCGCGGCTGATCCGCCTCGACGCGCTTTCGCATTCCTGGATGGCCGGGGTCTCGTGGAAGTACGACGTGGTCGACGACAGCACCTGCCCGGCCCTGCCGCCGCCGCAGCACTGGAACCACGCGCGCGCGCCGGAGGCGAAGCCGCTGCCCGCGCCGGTGCCGGACCCCGCTCCCGTGCTGGCGCCGACGCTGGCCGACCGCGGCCCGCCGGCCCACCTCGCCGACCACACCGACTTCCGGCCGACCGAGCCCATGGGCCAGCGCTGAGCGCGCCTCAGCGCGAGCCGGCCCGCGGCGGCGGCGGGCTGCCGCGCGTCTCCTCCAGCACGCAGCGCAGGGCGGCGGCCGTTTCGTCCTGGGCCACGCGGCACCGGCGCAGCAGGGCCGGCGCGCCTTCCAGGCTGTCCTCGCGGGCGCGCTGCTGCAGCTCCAGCGCCAGCGCGAGCAGCCGCTGCGCGCCGATCACGGCGCACATGCCGGAGTATTCGTGCAGCAGCGAGCGCACCTGGGCCAGCCGGCGCCCGGCGACGGCGTCGTCCAGCGCGTCCAGCGACGCCTGCGAGGTCTTCACGAAGGTCGCGACGAGGTCCTGCAGGAACTCGCCGTTCGCGTCGACCGAGGCGTGCGCGCGCACCCGATCCAGCGCCAGCAGGTCGCCGGCCGCGGGGGCGTCGCCGCCGGGCCGGCCGGCTTCCGCCTTCCGCTGGCCGCAGCGCTCCAGCGCCGCGCGCAGCACGTCCACCGGAAAGGGCTTGGCGATGTATTCGTCCGCCCCGGCCTCGAGGGCGGCCTGCACGTCCTCGCGCATGACGTTCGCGCTCATCGCGACGATGCGCGGGCGCCGCCCCGGGAAGGCCCGCACGATCCGCCGGGTCGCCTCGGCCCCGTCCATCTCGGGCATCTGCAGGTCCATCAGCACCAGGTCGTAGCGGCACTGCCGCACCGCGTCGACCGCCTGCGCGCCGTTGTGCACGACGTCCGCCTCGTAGCCGAAGGCGCGCAGCATGCGCAGCACCACCTTGCGGTTGATCTCGTTGTCCTCGGCCACCAGGATGCGCAGCGGCATGCGCTCGGCCAGGCCCCGCTCGAACTGCGGCGGCGGCGCGGGCGCCGGCCGCTCCTCGCCGGCGCCGGACTGCAGCGCCGTGGAGAGCGCCTCGTAGAGCGCCGCTTCCGAGGCGGAGCGGGGCACGACCCACGCGCCCAGGTGCGGGTCCGGCGCCGGTGCCAGCCGCAGGCGGGAGAGGAGGACGGCCGGCACGGCGATGTCCTCGGCGCGCAGCGAGCGCACGAGATCCAGGCCGTGCTTCTCGGCCGAGTGCATCGCGCAGACGAGCAGGTCGGGCCGCGGCTCGCGGCGCAGCAGGCCCATCGCGGCCGCCGGGCTCGCGCAGTCCACGTGCTCCACGCCCCAGCGTTCGAGCTGCCGCAGCAGCAGGCCGGGATCGGAGCGCGGACCGGCCACCACCAGCGCCCGCTTGCCCCACAGCGTCGCGGGCCGGCCCGCGACGGGCGAGCGCGGGACCGCCGCCTCGGCGAGGATGGTGAAGCGCACCGTCGTGCCGGAGCCCAGCGCGCTGTCGATCGCGATGTCGCCGCCCATCGCGTTGACCAGCCTGCGCGCGATCGACAGGCCCAGGCCCGTGCCGCCGAAGCGCCGCGCGGTGCTCGAGTCCGCCTGCACGAAGGGATCGAAGATCGTGTCCAGCTTCTCGGTGGCGATGCCGATGCCCGTGTCCTGCACGCTGACGGCGATCGTGCACAGGTCGCCGGTCGCCGTGCCGCTCTGGCGCTGCTGGCCGGCGGACTCGTTGACCACGGTGATCCGGATCTCGCCAGCCTCCGTGAACTTCACGGCGTTGGACATCAGGTTGGTCAGCACCTGCTGCAGCCGGTTCGCGTCGCCGAACAGCAGCGGCGGGATGGCCTCGTCCAGGGACACGCCGATGCGCACCTGCTTGTCCTGCGCCTTGGGCGTCAGCAGACGCACGCTGCGGTCGACGACCTCGGCCAGCCGGAAGGGCTTCCATTCCAGCGCCATCTGGCCGGACTCGATCTTCGAGTAGTCCAGGATGTCGTTCAGCACGACCAGCAGCGATTCGCCGCTCTCGCGGATCACCTGCACGATCTCTTCCTGGTCGCGCGACAGCGGCGAGTCCAGCAGCATGTGCGTCATGCCGATCACGCCGTTCATGGGCGTGCGGATCTCGTGGCTCATGGCGGCCAGGAACGCCGCCTTGGCCGAGGCCGCCTGCTCCGCTTCCGCCTTGGCGTGGCGCAGCGTCTCGATCACGTGCTTGTGCTGGGTGATGTCCGTGTAGGTGGTCACCATCCCGCCGGTGGGCATGGGCGCCTCGCGCACCTCCAGGACCCGGCCGTCCGGCTGCACCTCCTCGCGCACGCGCGGCGCGGGGTCGAAGCCGGGCGCCGGCGGCCAGCCGCTGCCGCTGTCCGGGTAGCCCGGGCTCGTGGTCGGCGCGGGCGTCGGCGCGATGGCGCCGAAATCCGAGATGATGGCGTCGTCTTCCGGCTCGGGCAGGGACAGCAGCGAGCGGAACTGCTGGTTGTCCAGGACCAGGGTGCCGTCGGCGTCGAACACGGTCACGCCGCAGGGGATGTTGGCCAGGATGGCGCTGAGCAGCACGTTGTTCTTGCGCAGGCGGCGCTCGGCCAGCACCTGGTCGGTGATGTCCAGGACCACGCCCACGTAGCCGAGCGGCTCGGCGTCGACCTCGGGCAGGGCGCGGCCGCGGATGCGCACGTGCCGCCGCGAGCCGTCCGGGCGCACGATGCGGCAGGCCAGTTCCACGGGCCGGCGCCCGGCCGCGGCCTGGCGCCAGGCCGAGAGCACCCGCTGACGGTCCCCGGGGTGGAGCATCTCCACCCAGCCATGTTCCAGGAGGTCCTCGCACGGGGTGCCCGCGATCTGGGCCAGGGCCGGGTTGCCGTAGGTGGCCCAGCCGCGGGTATCGGTGTGGAAGATGCCGAAGTCGGAGTCGTCCGAGAAGGCCTGGAGCAAGCGCATGAAAGGGGGGTTCGGGACCGGCGCGTACCTGCGAGCGCCCGACGGTAGCGGAAGGGCCGTGCGGATGAGTAAGAGTGTTTCGCGCGCATCATAGGGAAATCGCGTGCTGCTTCCTTCGTATATGCCGGCGTGCCCGGCGTCTGCCTGCTCCTACAGCGGGCGCGCCGCGCCGGCCTCAGACTGGCGGGCATCCCGTCAACCCGCAAAGGAGGAAGCCCATGCTCGGCAGAATCGTGACCGTCGCCGCACTCGCCACCGGTGGCGTGCTCTTGTCCCGCAACCGCAGGAGGGCGTCCGGCGGGCGCGGAACCTCCTCCGTCGAGGTGTCCACGGAGGTCGACGTCGACGTGCGCACGGCCTACAACCAGTGGACGCAGTTCGAGGAGTTCCCGCGCTTCATGCACAGCGTGGAGCAGGTGCGCCAGCTCGATGACGAACACCTGCACTGGCGCGCCAAGGTCGCCGGCCGCACCAAGGAATGGGAGTCCGAGATCACCGAGCAGCTGCCGGACCAGCGCATCGCCTGGCGCAGCACCAGCGGGCCGATGAACGCCGGCGTCGTCGAATTCGAGAAGCTGGCCGAGGACCGCACCCGCATCACCCTGCGCATGGTCTACGAGGCCGAGGGCCTGGGCGAGAAGGTCGGCGACGCCCTCGGCGCCGTCAGCCTGGAGGCGCGCCGCAACCTGGCGAACTTCAAGGACCTGATCGAAGGCCGCGGCGTCGAGACCGGCGCCTGGCGCGGCACCGTGCAGCACTGAGGGATTCCGCGCGGCGGCCGGGGTCCCGGCCGCCTGTACACTGGGTCCGGGTGACCATCCGCACAGCGACCCTTCCGGCGGCCCGCATGCCGCACCTGTTCCAGCCGCGGGGCGAGGCGGCGCTCGCCGCCATCCTGCGCCGGTCGCCCCTGCTCGCCTTCGATTTCGACGGGACGCTCGCGCCCACCGTGGCCGTCCCCGACCAGGCGCGCATCTCGCGCGCGGTCTCCGACAAGCTGCGCCGGCTGGCCGCGCTCCTGCCGGTGGCGATCGTGAGCGGCCGCACCTGCGCCGACCTCGCGGAGCGGCTGGGATTCGAGCCCCACTACATCGTCGGCAACCATGGCGCCGAGATCGACGCGGCGCCGACCGCGTCGCCGGGCCAGCTCGACCCCGCGCGCGTGCTGCTCGCCTGCCACGGCGAGAAGCTGGCCGAAGCCGGCGTGCGCGTGGAAGACAAGGGCCTGTCGCTCGCGCTGCACTACCGCCTCTCGCGCCAGCCGGACATGGCGCGCTCCCTGATCCAGGAGGTGCTGGAGCCCATGCGGGCGCACTGCCGCACCTTCGGCGGGAAGATGGTGGAGAACGTCGTGCCCGCCGACGCCGCGGACAAGAGCGACGCGATGCAGCTGCTGGTGCGCCATTCCGGCGCGTCGTGCGCCCTGTTCGTCGGCGACGACGTGAACGACGAGCCGGTGTTCGAGGCGGCGCCCGACGGCTGGCTCACCATCCGCGTGGGCCGCGAGGACCCGGCCTCCAAGGCCGACTTCTTCCTCGACGGGACGGCGGAGGTCGCCCTCCTGCTCGATCGCATGCTGATGCATGTCGGGCGCTGAGGCGCCGCCGTCCGCCGCGAGCGGCCCCGCGGGCGTGCTGCCGGGCAGCTTCTATCATCCGCACCTCATGTCTTCCGCGCTCGACCGCCTGCCGCCGCCTTCCTTCGCCTTCGTGATGGCCACGGGCATCGTCGCCGTGGCCGCGCACCAGCAGGGCTGGGAGCCCGCGGCGCTGGCCTGGTTCGACGCGGGCCTGTTCGGCTGGGTGGTGTTGACGCTGCTGGCGCTGCGCCGCCTCGTGCGCCGGCCGGGCGAGGTGCTGGCGGACCTGCGCAGCCACGAGCGCGCGCCCGTGTTCTTCACCGCCGTGGCTGGCACGGGCGTGCTGGCCGGCGGCTTCCTCGTGCTGGGGCTGGGCGTGCCGGCCGCCGCCGTGCTGGGCCTGCTGGCGCTGCTCGCGTGGATCGTGATCACCTACGGCATGCTCATGCTGCTGATCACCGCGGAGCGCAAGCCCTCGCTGGAGCAGGGCATGGGCGGGGCCTGGCTGCTGATGGTGGTGGCCTGCCAGTCGGTGTCGGTGGTGGCGGGCCTGCTCTCCGGCCACGTCGCGCAGCCCTGGCGGCTGCAGCTGAACTTCCTGGCGCTGTGCACCTGGCTGTTCGGCGGCGTGCTGTACACGTGGCTGATCGGGCTGATCTTCTACCGCGCGCTGTTCTTCCGCTTCACGCCGGCCGACCTGGCGCCCTCGTACTGGATCAGCATGGGGGCCATGGCGATCTCGACCCTGGCCGGCGCGCAGCTGGTGGCGGATGCGCCGCAGATGCCGCTGCTGCAGGCGCTGCTGCCCTTCGTGAAGGGATTCACCGTGCTGTTCTGGGCCACCGGCGCGTGGTGGGTGCCGCTCGTGATCGGCCTCACGCTGTGGCGCTACTTCGTGCGGCGCGACCCCCTGCGCGCCGGGCACATCGACTGGAGCGCGGTCTTTCCGCTGGGCATGTACTCGGCGGCCACCTGGCACATGGCGCTGACGGTGGACCTGCCCTTCCTGCGGCCGGTGGCGACGCTCTTCTTCTGGGCCGCGGCGCTGGCGTGGAGCGTGACGCTGGTGGCCAAGGCGAGCGTGCTGCGGGCCGCCCTGCGCGGCCCGGCGAGCCCCCGCGAACGCCGCGCCTGACCCGCGCGCGGACGCCGGCGGCGCTGATGCCAAGGCGCAACCGGGTCCTACGCGCCCCGGCCCGGCGGCACGGCACCATGCACGCATGCTCGAGCGGCAGCTTTACCTGGATTGCGATGGCGTGCTCGCGGACTTCGACCGCGGCGCCGAGCAGGTGCTGGGCCTGCCGCCGCACCTGTTCCAGGAGCGGCACGGCAAGGGGAAGTTCTGGGCCCGCCTGGCGCAGGCGCCGGATTTCTTCGGCCGGCTGCCGCTGATGCCCGGGGCGACGGAGCTGTTCGCCGCCGTGCGCCACCTGCACCCGATCATCCTCACCGGGCTGCCGCGCGGCGACTGGGCCGCCGCGCAGAAGGTGCGCTGGGCGGCGCAGCACTTCCCGGGCACGAAGATCATCACCACGCTGGCGGCCGACAAGCGCGACCACTGCAAGCACGGCGACGTGCTGGTGGACGACACGCTGAAGTACCGCGCCCTGTGGGAAGGCGCGGGCGGCATCTTCATCCACTACCGCGGCGTCGAGCAGGCGCTCAAGGAACTTGCGGGCCTGTTCCCGCTGCGCCGCGCCGTCAGGGATTGAAGTCCGCGGCCTGCAGCTCGATCGGCTGCCCGTGCGGCGTGCGGTCGGCGGCGTGGTCCCAGGCCTGCTGGTAGCGCTGCAGCTCCGCGGGCGAGCTGGCGCCCTTGGCCGCGACGATGCGCTCCAGCGTTTCCAGCCACTGCCGGTAATACGCATCGCCCGCGTCTTCCGCGGGTTGCGCGGGGGAAGCCTGGATCGTCCGCGCGAGCGCCTGCGCCCATTCGGGCCAGGTGAACAGGCCCTGCTGGTGCAGCGCGAGCGTCATCGCGAACGCCTGCGCCTGCCACGGCGCGCGGAACACGGGCTCGTCGCCTTCGCGCGGCAGGCCGGGGAGTTCGGGCAGCTGCGTCATGCGGCTTCCAAGTAGGGTTGCCAAGCGTCGACGGAAACGCGCAGGCCCGGTGCGCCATCGTCGCCCCACAGCTCCGCGCCGTCGAACACCACCGTGTACAGCGGCTGCGGCTGCTCGCCCAGGCCCTGCGCATGCGGGTCGGCGAACACGTGGCAGCCGTGCACCCGTTCGACGGTGCCGACCTTGCCGCGCGCGTAGCCGGGCAGGCGCGTGTGATGCGGCACCGCGTGGGCGCGCGTGCGCACGCGATCGCCGACGGCAAAGCGCGGGGCCGGGCCTTCGGTGCGCACGGTGGGCGAGCCCTTCGCCAGCGCCGCGGCGACTTCGCCCGCGTGCAGCACGCGCTGCACCGGCACGGGCGGATGCAGCATGCGGCCGGCGGCGATCTCGTCGGGCAGCACCTGGCCACGCTCGGCCATCAGCTTTTCCATGGCCGCGAGCCAGATGCGGTAGTAGCTCAGGCGCGCATAGTCCGGCAGGGTCTCGCGCGCGGAGCGGCTCATGTCGATGTTCCAGCTGCCGGTGGCGCCCATCGCCAGCACGATGGCCAGCGCCGCGGGCTCCCAGCTTTCGTGGAAGCGCACGTCCTCGTCTTCCGGGATCACGGGCCCGTGCCCGAGCTGGCCGCCGAGGTCGGCATGTGTCGTGTAGCTCATGGTGCTTTCGCCAGGCCGGTGCCGATCATGGAGTCGCGCGTGACGAGCGCGGCGAGTTGTTCCTCGTCCAGCCCTTCGCTGCCGGCGGGTCGCTCGGGGATCACGAGGTAGCGCACTTCGGCGGTGGAGTCCCAGACGCGGATCTCCTTGCCGGGCGGCAGCGTCACGCCGAAGTCGGCCAGCACGCCGCGCGGGTCGCGCACGGCGCGCGAGCGGTAGGGCGCGCTCTTGTACCAGACCGGCGGCAGGCCCAGCACCGGCCACGGGTAGCAGCTGCACAGCGTGCAGACCACCATGTTGTGCACCTGCGGCGTGTTCTCCACCGCCACCATGTGCTCGCCCTGCCGGCCGGTGTAGCCGAGCGAGGCGATGGCGGCGGAAGCGTCGCGCCGCAGCCAGTCGCGGAAGGCGGGATCGCTCCACGCCCTGGCCACGACGCGGGCGCCGTTGCGCGGGCCGATGCGCGTCTGGTAGGTGTCGACGATCTCGTCCAGCGCGGCGGGGTCGATGTAGCCCTTCTGCGTCAGGACCGTCTGCAGCGCGCGAACGCGCAGGTCGGTCTCGTCGAGGTGGCTGTGCTCGTGTTCGTGATCGTGCCCGTGGCTCATGCGCCCCAGTGTGCCGTGCCCCGGCGGGCGGGACAAGTCCTACATGCCGCTTCAATGCCGCACTACGCGAGGCCTGCGCTTCGTCTTGTCAACATCGATGCATCCAAAGGAGAAAGTGCCATGAGAACCTCTGCTTCACTGAGCCTGTCCGTCCTCGCCGCCGCCGCCCTGGCCGGATGCGCGGCGCATCGCGTCGAAATGGGCGCGCCCGCGGCCGTCGTCACGAATCCGGCCACCGTCGTGGTCACGCCGCCGGTGGTGAAACTCTCGTCGGCCGACCTGCACTTCGTCGCGCTCGCCGCCGGCGCGGGCATGTACGAGGTCGAGGCCGCGCGCGTCGCGCTCAGCCGCGCCAGCGACCCGCAGGTGCGCTCCTACGCGCAGATGCTGCTGGACCAGCACACGGCGAACAACAACGAGCTCATTTCCATCATGCAGTCCAAGGGCCATCGCATCGCCCCGGGACTGCCGGCGGAACTGCAGCAGAAGGTGTCGAAGCTCTCGACCCTGTCGGGCGCGGCCTTCGACCAGGAGTTCGTCCGCATGACGGGCGTGGCCGACCACAAGGCCGCCATCGCCGCCTTCGAGCAGGGCGACCGCTCGGTGACCGACCGCGACCTGCAGGCCTACATCGACAAGACCCTGCCGGCCCTGCGCTCGCACCTGCAGATGGCGCAAGACCTCGCCGGCCGCATGGCTGGTTGAGCTGCCTCCCGGGCGGGGGCACGCCGCGTGCACCCGCCCCGGCCCATGGCTAAACTGCCGCCATGGGCTTCCTCCTCTACGGCGGCCTCGGGCTGCTGCCGCTCTGGGCGCTGATCGGCTACGCCGTGCTGGCGCAGCCCGTGCCCGCGGCGCAGTCCTCGGGCGCGCTGCTGTGGTGGTCGCTCGGCGCGATCCCGGCCTGCTTCATGACGCTGATGTTCGCCGAGGCCATCATGGTCACGCGCGAACGCCGGCCCGACCCGTGGCGGCAGCACAGGATCGTGCTGGTCGTCCTGCCCATGGCGGTGCTGCTGGTCGCGAGCGGCCTGACCTGGGAGCGCCAGGAAACCGAGCGCCATGCCGAAGAGGCGCGCATCCTGCGCTTCGTGCTCGCCGACCCGGGCGTCGCCGCCTGGCTGGGCGCCAACGCGCAGGCACAGGTCACGTTGTCGCAGCCGAACCCGGACCTCACGGGCGCGCCGCTGCGCTACTGGGTCACCGCCGAAAGCGGCCTGCGCCGCGTGCAGGCAGTGGTGGACGCGGACCGCGGCGAGGTCACGCCTTCGCCCCTGGTGCTCGCCTGCGTGGAGCGCCAGCTCGCGCCGCTGCGCGACGAAGGGGTGATGCGGTGCAGGCGCTGAGCGCGCGAAGGATCCTTCCATGAAAGCCGCCTGGTACACACGCAACGGCCCGGCCCGCGAGGTGCTGGTCGTGGGCGACCTTCCCGTGCCCGCTCCCGCCGCGGGCGAAGTCGTGGTGGAAATCCACACCTCGGGCGTCAACCCCTCCGACGTGAAGTCGCGCGCCGGCCGGCCGCTGGCATGGGAGTTCATCGTCCCGCATAGCGATGGCGCCGGCGTGATCGTCGAGGTGGGCGCCGGCGTCGACCGGGGGCGCATCGGCGAGCGCGTCTGGATCTGGAACGGCCAATGGCAGCGGCCGCTCGGGACCGCGGCCGAGACGATCGTACTGCCGCAGGAGCAGGCCGTGCCGCTGCCTTCGCACGTCGGCTTCGATGCCGGCGCCTGCTTCGGCATCCCCGCGCTGACGGCCATCCACGCCGTGCACCGGGCCGGCGAACTGGCCGGGCGCACCGTGGTCGTGACGGGCGCGGGCAGCGCCGTCGGAAACTACGTCACGCAGATCGCCGCGCGCAAGGGCGCCGTGGTCGTGGGCACGGCGGGTTCGCCCGCGCGCCGCGAGCACGCGCTGGCCGCCGGCGCGGCCCACGTGATCGACTACAAGCGCGAGCCGGTGGCCGACCGGGTCAAGGAGATCACGGGCGGTGCCGGCGCGGACGCCGTCATCGACATGGACTTCTCCACCACCGCGGCGCTCGTTCCCCAGGGCGTGCTGAAGCCGCACGGCCGGTTCGTCTGTTATGGCTCCAACCGGCGCGGCGGCTTGCCGGTCGACTTCGACACGGCGCTGCGAAGCTCCCTCGAATTCCTGTTCTTCCTGGTCTACGACCTGCGGCCGGCGGAACGCGAAGCGGCGCTCGCCGAACTGGCCGCGCTGCTGGAGGCCGACGCCCTGCAGCACGCGATCGCCGCGCGCTTCCCGCTCGCCGAAATCGCGGCCGCGCACGAGATGGTGGAGACGAGCCCGGTCCCGGGCAACGTCGTGCTGCGGCTGCGCGGCTAGGTGCCTGCTTCCGCGGCCGCGGGGCTTTCGGCTTCGCCCGGGAACAGCACCACGATCTCCGGCGCGCGGCCGGTCTCCTTCTGCAGCCAGGTCGCCACGAACTGCCGCACCGTCTTGCGGCCGTCACGCAGCCCCACGTCGCGGTTGCGGGCGTCCATGCCACGCTTCGCGAGCAGGGCGCCGAGCTCGCGTTCGAGGCTGGCGAGGTTCTCCGCCTTGTCGAAGCGCGCCCAGCCGTTCTCCGTGCGGCGCGTCGTCTCGGCGCTGTAGATCGCGACCGGCCGCGCGAGCTCCACGGGACCGGTGCGCACGACGCAGCGGGTGGGCGTGCACCGGATCGGCCACTTCTTCTCCAGCCGGACCTGGTACTGGTACAGCGCCGCCGTGCGGATCTCGGAGGTCGTCGTGCCCATGGGAATCCGCAGCTGGTCGAAGAACAGCGAGAGCGTGCGGTCATCGGCGCGCGTGAAGGTCTCGTAGCCCTTGATGCGGGCGATGACGAGCAATCCGCCGTCCGTGGGAATGATCTCCGGCGGGCGCTCGGAAGCGCTGGAGACGCTGCGGACCGAAGAGTCCGTGACCAGCTGCAAGCGCGGGCCGAGCAGGAACCAGCCGACCACCGCGGCCGCGAGCACCGCACCGGCGCCGATGCGGATGTTCACCTGCATGCTTCGCCGGCGTCGCCGCGCCGCGTCAGCAGTTGCCCTTCTTCGCCTGCCCGGGCGGGCAGAAGCTGCCGCGGCCGGACGGCGCGGGCGCGCTCACCGGGTCGATGACCACCGAACCCGACGGCGTGTAGACGGCGCAACCCGCCAGCGCGGCGAGCAGGCCGATGCAGCTCGCGAGGGCCAGGATCTTCTTCATGTTCACTCCTCCGTATCGATGACGGGGATTGTCCGGTTGACGCGCGCGGACCAGCCGCGGTGCGCGGGACTCGACGCGACGGGCGGCCGCGCAGGGGCTCCAGGCGGCCTGCGCGCGGCGGCGGCTGTTGCTTTGCGGCGGACGCTAGCTGGGTGCGGGCCGCCATCGCGGCCCTCCGGGACGCTCAGCGGGCGCGCCGCTGCAGCAGCCAGTGCAGCGCGATGCCGGCCAGCAGTCCCGCGGCGACGTTCCACAGCGACACGGCCGCCGCAGCGAGCAGCACCCAGCGCGCATCGCGCTCCGCGGGCCAGGCCGCGCCGCGCGCGAGCTGCACGCCCGCGAGGAACAGCATCACGCCGAGCACCGGCGCCGCGAAGAGCTGGAACAGCAGCTGCACG
This sequence comes from Ramlibacter sp. bp-362, assembly GCF_054956735.1. NCBI lineage: Bacteria > Pseudomonadati > Pseudomonadota > Betaproteobacteria > Burkholderiales > Comamonadaceae > Ramlibacter > Ramlibacter sp. bp-362. The sequence goes on from NZ_JBUDXE010000014.1 coordinate 68,196, forward strand.
GCGCTGCCGAAGAAGAGACCCAGCACCAGCAGCAGCGCGCCCATGATCACCACGGCGCCGCCGGTGCGGGCGCCGAACGCGACGTGCGCCGCCATGCCGCCGGCGCCGTGGCACATGGGCACGCCGCCCACGCAACCCGCGAAGACGTTCATCGCGCCCGTCGTGAGCGCCGGCTCGGCCGCGGACATGGGGCGCTGCGGAAAGCGGCGGTCGTTCTCCTCGCGGATCGCGAGGATCGCGTTGCCCAGCGTCAGCGGAAGCTGCGGCAGCGCCAGCAGCGTCGTGCCGAGCAGCCAGTCCTGCCACTGCAGTCCGGCGAGCGTGAAGGGCGGCCACTGCCAGCCGATCGCAACCGAACGCAGTTGCTGCACCAGTTCCGGCTGGCGCCATGCGCCCAGCCCCACGCCGAGCGCCAGCAAGGCGAACATCGCCGGGAACACGCGGACGTTGAGGAGCACGAGCGCAACGCCGCCCGCCAGCGCCGCCTCCTTCCAGCCGCTGCGCATCAGGCCCAGGCCCTGCAGCATGAAGGCCAGCCCGAGCCCGAGCACGAGACCCGCGACGGCGGCGCGCGGCACCCGGCGGGCGATGCGGTCCATCCAGCCGCTCCTGCCCAGCACGAGCCAGAAGAGTCCCGTCACCAGCGCAGCCGCATGCACGGCGCCGGCGCCGATGCTGGCCGCCTCCACGGAGGCGATCGCGCCGGCGGCCTTCATCGGCTGCACCGGAACGGGCGTGCGGTACCACAGCCCGCAGGCGACCATCGCCGCGCCGAACGCGAACAGCACGCCCGTCGGGTCCAGCCCCACGACGCCGATGTAGGCGGCGACGAAGGGGATGAGCGTGCCGAGGTCGCCGAAGGCGCCGGCCCATTCCGTCGCGCCGTAGCGGTTGCGCGGGGCGAAGGGGCGGCCCGCCTGCGAGGCCAGGGGTGCTGTCATGCGCGCGATGCTAGCCTGTCATCCGCCCCGCACGCGGCGCCGGGCGGTCCAGCCCTGCCGCGCGATCGCCGCCACCATGCGCCACTTCAGGCGCCACTGCGGCCGGTGGCCCCAGCTGCTGGTGTGCTGCGTGCGCACGGGCTGCCAGGCCTGCGGCGCGATCTCGCCGCTGCCGGCGCCGATCTCGAAGTCGAAGCCGGAGGGCGTGATGCCGTAGAACGAGAAGGTGCCGTCGGGCGCCGGATGCTGGCCGAGGTCCAGCGCCAGCGGCACCTTGCGCGCCTGCGCCCGCTCGAAGGCGCGGCCCACGTCCATGTGCGCGTTGGCCTGCAGCATGAAGTGGTGCAGGCGCTTGCCGGCGGGCAGGTCGAACAGCGCGATGCTGTGGTGCCTGGGGTTGCAGTGCAGGAAGGTCCCGCGGATCGCGAAGGGCCCGACGCGCGTGGCCAGCCGCTCGGTGACGCCGAAGCCCAGCACGCGCACGTAGAAGTCCTCCATCGCCGCCAGCTCGCGGTGCACCAGCACGGCGTGCCCCAGGCCGGTGTCGCCGGTGCGGAACCCCGAGGGGAAGGCGTCGGAGCGGAAGGGCGCCGCGGCGCGCTCCATGCCGTGGAACAGCTCGACGGCGTTGCCCGCCGGGTCGCGCGCGAGCCAGAGGGCGGCGACGCGCCGCGCGGCGCGCAGGTCCGCGGGCGCGCAGGCGACGGCGATGCCGGCGTCGCGCAGGCGCGCGAGCACGGCGGCCAGTCCGGCCGCGTCGGCGCAGTCCAGCCCCAGGGCCAGCAGGTCGTCGCGGCCGTCCTGCACGGCGACGAGCCGCTGCGCCGCGTCGTCGATCGTCCAGCCGGCGCTGCCGTCGGGGTTGGGGAGCGGCGCGGGCAGGCCGAGCATGTCGCGGCAGAAGCCGCGCCACGCGGGGAGGTCGCGCACGCCGAAGACGAGATAGCCGAGTTGAAGGTCCATGAGGTGCTCCGGTAGAATTGGGGTGAATCTCATATTTGAGATAAGATTCAATTTTGAAGGATGCCTCAATTTCGGGGGCGACGTCAATGGCCGCCCTTCCGCCGCCGCTCGAGGCGGCCCTGTTCGCGGGCGCGGAAGCGGCCCCCAAGCGCGAGCGCACCCGGCGCCAGCTGCTGCTGGCCGCCGTGCACGTCTATGGCCAGCGCGGCGTGCGCTCCGCCACGCTGCAGGAGATCGCGGCGGCGGCCGGCGTGGCGAGCGGGACCATCTACAACTACTTCGCCACGCGCGAGGCGCTGGCGTCCGAAGTGGCGGTGTGGCTCGCCAACACGCTGTGCCAGTGCATCGCGGACAGCTATGCGGGCGTGAAAAGCGGGGTCGAGCGCATGGCGATCGGCAACCGCCGCTACCTGTGGCTGGCGCAGGAAAGCCCGGCCTGGGCGCTGATGCTGCTGGAGGTGGGAGCCGCCGCCCCCGAGCTCGCGCGCACCGTGCACGAGTACGCGCTGGCCGACCTGCGCCTGGGCGTGCGGCAGAAGGGCTTCCGCATCGTCACCGAGGCAGCGGCCATGAACCTGATCAACGGCACCATCTCCAGCGCGATGCAGTCCATCGCGCTGGGGCTGGCGCCGCCCGGCCACGCAGCCGCTGTCGCCGAGACCGTGCTGCGCGGGCTGGGCGTGCCGGCGGACGACGCGAAGGCCGCGGCGACGATGCCGCTGCCCGAACTGGCCGCCGCATGACTGCGCATGCGTCCCTGCGGTGGCGACCCCTGGCGTCCTCCGACCTGCCCGCGCTGCTCGCGGTCGCGGCCGTGGTGCATCCCGCGTATCCGGAAGACGAAGCGGTATTCGCGAGCCGCCTGCGGCTGTTCCCGGCAGGCTGCCGGGCTCTGGTGGATGCGCAGGACAAGCTGCAGGGCTATGTCGTGAGCCACCCCTGGCACGAAGCTTCGCCCGTTCCGCTCGGCCTCGTGCTGGCGGAGCTGCCCGCGCCTGCGCGGACGCTGTACCTGCACGACATCTCCCTGCTGCCGCGGGCCCGCGGCTCGGGCGCCGCCGGGACGGCCGTGCGCGAACTCGTCGCGCTGGCTGAAGCGCAGGGCCTGCCTTCCGTGTCGCTGGTCTCCGTCAGCGGCTCGGCGGGCTTCTGGACGCGGCACGGCTTCCGCGCGCTGTCGCCCGAGGCGGGTGCAGCCCTCCAGGGCTACGGCGACGCCGCCTTCATGGTGCGCGAGCTGGCCCAGCCTCTGCGCGGCAGAGCCTGACGACTCCCTCTCCCGCTCGCGGGAGAGGGCCGGGGTGAGGGCGACCGAGGTGGCATCATCCACCGCATGGCTCGCACTCCCTCCGCCCCGTCCAGCCTGCACCGCGAGCTCCGCGACGGCGTGCTGGCACTCACGCTCGACCGCCCCGAGTGCCTGAACGCGATCGACGCCGCGCTCGCGCGCGCCCTGCTGCACGCACTCCAGGACGCTGCGCGCGATGTCGCCGTCCGCGCCATCCTCCTGCGCGGCAACGGCCGCGCCTTCTGCGCCGGGCGCGACGTGCGCCAGCCGCCCACCGACGAAGACCTCGTGCTGGTGCAGCAGGTCGCCGCCGCCCTCGTCGCCGCGCCGCAGCCCGTGGTGGCGGCCGTGCACGGCTGGGTCGTGGGCGCGGGCCTCGAGTGGATGCTGGATGCGGACATCGTGATCGCCGCGCGCAGCGCGCGCTTCAAGCTGCCCGAAGCCTCGCTCGGCGTGTTCGTCACGGGTGGCTTGATGGCCACCTTGCCGGCCGCCGTGGGCCTGTCGCGCGCCAAGGCGCTCATGCTGCTCGGCGAGCCCTTCGACGCGGGGCAGGCCACCGCCTGGGGCCTCGCGTGGAAGCTCGTCGACGATGCGGAACTCGAGTCCGCCGCCTGGAACACCGCAGCCGCGCTCGCCCGGCTCGATCCCGCCGTCGCGGCCGAATTCAAGAAGGTGCTGAACTCGGTGGGGCTGGCGGCCTTCGAGCGGGCCGTCGCCGAGGAAAGCCGCGCCCAGCGCAAGCTGCAGGCGAGGAGCTGACATGGCGAGCGACCTCGACGCCCTGCTGCAGTCCGGCCCGCGCCCGCGTTCGCTGCGCGAGCTGGCCTTCCCGCGGCCGCTGCAGGCGCTCGTGCTCGCGCCGCACCCGGACGACTTCGACGCGATCGGCCTGTCGCTGCGGCACCTGGCTTCGCAAGGGCACGACGTGCACGTGGCCGTGCTCACCAGCGGGGCGAGCGGCGTCGAGGACGGCTTCGCCGGCGCGACGGATGCGGCCGCCAAGGCGGCGCTGCGCGAGACGGAGCAGCGCGAGAGCTGCGCCTTCTTCGGCCTGCCCCCGGAACGCCTGCACTTCCTGCGCCTGTGGTCCGACGACGCGAAGGCGCAAGGGGATCTCGCGCAACTGCGAAGCTGGGTCGCCGCCCGCCCCGCCGACCTCCTCTTCCTGCCGCACGGCAACGACAGCAACCGCACGCACCGGCGTACGTACGAAAGCGTACGCGCCATCGCCGGGGAGCTGCAGCTCGCGGCCTGGGCCTGCCTCAACCAGGACGCCAAGACCGCGGAGATGCGCGTCGACCTCTTCTTCGCCTTCGGCGAGGAAGAGGCCGCGTGGAAGGCGCGGCTCCTGCGCTGCCACCGCTCGCAGCAGGAGCGCAACCTGCGCACGCGCGGCAGCGGCTTCGACGCGCGCGTGCTGCAGGTGAACGCGCAGGCCGCCGCGAGCCTCGACATCGCGCTGCCGTATGCCGAAGTCTTCGAGCTGCAGCGCCTCGGAAACAAGGAAACGACTGACGCATGACCCGATCGAAGAAATCACAGGCCGCCGACGTGCTCGTCCTCGGCGGCGGCATGTCCGGCCTGTGCGCCGCGCTTTCCGCGGCGGAGCAGGGCGCCCGCGTGCTCGTGCTGGAGAAGGGCACGCGCTTCGGCGGCTCGATGGCGCTGTCCAACGGCATCGTCTGGTCCTTCATGCGCAGCGAGGACGTGCGCCAGCGGCTGCAGGAAGGCGACACGGCCCTGCAGGACCTCGTGGTGGAGCACCTGCCCGCCGGCATGGACTGGCTGGCCGCGCACGGCGTGCAGCTGCAACCGCGGCAGGAGTACTTCGGCTACGGCCACGGGCGGCCGGCGAGCGGGCCGCAGATGGCGGCCGCGCTGTGCGACGCGATCACGGCCCGTGGCGGCACGCTGCTGCCGGCCACCGCGCTGCAGGAGCTGCGCGTCGAAGACGGCGCCGTCACGGGCGCGCTCGCCGTGGACGCGGAAGGCTGCATCGAGGCGAGCGCGCCCGCCGTCGTCCTCGCCACCGGCGGCTTCCAGGGCAATGCCGAACTGCTGGCGCGCTACGTCACGCCGCAGGCGCAGCACCTGTACCTGCGCGCGAACCCCTGGAGCACCGGCGACGGCCTGCTCGCCGCGACGGCCGCGGGCGCGGCCACCACCGCGTCGCTCGGCGAGTTCTACGGCCACGCGATGACGGCGCCGCCCGCGCGCTTCGGCGCCGACCGCTTCCAGGAGATGAGCCACAAGTACGGCCCCATGGCCGTCGCCCTCAACCTGGACGGCCGCCGCTTCTTCGACGAATCCGCCGGCACCGGCGAGGAAACGCTGAACATCGCGATCGCCCGCCAGCGCGAGGCCACCGCCGCCTACGTGTTCGACGCGACCACCGCGGACCGGCCCTACGAAGCCGGCCCGCTGGCCCGCGTGATCGTGGAGCGCGCGAAGCAGGCGGGAGGCCCGGTGCTGCAGGCCGATACGCTCGACGGCCTCGCCGCGCGGATGCAGGACTGGGGCTTCCCCGCGCGCGAAGTGCTGCGCACGCTGCGCGAATTCAACGCCGCCATCGCCGCGGGCGAGGGCGCCTTCCTGCAGCCGCCGAGGCGCGGCGAGCCCTACGGCGTCGTGCAGCCGCCGTTCACCGCCGCGCTCGTGCGCGCCGCGATCACCTTCACCTGCGGCGGCCTCGCGGTGGACCTGGACATGCGCGTGCTGCGCCGCGCAGCCTCGGTGGCTATGCTGCCGCTGGTGCGGGCACCGGCTGGCGAGCTGCAGGTCGCCGCGGTGCCGGGCCTGTTCGCGGCCGGCTGCGACGTGGGAGGCATCTCCGGCGCGTCGTACATGGGCGGGCTGGCGCAGGCGCTCGTCACGGGGCGGCTGGCGGGCGCGCAGGCCGCGGAGCGAGGGCGCGCGGAAGCGCAGAACTGAGCGCGTCCCGGCGGCGCGCCCCGCGCTTCAGCCGCGCAAGCGGCGCCCGCCGCCGTGCCGCCGGTCCGCCTTCTCCGGCACCGGGCGCGTCGCCGCGATGCGCTCGGCGCCCTCGGTGAGCTTCCGCAGCATCACACCGAAGGCCTCGCGCTCCTGCGGTGTCAGCACGGACAGCACTTCGTCGTTGAACGCGGCGGACAGCGGCTGCAGGTCGTCGTAGACGGCGCGCCCGGCTTCGGTGAGGTGCACCTCGGCGCGGCGCGCGTCGCCCGGGACGGCGACGCGCCGCAGCAGTTGCTTGGACACGAGCTGCGTGATCAGCGCCGACACGCGTCCCCGTTCCAGGTGCGTGCGCTGCGCCAGGTCGGTCGGCGACATCGCGCCGTGCTCCGCGAGCAGCGCGATCACGCGCCATTCGCGCCGCGTGATGCCGTAGCGGCCCTCGCAGAGCCGCACGATCATCGCTCCGCTCGCCGCCAGCAGGCGGCTCAGACGGTAATTGAGCAGGTCCTCGGACCTGCGCGGTTCAGCCAGGGACATGAGGGTTAATGCGGAGACCCGCGCGCAGATAGTTCAATAGTTGAATTATTGCCCCAGCTCCTAGACTGGACAGCGTCCCTTGCAGCCTCCCGACCGAATGAAGTCCCCACAACTCACTCCAGGAATCCGCATCTACGGTTCCGAAGTGTTCGATCTCGCCAACTCCTGGCGGGGCTATCGCATCAACAAGATGTGCAACGCGCTGTCCCAGGCGGCCAACCGCGACGCGTTCAAGCGCGACGAGGAAGCCTTCATGGCGGCGCACCACCTCACCGAGGAAGAGAAGCAGCTCGTGCGCGATCGCGATTTCTCCGGCCTGCTGGCCGCCGGCGGCAACATCTACTTCCTGCTGAAGCTGGGCGTGGTCACCGGCAACGGCCTGTACAAGATGGGCGCGAAGATGCGTGGCGAGAGCTACGAGCAGTTCCTCGCCACCCGCAACGACGCGGGAGCCACGTGATGGGACGCATCGTCGCCGGCATCGGCACCTCCCACGTTCCCTCCATCGGCGGCGCCTACGACCGCGGGAAGACCGCCACGCCCGCCTGGAAGCCCCTGTTCGACGCCTACGTGCCCGTGCGCGAGTGGCTCAAGGAGCAGCAGGTCGACGTCTGCATCATGGTCTACAACGACCACGGCGCCGACTTCTTCTTCGACAAGTACCCGACCTTCGCGATCGGCTGCGCCGACAGCTACCCGATCGCCGACGAGGGCTTCGGCGTGCGGCCGCTGCCGGCGATCCGCGGCGACCTGGCCTTCTCGCAGCACCTGTGCACCTCGCTGGTGTACGACGAGTTCGACATCACGTTGTGCCAGGAGATGGCGGTGGAGCACGGCTTCCTGGTACCCATGCACCTGTGCTTCGACCCGCAGGCCGACGGCTGGCCGGTGGCCTGCGTGCCGGTGGAGGTGAACGTGCTGCAGCACCCGCTGCCGACGGCGCGGCGCTGCCTGCGCCTGGGCCAGGCGATCCGCCGCGCGGTGGACAGCTACGACAAGGACATCAAGGTGGCGATCATCGGCACCGGCGGGATGTCGCACCAGCTCACCGGCCCGAACTTCGGGGCGATGAACGAGAAGGAAGACCAGGAGTTCCTGGACCGCATCGAACGCGACCCGGAAAGCCTGGCCGGCCTGACGCACGAGCAGATGATGCAGAAGTACGGCGTCGAGGGCATCGAGCTGATCATGTGGCTGGTGATGCGCGGAGCGCTGGCGCCCGACGTGAAGCGCATCCACCGCAACTACTACGCGCCGATGACGACCGGCATGGGACTCATCACGCTGACCGACGGCAACTGACAGAACCGGGCCCCGCGCGGGCCCCACAGGAGTAGACATGACGACGTTCATCCGGAACGCGTGGTACGTAGCGGCGTGGTCGAAGGAAGTCGGCCGCTCGCTGTTCAAGCGCCGCATCCTCGGCGAACCGGTGGTGCTGTACCGCAAGCAGGACGGCACGCCCGCGGCCCTGATCGACCGCTGCGCGCACAAGCTGGTGCCGCTGTCCATGGGACAGCTGGTGGGCGACTTCGTGCAGTGCGGCTACCACGGCATGGAGTACGACTGCTCCGGCAAGTGCGTGAAGGTGCCGGGCCAGGACCGCATCCCGCCCACGGCGCTGGTCCGCAGCTTCCCGGTGGCCGAGCGCTACAACGCCATCTGGATCTGGATGGGCGACCCGGAGCTGGCCGATCCCGCGAAGATCCACCAGGTGCTGCGCTACGGCGAGCCGGGCTGGGCCGTGATCGACGGGCAGTACCAGTACCACCGCACCAACTACCTCAACATCGCCGAGAACCTGCAGGACCCGGCGCACACCACCTATACGCACCGCTCCACGATCGGCAATCCCGCCGCCAGCGAGGTGCCGGTGAAGGTGGAGCAGAACGGGGACCACGTGGTGAGCTGGCGCTGGACCAACAACGCGCCGCCCCCGCCGATCGACCGCCAGACCGGCGGCTTCACGGGCCTCACCGACCGCTGCCAGTACTACAACTTCTTCGCGCCCTGCGTGTCGCGGGTCGACGTGTGCACGCTGGAGGCGGGCCAGGAGCACACCGAGGAGAACATGGACCGCGGCCACCGCGCGTTCAGCTACAAGTTCCTCACGCCGGAGACCGAGAGCACCACGCACTTCTTCTGGATGCACGTGCGCAACTTCGGCGTGGGCGACGAGCAGCTGGAGCCTTCGCTGATCGAGGGCATGAACCGCACCTTCGAGGAAGACAACGTGATCTGCGGGGCCATCCAGCGCGAGCAGGAAGCGACCGGCGTGCGCCAGCTCACCTTCCTCGCGATCGATGCCGGGCCGGGGCGCGTCCGCCGCATGCTCGAACAGATGGCCGCGGCCGAAGCCGCGGGCCAGGGTCCCTCCAGCAACAGCGCCCCGCGCGCGAAGGAAACCGCATGAAGCGTCGTGATTTCAACCTGGCCGCGGCCGCCGCGCTGCTGCCCGGCGCCGCCCTGCAGGCGCACGCCTCGGACGCGCCGTATCCAGACCGGCCGATCAAGTTCGTCGTGCCCTTCCCGCCGGGCGGCCTCACCGACCGCATCGCGCGCTCGCTGGCGCAGGACATGGGCGATTCCATGGGCCAGCCGGTGGTGGTGGACAATCGCCCGGGCGCCGGCGCGACCATCGGCAGCGACTTCGTGGCGCGCGCCAAGCCGGACGGCTACACGATCCTGCTGGGCGCGCACGCCTCGCACGCCATCAACCTGAGCCTGATGAAGCTGCCGTACGACCCGGTGCGCAGCTTCGAGCCCGTGAGCCTGCTGGCCACGGTGCCCAACATGCTGCTGGTGCGGCCCACGTTCCCGGGCTCCTCGCTGCGCGAGCTGATCGCCGAGGCGAAGAAGCATCCGGGCAAGCTGACCTACACGTCGGCCGGCGTCGGCACCTCGGGCCACATCGCGGGCTCGATGCTCGCCTCCATGGCCGGCATCGACCTGCTGCACGTGCCGGCGCGCGGCCCGGCGCAGGCGGTGCAGGACGCGCTGGGCGGCCACGTGGACATCCTCTTCGACAGCACCGCGCTGTCGATGCCGCTGGTGAAGACCGGCAAGCTCAAGGCGCTCGCGGTCACCAGCACCGAGCGGTCGCCGGCGCTGCCCGACCTGCCCACCATGGCCGAAGCCGGCCTGCCCGGCTACGAGGTGCTGCTGTGGTTCGCGCTGTACGCGCCGGCCGGCACGCCGAAGGCCATCGTGCAGCGCCTGCACGCGGAGACCGTCAAGGCCTTCGCCGATCCCAAGGTTCGCGATCCGCTGGTCCGCGATGGCGTGGACGTGGTGGCGAGCACGCCGCAGCACCTGGCGCGGTTCCAGGGTTCCGAGATCACCAAGTACGCGAAGCTGGTCAAGGCCCTCGGACTCGAGCCGCGTTGAGCGCGCGCCGAGCGGGGCGGCCGCCCGGCCGCCCCATGACATGAAAACGAAACGGAGACTCTTCCCATGAAAAAGAACAAGCCGCTCTTCGCGGCGGCCGTGGCGCTCGCCGCCGCTTCCCTCGCTCCCGCCGCCCTGGCGCAGAGCAGCGTCCAGATCTACGGGATCATGGACGCGGGCGTGATGGCCTCGGACACCGGCGCGCCGGGCCCGAGCAAGAAGATGGAACTGGCCACGGGCAACGGGGCCGGCACGCGGCTCGGCTTCCGCGGCATCGAGGATCTCGGCTCGGGCCTCAAGGCCTTGTTCGAACTGGAAATGGGCATCTCCAACGACACGGGCCAGCTGATCGGGTTCGGCGAGCCCGGCGGCGCCTTCTTCGGCCGCAAGTCCTTCGTCGGCTTGTCGGGCGCGTTCGGCGAAGTGCACCTGGGCCGCGACTACACGCCAGCCTGGCAGACCATCTTCCGCACCGACCGCTTCCGCTTCGGCCTGCCGGGCACGACCTCGACTTCCAGCGGCGTCATCTTCACGCGGGCCAACAACGGCATCTTCTACGCGAGCCCGGTGTTCGCCGGCTTCCGCGCGCGCCTCGCCTACAGCTTCGGCGCCGAGTCGGCGACCGTGCACGACCAGGGCCGCCTGGCGGGCGGCACGCTCGAATACCGCAACGGCCCGCTGTTCGTGAGCGCGGCGATGCAGCGCCGCGGCGACCTCGATCCTGCCTCGGCAACCCGTACCGCCAGCATGACGGAGCGGGGCATCGGCGCGGAATACGAGGTCGGCCGCTACGGTTTCAGCGCCGGCTACTGGCACGCCAACCCGGTGACGGCCACCGCCGACGCGGTGGACGAGAGCCGCGCCGTCTGGCTGGGCGCCAGCATGAAGGTCGGCGCCGGCAAGGTGCAGGCGCAGGTCACGCGCACGCGCCTCGACGTGGTCGGCCGCGGCGAGGGGCGGGCGCTGACGGCGGGCATCTCCTACATCCATTCGCTGTCCAAGCGCACCTCGCTGTACGCCGGCATCGGCACCGTGCGCAACGACGACAACGCGCGCATGCCGCTCAACACCGGCACCGTGCGCGTGGGCGGCACCGCCTTCGGCGCGGATCCGCGCGCCGTGCTGGTCGGAATGCGCCACGACTTCTGAGGAAAGAGAGAGCATGCAGGCCGCCGCCCCGTCGCCGTTGCGCATCCAGTCCATCAGCTATGCCGCCGAAGGCGTGCTGCTGTTCGAGCTGCGTCCGCCCGGCGCCGGGGCGCTGCCCGCGTTCACGCCGGGCGCGCACATCGACGTGCACCTGGCGGAAGGGCTCGTGCGCAGCTACTCGCTGCTGAACGATCCCGGGGAGCGCCACCGCTACGTGATCGGCGTCAAGCGCGACCCGGCCAGCCGCGGCGGCTCGGCCTGGCTGCACGAGCGCGCGCGCGCGGGGCAGCTGGTCGAGGTCGGCGGCCCGCGCAACAACTTCGCCTTGCAGGAGGATGCGCCGCACTCGGTGTTCCTCGCCGGCGGCATCGGCATCACGCCGCTGTGGAGCATGATGCAGCGGCTGCAGAAACTGCAGCGGCCCTGGACCCTGCACTACGGCAGCGCCAGCCGCGCGACGGCGGCCCTGCTGGAGCAGGTGACGCAGTGTGGCGGGCGCGTGCACACGCATTTCGCCGACGAGGGCGAGTCGAAGCTGGACATCGCGGCGATCGTGGGCGATGCGCCGGCCGGCGCGCATTTCTATTGCTGCGGACCGTCGGGCATGCTCGAGGCCTTCCGCGCGGCGTGCAGCTCGCTTCCTGCCGAGCGCGTGCATTTCGAGTATTTCGCGAACCAGGAGGCGCCCGCCGCCGAGGGTGGCTTCACGGTGAAGCTGGCGCGCAGCGGCCGCAGCGTGCAGGTGGAGCCGGGCCGCACCATCCTGGAAACGCTGGAAGCCTGCGGCTTCGACCTCCCCTTCTCCTGCCGCGAAGGCATGTGCGGCGCCTGCGAGACGCGCGTGCTTTCCGGGCGGCCCGACCACCGCGACATGGTGCTGTCGGAGACGGACCGCGCCGCCGGCAAGACCATGATGATCTGCTGCTCGGGCGCGCTGGACGCCGAGATCGAACTGGATCTCTGAAGCCGCGTCAGCCCAGCAGGCTGCGGATGATGTCCACGACGATGTCGCCGCTGGAAACCAGCACCACCTGGTTGTCCACCACCGCGTAGCGATAGCCCGCGGGGGCCGGCGGCAGCGTCCTGCGGACGTGCCGCGGGATCACGTAGACGGCGTCGCCGGGGACGCGGTGCCCGACCACCAGGTCGCGGTCGCGATGCAGCTTCTTCGCCTGGCCCGGGGGCAGGCAGCCGTTGTGCTTCTTCGCCAGGCCCGGCGGGCAGCCGCGGTAGTCGTCGCGATCGCGCAGCGCGATGCGGTAGTCACGGTCGTGATGACGGTCGTGGTGGCGTTCGACCACCGCGCCGCGGTCCTTGCCGTGGTGCGCCTTGCCGTGGTCGTGCCCGCCCTTGTCGGCCAGCGCGGGCGTCGTGGCCAGGGCGCCCAGCAGGACGGCCAGCAGGAGCTTGTGGGGATTCTTGTTCATGGAGGTCTCCGGAATCTTCAGCCCGAGCATTCCGTGCCCTGCACGGCCTGGGTGTAGGCGCACGGCGCGGCCGCGCGCCGGCCGGCGCAGGCACGGCCGTGGAGCGGCCACAATGGCGGCATGCCGCGCCGTCCCGTCAACATCCATGCCGCCTACCATGCCCACGTCTACTTCGACGAGGCGACGGTGGCGCAGGCCCGCGCCCTCTGCGAGGAAGCGGGCCGCCTCTTCCATGTCGCCGTGGGCCGCGTGCACGAGAGGCTCGTCGGTCCGCATCCGCGCTGGAGCTGCCAGCTCGCGTTTTCGGCCGCGGAGTTCGACAGGATCGTGCCGTGGCTGGACGAACACCGCGGAGGACTGGACGTGTTCGTGCACGGGCTGAGCGGTGACGAGCTGCGCGACCACACGGAGTACGCGTACTGGCTCGGCAACGAGTGGCCGCTGGACCTGCGGCAATTCCAGAAAACCTGAGCCGTGCGGCTGTGGTCGCTGCACCCGCGGTACCTCGACGCGCGCGGGCTCGTCGCGCTGTGGCGCGAGGCCTTGCTCGCGCAAGCGGTCCTGTGCGGTGAGACGCGGGGGTACCGGCATCATCCGCAGCTGGAGCGCTTCCGCGGCAGCGCGGACCCGGTCGACGCGATCGGGGCGTACCTGCGGGAGGTCTGGCGCGAAGCGGGGAAGCGCGGCTACAGCTTCGATGCGTCCCGCATCCGCAGGCCGGCCGCGGCAGCCTCCCTCAGCGTCACGTCGGGACAGGTCGCGCACGAATGGCAGCACTTGCTCGCCAAGCTCGCCGTTCGCGATCCAGCGCGGCGCGAGCACTTGCGCGACATGGCCTCACCCGAATGCCACCCGCTGTTCCAGGTCGCTCCGGGACCGGTCGAAAGCTGGGAGCGCGCCTCTCCCTGAATTCCTATCCCCCAAGCAACCAGTCGAGCGCCTCGGCACGGGTGGCGAAGCCGAGGTAGTCCGCGCCCTTGCTGCGCGCCGTCGGCGCGATCTCGCCCACCGGCCGGCCGACGGGCGCGATCGCCGCCACGCGCACACCCGGGAAGAGCGCCGCGATATGCGCCCCGGCCGCGGCGTGCTCGCTCTTCGTGAGCTGCCCGATCAAGGGGCCGGTGTCGACCAGCAGGCGCTTGGCGCCTCTCCTGCGGGTCTCGGCAGCGATCTCGAGCAACGAGGCCGTGCTCGCCGCTGCATTGACGAAGCCATGCATGACGGCCTCGAGGTAATCGGGGTGCTGGATGAAGCAAACCGCGATCGACTGCTCGGAGAGCGGATCGAGGCGCCCGGGATGAGGCAAGGAAATGGACATGGGCAACCCGGATTTTGCCTCGTCTCCGCGACGAGGCCCTACCTGAACTCCCGGCACTTGAGCGCAGTTTCTGCCGGAATGCGCAGGCTCGTGTTCACGCACGCGGACCGCGCAGCGGCCACGCACGCCGCTGCCGCAACGTCCTCCTGCTGCCGCGTCTGCCGGCGCAGGGTCGGGATGACGAACGGGCGGAACGACTTGCCGCACTCGCCGCTGATGGCGGGGTTTGCGTTGACGCGGGCGAGTTCGGTCACGATGTCCCAGGCGCGGTAGGCCACGTCGAACGGCGGCGCGGACGATGCCGACCATGCCACTGGGGCGAGCGTCAGCAGGAAAAGCACTGTTAAATTGCGGCGCATGAGCGATCGCTATCCGTTGCCGCCGGTCGTCACCGGCCGTTATCGTCACTACAAGGGTGGGGAGTACGAAGTGCTCGGCGTGGTCCGCCACAGCGAGACGCTGGAAGCGATGGTGCTGTACCGCGCGCTGTACGGCGAGGGTGGGCTGTGGGTCCGGCCGCATGCCATGTTCTTCGAGAAGATCGATGTGGATGGCTGCAGCCGCCCACGATTCGCCCCGGTTTCCTGATCGTCACGACAGCCCTCCGACACGAAGCAGGATCAACGAAGACCGGTCGCGGGCGACACCAGCCGCAAGTAGTCCGACCGCGTCTGCGGCAGCACCGCCGCCAGCAACTGCTCGTACGAGGTCTTGTGGCGGGCGAGCATGCGCCCCGAGGCGACCGCCTTGGACCGGCAGAACCAGTGGCAGGTGTGCTGCAGCAGGAACAACTCGGCCGAGATCGCGAAGGCGCGGTCCTTCGCCGAAGCGCCGCTTTCCGCCTCGATCGCACGGCAGATGCCGCGCGCGTGCACGCCAAGGCCCTCGCGCATGTCGAAGGAGCCGGCGAAGGAGAACGCGAACGGCAGCCAGACCGGCAGCCTGCTTACGCGCGTTGCCGCCGGATCGGCCGCCGCGAAGTCGCTCGCGAACTGGCGCACCTGGCTGCACAACGCCTGCTCGTTGCCGCGCAGCACGTTCCACACCTGCTCGCGCCGGCCGGGGTCCGATTCGCCCAGGGCGCGCAGGTAGCCCTGGGTCACGGTCTCGATGTTCTTCTCGATGCTGTAGCGGGAGAGAAAACGGGCGAGGAGGGCGATGCGCTGTTGCTGCATCCTCGCCTTGGCGATCCAGCAGCAGGCGGCCAAGGTCAGGGTGAGGGTCAGGAGGAAATTCACGGCACGATGCTACACAGGAGGAAAATCGCGCGACGCCCTGGGTACATTCGCGGTCATGAAGCTGAAGCTGCGCCGGGTCCTGCTCACCGTCGCCTGCCTGCTGGTGTTGCTGGCCGGTGCGGGCATCGCCCTGTCCTGGGCGCCCGATGTTCCCGTCGCCCGGCTGAAGGAACGCTGGGCGCCGCCACCGTCGAAGTTCGTCGCCGTGCAGGGCATGCAGGTGCACTACCGCGACGAGGGACCGCGCGACGATGCCGAACCCATCGTCCTGCTGCACGGAACCTCGGCGAGCCTGCACACCTGGGAAGGGTGGGCGCGCGAGCTGCGCGCGACGCGGCGCGTGGTGCGCTTCGACCTGCCGGGTTTCGCGCTCACGGGACCGAGCCCGCGCAACGACTATTCGATGGATGCCTACGTCGCCTTCGTGGCGGCGATGCTGGACACGCTGCGCTTGCAGCGCGTCGTGCTGGCGGGCAATTCGCTGGGCGGGCAGATCGCGTGGACGTTCGCGGCAAGGCATCCGGAACGGGTGGCCCGCCTGGTGCTCGTCGACGCGAGCGGCTATCCGCCGGAATCGCTGAAGAACGCGCCCTCGCTGCCGATCGGCTTCCGCATCGCGAACACGCCCGGGCTGCGCTGGCTCATGCAACGCACCCTGCCGCGCGGCGTGGTGGAAAGCAGCGTGCGCAACGTCTATGGTGATCCGGCCCGGGTCACGCCGGAACTGGTGGACCTCTATGCCGCGATGACCTTGCGCGAAGGGAACCGCCAGGCCCTGGGGCGCCGGTTCGAGCAGGGCTACACGGGCAACGTCGCATTGCTGGCCAGGATCCAGGCGCCCACGCTGATCCTCTGGGGCGGCCGCGACCGCCTGGTGCCGCTGGAGGCGGGCGAGCGTTTCGCGCGGGACATCCCCGGCGCCAGGCTGGTCGTGCTGCAGGCGCTGGGGCATGTGCCCCAGGAAGAAGACCCGCAGGCCACGCTGCGGGAACTCGGGCCCTTCCTGGGGCGTCCGGGCGCCCGGTGACTAGAAGCCGGGCGCGCGCCCTTCGTCCGGCCGCTTGTAGTCGCACACGCCGTCCGGGAAGATCTTCGCCAGCCACTGCATCTGCGCGGCGGTGAAGCCGGCGTTGCCGTAGGTGCCGTCGGCCATGGCCACGTCCAACGGCTTCAGCGCGCACTTGAACATGTCGCCACGGAACGAGTCGCCGGCCACCATGCGCGAGCTGGAGTGGATGGGGTAGGCCTGCGCGCAGGCGCCCTTGGGCGCCGTGTCGAGCACGCCCGCCCACACGCCGTCGCCCGCCGCGATCGGCGTTCCGCCGGGGCCGAAGCACTGGTCGACGAAGCCGATGCCCGCGCGCTGCGCGTCGGTCTCCGGTGCGTCGGCCAGGTACTTGTCGAGGACGGCGAGCGCCTGGGCCAGGCGGCCGGCCAGGTCGGCCGGGCTGTCGGTGAACCAGATGACCTGCCGCTTCCAGTTCTGTCCGCCCTTGGCCTGCAGGCGCGCCCGCACCGAGAAGGACTGCCGGGCGTTGTGCATGTCCAGCTTGGGATCCAGGTAGGGACGCAGGTCGATCATCGGGATGTCCAGCGTCTTGCCGGTGAAGATGTGCCCCGAGCTGTACGCGGCCCGCATGGCCTGCAGGTCGCCGGCACGGCGCGGCGACGGCGCGTTCGGGTCCGTGCGGCAGGTGGCGCTGCGGTTCATGTTGCGCGCATCGAAGGGGTCATGCGCGGTGTCCCATTGCACGAAGTCGGGCTGCTCCTTCCAGCTGCCGGCGCAGGCGTTGATCCGCAGGAACTCGGCGGCATCGATGTCGCCGTTCTTCAGCGCGGCCAGGCCGTACTGCACGCCGACGTTGTCGAAGGGAATGGGTGCGTAGCCCCGGGCATCGGTGCCGTAGATGTTGGCCAGGTCGTTCCAGTGCGTCCACTTCACGTCCGCGAACTTCGAGAGGTCCCAGCCGTACAGGCTGCTGGCCAGCTGGAAGAACCTCGGATCCTGGAAGTGGGGATTCAGCACGCCCGGCGCGGCGGTGAACCACCCCTTGATGCACTCCGACGAACCGGGCGTTCCGGTGAGCGGGTTGATCTCGGTGTCGCTGGCGGCGAGGCCTTCGACCAGCGAACGCTTGCTCCACACCTTCCAGGGTGTCGCCGGGTTCGTGAGCGTCTCCTCCAGGAAGTACTGCTCCAGCAGGTTGCAGTCCGCCACGTGGATGGTCTGGGACACCATGTCGGGATAGGACTGGATGGGGATGCCGGCATCGAACAGGCCCCTGTGGTTCTGCGCGTAGACGTATTGCTGGATCGCGCCGCCGGAGCCGCCCAGCGACACGGTGTACTTCGGCGCGCCGTAGGTGCGGACGAAGTGCTCCTTGACCATCACCGCGGTCTCGCCGCCGAGCCGCAGGTTGTAGTGCACGCCGGTCTCGTTGCCGGACGACGATGCGACCGCGTAGCCCTGCGCCAGCAGCGCGGGCACCAGGGCCCGTTCCTCGCTCCACAGGCCGCCGGTGAACATGGCCGTGCCCTGCTGGTGGCCGATGCCGACGCCACCGCGCATGTAGTAGATCAGCTTGCGGTTCCAGGCGGTGTTGTCCAGGGCCTGCGGCGTGGCCGTCTGTTCGGGCTGCGGCGCCAGCATGGCGATCGCGTAGGCGAAGCGGTTGATGGTGCCCGCCTCCACCCGGATCACGAACGGCTTGGGAACGCCGTTCACCAGCGTCATCTTCATGTTGGCGGGTGGCGTCGTGAACTGCGTGGCGGGATCGAAGGGGCGGAAGTCCTGCCCGTCGAAATAGAAGTAGGCCAGCCGCGTCTTCACGCCGCAGGTCTTGCTGTAGCCGACGATGGGGCTGTGGATGTTGCCGGCTTGCTGGAAGACCGGCTGCCCGATGCCGTCCTGGTTGTCCACTTCGGGCTGGCCCAGGTTGGACTCCAGCGTGCGGCAGACGAAGGGGTGCTGCTGCGGACCGCTGTACGCCGTCTCTCCGGAAGGGCCTTGTTCACCGACCCAGAAGTCCAGGCCTTCCAGGGACACCTGCGGCTGCTGCCCGGTGGCGCGCCCGACCGGCGCGGCCGATTGCTGCGCGGATTGCACGGAGCTCGCGCCCGGCGATCCGCCACCGCCGCCGCAGGCGACGAGCAGGGACGAGAGGAACAGCGGCAACGCGGCCGCCCACGTGGGGATGCGCTTCATCTTGTCTCCTCCTGCGGCGGCTGGGGCGCCGCTCGGGTTTGGGGGGTGCGGCTGGGGGGCCGCGGGAGGATGGTGGCGGGAGCGGGAGGGTGGGGGCACGGGTGAATACCCGTAGCGACTTCGCGACGACGATTGTCCAGGAATCGGAACTGTGTGTCTGTCCAGAGCCGGTTTCCCGGTCAGTGCGCGACTCCTAGAATCGCCTGCTGGCCGTGGTTTGAATCAGTGAAGGAGCCCGAATGCTAGGCAAGTCGACGAGGATTGGCATCATTGGTGGAGGCTTGGGCGGGCTCTCCGCGGCGATCGCACTGAAGAAGATCGCGGGGATCGACGCCACCGTGTTCGAGCAATCGCACAAGCACGACGAGGTGGGAGCGGGGGTCACCATTGCGCCCAATGGCAGTCGTGTCCTCGACGAGCTGGGGCTGCTCGAGCCGATGCAGCGCGCGGGAGCGATCCCGGATGGACACGGCGTCTACCTGGACGCCATGGGCAACCTGATCACCGACGCAGCCTGGGAAGACACAGCGAAGAAGTACCAGAACATCGGCATGTACAGGCCGGACATGATCGACATCCTGGTGCAAGCGGTGGATCCGGAGGCGATCCGGCTCCACCATCGCGCGAAGTCGGTCGAAATGCTCGATCCAGGCGTCCGCGTCCACTTCGAAAACGGCAGGCAGGAAGACTTCGATGCGGTCATAGGCGCCGACGGGATCCGCTCGGTGGTGCGCAAGGCCGTCGGACAACCCACCCGGTTCGTCTACTCCGGATTCATGGCGTACCGGGGCGTGATCGATGCCTCCGACCTCCCCAAGGACTGGAACAGGATCAGCCAGACGTGGATGGGCAATGACCGGCACCTGATGACCTATCCATTGCAGCAACACAAGCTGTACAACTACGTCGCCTGCGTGCCCAGCGACAGGCCGCTGAAGGGACCTTGGTCCGGGCCCGCGGACGTGGAGGAAATCAAGACCGAATTCAGCCGCCAGGCCTGGGATCCGAGGGTCCACCGGTTCATCTCGGCGATCAAGGAGACCTTCTGGTGGGGCCTGTTCGACATCGACCCCCTCACCAATTGGTCGCGTGGGCCCATCGCGCTGCTGGGGGACGCAGCGCATACCATGGTCCCGCACCAGGGCCAGGGGGTGAACCAGGCGTTCGAGGACTGCATCACGCTGGCCTTCTTCCTGAAGCAGGCCGAAAGTGCCCGTGACATCCCGGAAGCCTTCAGGCGCTACACCGCCGTCCGCATGCAGCGCGCGACGATCCTGCAGGTGGGTTCACGCAGGGCCGGCGCCATGTTCGATTCGCAATTGCAATTCACGAACACCAGGAAGCGCGACGCCGACCTCGCTTCGGGACGCGACTTCCGCAGGGCGGCAGTCTTCGACTACGACGCGCTCAAAGTGGCTGAGAAGGCACTCGAACGATTCAAGAGGGTTTGATCCATATGACTTCGATCAGCATCATCGGCAGCGGCAAGATGGGTTCGGCGATCGCGAACATCGCGGCACTCGCGGGCGCGGATATCCAGATCGTGAATCGCAGCGCCAGGCCGAACAAGGATCTCCCTGGCGCCAGGTATGCGGCACTGGGCGAGGATCTGACCGGGGAACTGGTCGTCCTCGCCGTCCCGTATGGCGCCTACCCGAACATACTGAAGCATTATCGGGACAGGCTCGGCGGCAAGGTCGTCATCGACATCAGCAACACCATCGATTTCACCACGTACGAGCAACCGGAGGCCCTGGTGGGCACCTCCACTGCGCTTGAACTCGCGAAGCAGCTTCCCGGGGACGTCGCCGTCCTGAAGGCGTTCAACGCGAATCTCGCGGACACGCTCATTACCCGCACGAATGGCACCACGGCGACAACGGTCCTGTTCGCCGGAGACGACGCCGAGGGAAAGATTGCACTCGCGGAAATCCTCAGGGCGGCGGGACTTCGCGCAGTCGACGTCGGCCCTCTGCAGCGCTCGAGGCAACTGGAGGCGATCGGCTTTCTGCAGATGGTGTTGGCATCGTCGGGGAAGACGCGCTTCGAATCGGGCTTCACCCTGCTGCCCTGATCGGGCCGGCTTGGGCGGAAAAGGGACGCCTGCTTCGGGTCGGGAGCAGGGGTCACGCTGCTGGTACGTCGGTGGTTTCCTTCAGGCCAGATCCAAGCGTCGGTGATTGACCGTTCCAGACTGGGGGCGGTCGGTCAGGGCAGGCGGTGCAAATGACATCGGTCGCCGAACGCCGATCATTGGACCGACAGGCACATCGGGCGAGCGCGAATGGCCGGAAGCAGACGTCTGTGCCTGATTCAGGATCCGCCGACAGGTCGTCACGAGTGACGCTGGCAACGGGCGGCACCTTCGCGAGCGCTCGGTCCGCTGCGATACTTGCCGGCGGCGAGAGCACTGAGGTCATGAGAAACGTCTTTCATCAGTACGAGCAGGTGGAGAACCGCGTTACGCACGCGCTGGCCACGACTCTTCACGAAAGTCCGTCCCTCTTGCTCTCGTTCTGTCGACTCGCAGGCCACCCGGTGCCGAAGGGCGCCACACCTCGCGTGTCCATCCAGCACCGCCCCGGACTTCACCGGGAGGTGAGTGAGGAAGAGGCGGAAAAGCGGGGTTTGCCTGACATCTGGATTGACGACGGTGCGGATTGGGCGCTGGTTGTCGAGTGCAAGATCCAGCACGCCATCTCCCTGGCTCAACTGAAAGCCCATGAGCGCGAGGCGCGAGGGTACGCCCACGCGAAGGTCGTTTTGATCTCGGTGGATACACCCCCGGACAAGTGCAGTCAGTTTTCGACTGTATTCGTTGGACGGCCGTTTACCAGTGGGCCGTGGCGGCGAGACGCGAGCCCTGGGCAGAGAAGCTCGCGGCATACCTTGAGCTCGTAGAGCAGCGGCTTGTCGATGAGGAGAAGGGATTGAACGGCGCACTCACTACTTTCACCGGAATCCCGTTCAGCGCCACAGAGCCATACTCGTACGCAGAGGCAAAGCGGCTGCTCAGGCTCCTGATGGAGGACTTGCGGGCCAGGGCCGAACTGAGCAGGGCTTTAGGTGTGAACGTCGGGCGCAAGGGCCGAGGGGCAATCAAAGGGAAGGCCAGCTTCTCGGTCTGGGACATGCTGCCCCTTGCCGCAGAAGGCGAAAATTTCACCAAAGCGCCGCACTTGACCGTCGGAATCAGAAGTACGGAGGCAGTCGCGCAATTGACGATCCCTGATCAGGTATCCGCGCCAACGCGCCGTTTGCTTATCGGCGCCACTCTTGGAGAATTCCAGGACGGACTGGACGCATACTTGGACGCGGTACAACCTGTCCTCCTGCGCGATGCGGGTGCCAAGCCATATGTGGAGGTGGTGCAGCGGCACTGGCCGCGAGGAAGGGCTGCCCCCTCCGTTTACGACGCAGAGCTCGTCTTCGACCCCAGGACCATCAGAGGCGGTGGAAAAATCGTTGCGCAGGCCGAGTGGAGCAAGGCAGCCTTCGATTCCATGCACAACCGGCAGGCCAACCTGCAGATTTCATTCGGAGTTCGCTTTCCGTACGGAGCAAGTGAGGCCGTGGCGACGGCGCAGTTCGCGGACATTGTGGCGGAAGTGCGAGGGTGTCAGAAATTCCGTGTGTGAGGCATAACATGTCGACAAGGAGCATGAGTGCCACGCAAGACAAAGGCCGCC
>NZ_JBUDXE010000015.1:0-85793 GCF_054956735.1 Ramlibacter sp. bp-362
CTCGGGGGAAAACTTCTTTGACTTTCTCATGGCTCCGTCTCAAGTGTAGGAGCCTCCGGGAAAGCCGGCGCGGTTCAATGGCCGCCAGCCGTACAAGCTGACTCCGCTGGTCCTGAAGGTGTGGGCAGATGGCCGTGTAGAGGTTGCGAATTAGCGAGACAACTATCCCGTTTCAACATGGCCGTCGCCGTGTCCTCCTGACCACCGTGTTGGCCGGAGTGATCGGCTTCGCACACTCCGCGCCCACCATTGAAGAACGCAAGAGGCGAATCAAACGAATGGAGCAGCAACCTTCCCCCGAGGCACTCCAGCGGCGCGCTCGCTCCGAGGCCGTCCTCCAATCGGAGAGCGTGCCGATCAATGAGTATCTGCCCGTCATCGAGACCGAGAGCGAGGTCAGGCGGCGAACCAAGGAAGAGGTTGCACAGAGGGCGCTCTGCTTGCTGGTGGTCGCCGTGAAGGCCGAGGGGCTCGAGCAAGCTGTCGTGGAGCGGGTCGCATCGGCGTACGGCGTTTCCCCGTTCTTCACTCCGAAGGAGCGTGCCTTCTTCAAGTCAGACGCGCCTTCGCAGCATGACCGCGTCCAGTTCTCCTGGAGATACGAGGCTGCGTGGGCGTTGCTTTGGGCGCTCGGCTACGTCGAACGATTGTCCAAGCCCACAGCCATCTGCGAGGTAGCGCGAGCACTTCGCGTCATGCAGGAGCGATCCGCCAGATCCTTTGTTGGAGATGCAAGACTAAGGTCATTGGGAGAAATCCTGGATCAGGCGGACCGGATCTACCGATACCACTGGGCCGTCGTGGATGCTCGCATTCGTGGCCGGTCTTCGCCTGCGGGCCTCGAACCGGGAGTGGTGCTGGAGCGGCACTACGCCTTGAACTGGCTGATTGGCTACATGGGTCAGGAGTGGGATGAGGTCACCACTGACACCTGACATGGCAGTGGGACACCGCATCTCCCCCAATCGCAGGAGGCGCGCCCCACCGCCTGCGCGCTTACATTCCCGGGTCGTTTGCATGATGAGGTGGCGTCATGGCTTCATGCGCATACTGCAGCACCACGATCCTGTTCGGGGGAGCACGAAAACCATGACACCGCAACAAGTGGTCGCACTCGCGGCTCGCCTCTTTTCCATATGGCTCGGGCTCACTGCGATCCAGGCCCTGGGAATTGCCCAGGCCATGAAGGCCTCGGGCTCACCGGCGCCGACCTGGGTGCCGTACTTCATCGCCTCGATCTACCTGGTCGGAGCTTTGCTCATGTGGTTGTTCCCCATGTCCATCGCCCACCAGCTGGTTCCGCGTACGAGATTCGAAGACAAGCTGCGGCTGCCGGCGGAACAGGTCGTCGTCGTGGCGTGCGTGGTTCTCGGCCTGGCGGTCATTGTCCTGCGCGCCCTTCCGCCGCTCTCGGCGTACGTTTCCCTGGCCTCGTTCTGGATTGCGGGCGGCGCACCGCTTTCCAGCCTGGAGGCCTCGCGACATCTCGACGGGATCGCCGGGGTGGTTCAACTGTTGGCGGGAGTGATCCTGGTCGCGAAAGCCCATGCGATCTCCGCCCGGCTGCTGCTCGCGCCGGCGGAATCTGGCGAGGAGCGTGCCGGTGCGGTGTAAAGGCGCTCCCGGAGAGTGCCCACCGACCTTTCCGTAGAGAGCGAAGTGGGTTGCAGAACAACGACGCAGCCCGCGGAAGTCATCGGCGTCGCCTGGCGGCTCTGCCCCCGTCAATCTCGTTCGACTTGAGGGTGCGACCCACAGCACCTGAGTGGCTCAATACGGCCACTCATCTTCAGGGAGTCCGCATGCGCGTTTCCATCAAGCTTCTCGTCCTGGCCTTCGTCATGGCGCTCCTCGCCGGATGCGCCGCGCCGGTCCCCAAGATCGACGCCGCCCCGTCCGCCATCGCCAGCGTCAAGACCATCGCGGTGATCCGCTCGCCCGAGCCGAAGACCTACACCGTCATGAACTTCGGCCATCCGGGCATGGCCTTTGGCCTCATCGGCGGCGCCATCGCGGCCGCGGACCAGCAGAACAAGCAGGAGCGGCTGACCAAGGCCATGAAGGAGAAGAACGCCACGCCCACGTCCGGCGCGCTGGCCGACAGCATCGCCACCCAGCTCTCGCGCAGGGGATTCACCGCCAAGGTGGAAGAGGCTCCCTGGCAGGAGAAGGATGGGAACTACAGGCTCGATTTCGCGCAGATCCACTCGGACGCCGACGCAGTGCTCGTGGTGGCGCCGACGATCGTCGGCTTCATCGCCACCGGTGCGCTGAGCGACTACACGCCGACGGTCACGGCGGTCGTCACGCTCCTCGGCAAGGACAGGAAGGAGCAGGTGTACCGGGGATACCACGGGACGGGCTGGGCGCCCAAGCAGGAAGGGTGGAAGATGCGGCCGGCGAAGGCGGGGTTCGCCAACTTCGACCAGCTGATGGCGGATCCGGCCAGGACGGCCGGGGTGCTGAGCGAAGCGGCGGCGCAGATCGGGGAGTCCGTCGCGCAGGATTTGAAGCCTTGATGTGAGAAGCGCCGCGGGTGCGGCGCTTCCTGGAGACATGGATCCCGGCTTTCGCCGGGATGACAAGGGAGGGGGATGACAAGGAAGGCTGGACGACAAGGTGCTCTAGGCCTCCTCCTCCACCCCCATCCGCATCAACTCCGTCCCCGGCGTCCAGCTATACGTCTCCGCCACAGCCTCCGACGGAGACCCCTTCGCATTCACTGCCTGTCGATACGCCAGCGAGCTCTTGCCTTCCTCCGCCTCGTCCACGAAGCGCGTACCGTTCTTCCGCATCTGCGTCTCGGTCTCGACCACCTGGCGAACGAACTCGCGCTGGCTCTCGAACTGGATGAACGGCGGCAGGGCGCCGTTGCCCAGCAGCTCCGCCGGGTCGCGGCGCTCGATGTCCTTGAACAATTGCATGGCCGCCTGCAGGTGGCCCAGCTCGTAGTCCAGGAAGCGTTCCCAGATCGCCTTCACGCGCGGGTTGGTTTCCTGCGCCAGCGCGCCGGCGTAGTTCCACACCTCGCAGGCTTCCGCGATCACCAGCTTTTCCAGCACGCTCTCGTCCGGGTTCAGCATCGAGCCGTAGTGCGTGATGTGCTGCGACTCCACCGAGGCGATCTCGGCGTAGAGCTGGCGCGCCACCGGGTCCGCGAAGATCGGGCCGATGTTCATGTAGTAGTCGTGCGTCTGGTACTCGCCGCCGGTGAGCGTCAGCGCGTGCAGCTTGGTGGCGAGCGCCGCGTCGGGGCCGTAGGGCTCCACCAGGTCGTGCTCCGGCGCGCGGTGGTGGAAGAGCGTCGCGCGGGCCGGCACGATGTCGGTGTAGCCCTGGGTGATGTTGTTGGCGTCCTTGCCTTCCAGCCGGTCCAGCAGCGCGCTGTAGCGGTACAGGTGGTCGAAGTCCTCCAGCAGCGCGTAGCGGTAGGCCTGCGCCATGTAGTCGTCCGGTTCCAGCTGCGCCACCGAGGCCGTCACCTCGATCGCCGTCTGCTCGTAGCCGATGGTCGTCTCGATGGGCGAGTGGTCGGCGCCGATCAGCCAGTTGATCGTCGTGGCCTGGTGCTGCTCCACGCGCATCACCTGCGCGAGCGGCACGCGCGCCTCGCGGTTGCAGCGGATCGCCACCTGTTTCGTGCGCAGCGCGTCGAGCTCCAGCCCGTTCATCAGGATGATGCGCACGCGGGTGAAGGCGTCGTCGTCCAGCTTGCTGATCGGCTTGCCGACCATGTCCTTCCAGGAGAGTTTCTGTTTCGCCAGCGGCGTGCCCTTGTCCTTCAGCAGGTTGACCATGTTCGTTCCTCCTCAGACGGCCTCGGTGCCGGCGCCCTGCGAGACCAGCGCGGTGAGCCAGCCCTTGACGATGGCCAGGTGTTCCTGTTCCTGTGCCAGCGCGCCCAGGAAGCGGCCGGCCAGTTCCGGCTGGCCCGCGTCCTCGGCCAGCGAGATCAGCAGTTCCCAGCCGGCGTTGTCGGTCAGTTCGGCGGTGAGCATCGCGTTGAGGCACTGCGCCAGCGTCGTGCGCGGGTCGGTGAGCACCTGCACGATGCCCATGGATGCGGTGGCCGTCACGTCGGCGCAGGGCGTCATGGCCGTGGGGTCGCCCCCGAGCTGCTCCATGCACTGGCACAGCATGTGGAAGTGCGCGAGCTCCTCGCTGCGGATGCGTTGCATCGTTTCGACGGGGCTCTCGCCGCCCACGGGCGCGAGCGCGTGCATGCCTTCGAAAGAGAAGTCGAGCACGGTTTCGGCGGGCGGCAGCAGCTCGTCGCCGATCTGCTCCACGCCCTGGTACTTCAGCAGCAGCGCGTCGTACAGGCGCACGCCGGCGCGCTCGAAGGCGATGCGCTCGCCGATCTTGTCGAAGAAGATGCTGGGCTGCGCGCCTTTCAGCTTGGCGACGCCCGCTTTCAGCAGGCCCTTCATCGAGGCCGGCGGCGGGATGGAGCCGACGGCCTCCGCTTCGTTAATGTAGACCAGGCGCTCGGCCTCGGTGGCGCCGGTGTCGATGGGTCCCGGCGGCGCGAGTTCGTTGGTGGCCTGGTTCATGGCCTCGGTGCCGGCCGGCGAGAGCTTCGCGCCGGTGCGGTTCATGCCGATGGTGGTGGCTTCCATGGTTCCCCTTCGTGAATGTCAGCGCCGCCGGCGGCGGCTGTTGGCGTAGAGCAGCACGGCCACGACGGCACCGCCGATGGCCGCCTTGCGCAGGAAGCCCTGGCGGTTGTAGCGCCACTCGGCCGGCCCGCCCATCTCGCGGAACAGGTTGGGCACGTGGCCGCGCGCGAGGTCGTCGATGATCCCTTCCACCACGTTCACGCGGTCGGCGAAGAGCAGCATCAGCCAGTGGCGCAGGTCGTTCTCGCTGAAGCGGAAGGCGCCGGCGCGGATCATTCCCGACAGGCCCGAGGGCGGCACCGTGGTGCCGAAGACCGGCGTGAGGCCGGGGCGCTCGGTGGAGTGGAACACCTTGACGGTGCGGCGCTGCGCTTCCGGGGCGTCCCAGTGCACGTTGTGCAGGCGCGGCGGCGTGCGCTCCATCGGCACGGCGGGGCGGGCCTGCGGGTCGAGGTCGGCGCCCCAGCCGTTGATGCCCGAGGGCGGGCGGCGGCGCTGCTCCTGCGGGTCGGTCTTCTCGACGTAGATGGTCGCGTCTTCCGGATGGTTGCTCATGCCCGCCTCCGTTCAGTGCATCGCCGAGCGCGGCACCAGCACCGGCTTGATGCAGTTGTCCAGCTTGCTCGAGAAGATGTGGTACGCGTCGGCGATGTCTTCCAGCCCGAAGCGGTGGGTGATGATCTCGCTCGGCTTCACGCGCCCGGCCTGCACGTGCTCGATCAGGCGCGGCAGGTGGCGTTTCACGCTCGCCTGGTTCATGCGCATCGTCAGGCCCTTGTTCAGCGCGTTGCCGATCGGCACGAAGTTGAAGGTCGGCCCATACACGCCGACGATGGAGATGGTGCCGCCCTTGCGCGCCGAGTTGATCGCCCAGTGCAGCACGGTGGCGGCGCCGGCCTGCATCTTCAGCCGCACGCCGGTCAGGCGCTGCAGCGCGTTGCCCGCGGCCTCTGCGCCCACGCAGTCGATGCAGACGTCGGCGCCCAGCCAGTCCGTCATGCTCTTGATGTGGATCGCCATGTCGTCCACTTCCTTGAAGTTGACGATCTCGCAGGGCGCCCAGCTGCGCGCGAACTCGAGACGGTACTCGAGGTGGTCCACCACGATCACGCGGCCGGCGCCGAGCAGCCACGCCGACTTCGCGGCCATCAGGCCGACGGGCCCGGCGCCGAACACGACGACCGTGTCGCCTTCCTGGATGCCGCCCATCTCCGCCGCCTGGTAGCCGGTGGGGAACACGTCGGTGAGCAGCACCGCGTCGTCCAGGTCCAGGTCGGCCGGCAGCACGGTCGGGCCGACGTCGGCCATGGGCACGCGCACGTACTCGGCCTGGCCGCCGGCGTAGCCGCCCGTGGTATGCGAGTAGCCGTAGATACCGCCCACGGCCGTCGCTTCCGGGTTGACGTTGTGGCAGTTGGAGAACAGTTCCTTCTTGCAGAAGAAACAACTGCCGCAGAAGATGTTGAAGGGCACCAGCACGCGGTCGCCGACCTTGAGGTTCTGCACCGAGGGGCCGACCTCCTCGACGATGCCGGTGAACTCGTGCCCGAAGGTGCTGCCCACGCGCGTGTCGGGCACGAGGCCATGGTAGAGGTGCAGGTCCGAGCCGCAGATGCACGAGCGCGTCACGCGCACGATGGCATCGTTGGGGTGCTCGATCTCCGGCTCTGCCTTGTGGGTCGTGCGCACGCGGTAGGGCCCGCGGTAGTCCATCGCCAGCATTCGTTACTCCCTTGGTTTCATGCGTCCGGCCCATTCTCCGGAGACGAACGCGGCCTTGGTGCTCGCGGATGCATCCTGTAGCAATCGGCCCGGCTGCCGCGCGGTATGGGCCACAATGCACGCAGCGACCATGACGACAGTGAGCCTCATCGGTGCGCCGACGGACGTCGGTGCGAGCGTCCGCGGCGCCGGCATGGGCCCGGATGCGCTGCGCGTGGCCGGCATCGCCGAGGCGCTGCGCGGCCACGGCTTCGACGTGATCGACCGCGGCAACCTCGCGGGCCCGCCCAACCCCTGGAATCCGCCGGCCAACGGCATCCGCCACCTGCCTGAAGTCGTGGCGTGGAACCGCGCCGTGTTCGACGCGGTGTCGACTTCACTCGCGATGGGCCACGTGCCGCTGCTGATGGGCGGCGATCACTGCCTGGCCATCGGCTCGATCAGCGCCGTGGCGCGGCAGTGCCGCGAGGAGCGCAAGAACCTGCGCGTGATCTGGCTCGACGCGCACACCGACGTCAACACCGAGGCGATCAGCCCCAGCGGCAACATCCACGGCATGCCCGTTGCCTGCCTGCTGGGCCACGGCCCCGAGGACCTGGTGGGCTGGAGCGGCGAACGCGCGGCGCTGGACGCGGCGAGCATCGACTTCATCGGCATCCGCAGCGTCGACGCCGAGGAGAAGCAGGCGATCCGCCTGCTGGGCCTGCAGGTGTTCGACATGCGGCACCTCGACGAGCACGGCATGCGCTACACGATGACGGAGGTGCTGCAGGACGTGGACGAGGACACGCACATCCACGTGAGCTTCGACTTGGACTGCCTCGACCCGATGGAAGCGCCGGGCGTGGGCACCGGCGTGCGCGGCGGGCCGACCTACCGCGAGATGCAGCTGTGCATGGAGATGATCGCGGACACGGGGCGACTGCGATCGCTCGATGTGGTGGAGATCAACCCGGCGCTGGACGTGCGCAATCGCACCGCGGAACTGGCGGTGGAGTTCATCACGAGCTTGTTCGGGGCGTCGACGCTGGCGCGCTGACCGGAAACCAAAGCGGACACCCGGACGCAGAGGTCGCAAAGATGACGCAAAGGTCGCAAAAGAGAACCATGGAACAGGAGGAGAGGGTTCCTCCTTTTCATGGCTGTTCTTTTGCGACTTCTGCGAATCCTTTGCGACCTCTGCGTCCGGCTGTCCGATCCCGCCTTACTGCGGCTGCAGCCCGACCTTCTTCACCAGCGCCGCATACTTCGCCAGTTCGCTGCGGAACGCGTGTTCCGCCTCTTCCGGCGTGCTGATGCGGATGGTGTTGCCCATCTTCGCCTGGGCTTCCTTCACCGCCGGATCGTTGAACGCCGCCACGACGCCGTCGTGCGCCTTCTTCACCGCCGCGGGGCTCATACCCTTGGGCCCGATCAGCGCGAACCAGGCTTCCACCGAGAAGTCCTTCAGGCCCTGCTCGGCGAAGGTCATGATCTCCGGCGCGGCCGGCGTGCGCTGCGGCGCGAGCGTGCCGATCGGCTTGAGCATGCCGGCCTTGATCTGCGACTGCACGCTCGGCAGCGCCGCGGTGGCGAAATCGATCTGGCCGCCCAGCAGGTCGCCCACCATCGGGCCCACGCCCTTGTAGGGGACGTGCACGGCCTTCGTGCCGGCCGCTTCCATCACCAGTTCGGTGGCGAGGTGCAGGATGGTGCCGCTGCCGCCGGAGCCGAAGTTGTAGTTGCCCGGCTTGGCCTTCAGCAGCGCGAAGAACTCCTTCGCGTTGTTGGCCGGCATCCTCGACGGGTTCACCACCAGCACCATCGGCGTGGCGCCGACGACCGCGATCGGCGTGAAGTCGCCGGGCATGTCGAAGGGCAGGCTCTTCAGCACGCTGGGGAAGATCACGACGTTGTTCGACACGAAGGACAGCGTGTTGCCGTCCGGCGCCGAGCGCGCCAGCGTCTGCAGGCCCAGCACGCCGCCGGCGCCGGGCTGGTTCTCCACCACAACCGAGCCGTTGAGCGCCTTGCTCAGGGCCGGGGCGGCGGAGCGCGTGATCGCGTCGATGCCGGAGCCGGTGGCGTTGGGCAGCACGAACCGGATGGTCGACTGCGCCTGCGCGGCGAACGGCAGGCTGGCGGCCACGCCGGCGGCCGCTGCGCCGGCCAGGACCTGGCGGCGCGTGAGGATGCTTTGCTTCATTCTTGTCTCCAACGGGAAAGGGTGAAAAAAATTCAGGCCACCACGGCGCGCGCCCTCAGGTTCTCGATCTGGTCGGGGCTGAGGCCGAGCGACTGCAGCAATTCCTGGCTGTGCGCGCCGAGGCTCGGCGGGTCGAGGCGCACGCCGAGGCGTTCGCCAGCGAGGGTGAAGGGCAGCAGGGTGGTCTTGACCGTCTCGCCGGCCTTGGCGCCGTCGGGCAGGCGCACGTCGGCGAGTCCGCCGGTGGCGAGCAGGTGCTCGTCATCGTACAGCTCTTCCGGGCGCCGGATCGGCGCGAAAGGCAGCCCCGCCTTCTCCATCAGCGATGCCAGTTCCGCCGCGTCGCGATGCCGCAGGCGCTCGCGCAGGTCCTGCAGCAGACGCGGGCGCTGCTGCACGCGGTGGTTGTTGGTGGCGTACTCCGGGTCGGCCTTCAGCTCGGGGAAGCCCAGCACGTCGCAGAACTTCACCCACTGCGCGTCGCTCACGGCGGCCAGGAAGATCTGCTCGCCGTCCTTGACCGTGAACACGTCGTACACGGCCCAGGGGTTGTCGCGCGCGGGCATGGGCGCCGCGGGCTTGCCGGTGATCGCGTACTGCAGCATGTGCTGGCCGACCAGGAACACGTTGTTCTCGTACAGGGCCGACTGCACCTCCATGCCGCGGCCGGTGATGCCGCGCTGGATCAGCGCGCCCAGCACGCCGATGGCGGCGAACATCCCGCCCATGATGTCGTTGACGCTGGTGCCGGCGCGCAGCGGGTCGCCGGGGCGGCCCGTCATGTAGGCGAGGCCGGCCATCATCTGCACCACCTCGTCCAGCGCCGTGCGGTGGTCGTAGGGGCCGGGCAGGAAGCCCTTGCAGGTGGCGTAGATCAGCTTCGGGTTGATCTCGCTCAGCGACGCGTAATCCAGGCCGTACTTCTGCATCGTGCCCGGCTTGAAGTTCTCCGCCACGACGTCGGCGCTGGCGCACAGCTTGCGCGCGAGCTCGGCGCCCTCGGGGTGGCGCAGGTCGATGCCGATGCTCTTCTTGTTGCGGTTGAACATGGGGAAGAAGCCGATGCCGGCGCCGAGCAGGCGGCGCGAGTGGTCGCCCTCGATCGGCTCCAGCTTGATCACTTCCGCGCCCAGGTCGGCGAGCACCATGCCGCAGGTGGGCCCCATCACCATGTGGGTGAATTCGACGACGCGCAGGCCCTTGAGGGGCTGGGGTGGCGTGGCCTCAGGCATGGGCCACCTCCTTGCGCATGGTCTTCGGCAGGCCGGCCTTCCAGATGGTGCCGTGCGTGGGCTCGCCTGCCAGCCAGCGCACGATCTTGGCGCGCAGGGCCAGCAGCTTGTCGAAATCCAGGCCGGTCGCTATGCCCATGCTGTGCAGCATGTAGGTGAGGTCCTCGGTGGACACGTTGCCGCTCGCGCCCGGCGCATGCGGGCAGCCGCCGATGCCGGCGCTGCAGGCATCGAAGCGGCTGATGCCCAGCTGCATCGCCGCGTAGACGTTGGCCAGGCCGAGGCCGCGCGTGTCGTGGAAGTGGCCGCACACGAGGCGGTCGCCCGCGACGCGCAGCACGCGCTCGAACAGCGCGCTCACCATCGCCGGGTCGGCATAGCCCACCGTGTCGGCGAGGCCGACCGCGTCGACGCCCGCATCCAGCACGGCTTGCACCAGCCGCACCACTTCCTGCGGATCGACCGCGCCCTGGATCGTGCAGCCGAAGGCGGTGCTGATGCCCACCTCGATCTGCGTGCGCGATCCACGCGCGTCGCGCTCGGCGCGGATGCGGGCGATCTCGGCCACCACCTCGTCCGGCGTCTTGCGCAGGTTCGCGAGGCTGTGCGCATGGCTGGCCGACAGCGGCAGCAGCATCATTTCCGCGTTCGCATCCATCGCGCGCTCGGCGCCCTTCATGTTGGGCACCAGCACCGTGGCGCGCAGGCCGGGCAGCGTCTGCGCGAAGGCCAGCACTTCGGCCGTGTCGGCCAGCTGCGGCATCAGCCTGGGCGGGACGAAGGAGCCGACCTCGATCTCGCGCTCGCCGGCGTCGTAGGCGTCGCGGATCCATTCGATCTTGGCGGCGGTGGGGACGATGGTGGCGACGCTCTGCAGGCCGTCGCGCAGGCCCATCTCCCGCACCACCACCCGGCGCGGCAGGGTGCTCGCGGGGACGGGGGAGGAATGCATGGGGTGAGTTTAGAATTTCCGGAACGTTAGATCATCTCAAATCCGGAACGCTGACGTTCCGATCCGGAACACCTTGCGCGACCTCGACCTCACCACCCTGCGCCTGTTCGTCTCCGTCTGCGAGGCGGGCAACATCGCGCGCGCCGGCGAGAAGGCCAGCATCGTCGGCTCGGCGATCAGCAAGCGGCTGGCGCAGCTGGAGCACCAGGTGGGCACGCCGCTGCTGGTGCGCAAGCGCCATGGCGTGGTGCCCACGGCCGCGGGGCAGACGCTGCTGGAGCACGCGCGCGGCATGCTCGATGGCGCGAAGCGCATCGAGCGCGACATGGAGGCCTACGTGGCCGGCGGCCGCGGCCAGGTGCGCATCCTCGCCTCGGTGTCGGCGATGACGGAGTCGCTGGCCGACGACGTCGCCGCCTTCCTGCGCCAGCCCGCGCACGGCAAGATCCGCGTGGACATGGAGGAGCGCGTCAGCCCCGAGATCGTGCGCGGCGTGCGCGAAGGCCTGGCCTCGCTGGGCGTGTGCTGGGACGCCGCCGACGTGGGCGGGCTGCAGACCCGGCCCTACCGCAAGGACACCTTGTGCGTGGCCGTGCCGCAGGGGCATCCGCTCGAGGGCCGCAAGTCGCTGCGCTTCGAGCAGACGCTCGACTACGAGCACGTGAGCCTGCCCGTGAACAGCGCCGTGCAGGTGATGCTGCAGCGGCATGCGGCGCGGCGCGGCCGCACGCTCAACCACCGCGTGGTGGTGACCAACTTCGAGGCGGCGCTGCGCGTCGTGCGCGCCGGGCTGGCGATCAGCCTGGTGCCGCGCGAGGTGGTGCCGCCCGGCGCCGAGTCCCTGGGGCTGCGCCTCGTCCCGCTGGCCGAACCCTGGGCCGAGCGGCGTTTCATCCTCTGTCATCGCGAGGGCCAGGCGCTCGCACCGGCGGCGCAGCTGCTGGTGGACTACCTGGCCGCGCAAGCCCCATCATGAATTCCAGCCTGGACCTCGGGCCCGCCCCGCGCATCCTGTTCCTCGCGCGCAGCGGCGACGCCGTGCGCGCGCAGCTCGCCGGCCGCGATCTCACGCGCGATGCCGCCGGCGCGCTGCGCGACGACGTCTCCACCGACGAGATCTCGCCCGTGCGCATCATGTCGCACTACGACGATTCGCTCGCGCGCTTTCCCTATACCGGCTTCACCGCCGAGGACGGCACGCGGCCGATCGGCGTCGGCGCCGTGCAGGCGGCGGGCTTCCAGGTGACGGTGGCCGGACGCCGCTACGGCAAGGGCTCGTCGCGCGAGCACAGCCCGGCGGCGGAGAAGCTGGCCGGCGTGCGGCTGGTGATCGCCGAGAGCTTCGAGCGCATCTACCGGCAGAACGCGGACAACATCGGCCTCTTCACGTCGACGGACTTCGGGCTGGTGGAGCGTCTGCAGCGCGGCGAGGCGATCCCCGTCGACGAGCTGGTGGCGGGACGCGACGCGCTGGCGGCGGCGATCCTGCGGGCCGGCGGCTTGCTCGCCTTCGGGCAGGCGCACCTGCGTTCGGCGCAGCCCGCCGAGGCGGCGGCCTCCGCGCGGCCGCTCACGCTGTTCGAGAAGATCCTGCGCCGCCACCTGCTGCGCACGCCGGTGACGGCGCAAGATCCGCAGCGGGGCGAGGGCGCCTTCGTGCGGGCCGACTGGCGCTTCATCCACGAGTACTACACGGGCATGGCGGCGCACATGCTGCATGCGGCCTTCGGCCGGCCGCTCGCGCTGCGCGATCCGCAGTCCATCATCGTCTTCGAGGACCACACGTCCTACGTCGGCGAAAGCCCGGCGCACGTGGGCACGCCGCTGCTGCCCAACATGCGGGCGATGTGCGCGGCGCAGCGCGCCTTCGTGGCCGACTACGGGCTGCGGTCGCACCGCACGCTGACCGAGGACGAGGCGCGCGCGGACGACGGCAGCAACGTCGCCGGCATCTCGCACGCGATGATGGCCGAGCACTACGCGCTGCCCGGCCAGCTGGTGGTGGGCACCGATTCGCACACGCCGCACAGTGGCGCGCTCGGCTGCGTCGCGTTCGGCGTCGGCACCACCGACATGGCGAATGCCTTCGTCACCGGCGCGGTCCGCATCACGGTGCCGCAGGTGCTGCGCATCGAGCTGCAGGGCGCGCTGCCTCCCGGCGTGGCGGCGAAGGACGTGGCGCTGCACCTGCTGCAGCTTCCTTCCATCCGCGCGGGCGGCGGGGTCGGCAAGGTGTTCGAGTTCGCCGGACCGGCGCTGGCGGCGCTCTCCACCGACGAGCGCGCGACGCTGACCAACATGACGGCGGAGCTCGGCGGGCTGACGGGCATCGTGGCACCGGATGCGGAGACGGTGCGCTTCCTGCGGGAGCGGCGCGGCGTCGCGTTCGCGCTGCAGCCGTGGATGAAGAGCGACCCCGGCGCGACGTACTGCGAGGTGATCCGCGTCGACTGCAGTGCGCTGTCGCCGATGGTGGCGCGGCCGGGCGATCCCGGCAACGGCGTGCCGCTGTCCGAAGTGCGTGAGCGCGTGCAGGTCGACATCGCCTACGGCGGTTCCTGCACGGCCGGCAAGCGCGAGGACTTCGACCAGTACCACGCGGTGCTGGCCTGGGGACTGGAGCGCGGGCTGAAGGTGCCCGAGCGCGTGCAGCTGTTCCTGCAGTACGGCACGACGGCGGTGCGCGACTACTGCGTCGCGCGCGGCTACGACCGCACCTTCGCGGCGGCGGGCGCACGCATCCTGCAGCCTTCCTGCGGTGCCTGCGCCAACTGCGGGCCGGGCTCGTCCACCGATGCGGGGCAGGTGACGGTGAGCGCGATCAACCGCAACTTCCCCGGCCGCTCGGGGCCGGGGCAGGTCTGGCTGGCGAGCCCCGCGACCGTGATGGCCAGCGCGCTGGCCGGCGAGCTCAGTTCCTGGGCGGAGCTGCAGGCGCGTCCGCGCTGAGCAGGCCGCGCTCGGCGAGCGCGGCGCGCACGTCGGCGGGGCCGGTCACCCGCACCGCCTGCAGGCCGAGCGCGCGGGCCGCTTCGATGTTGGGCCGCAGGTCGTCGAACAGCAGCACCTCGGGCGCCGGCAGCCCGATCGCGTCGAGCACGTGCGTGAACGCGGCCGGGTGCGGCTTGCGGTGGCCGATCTCGTAGGACGCGAACACGCGCCTGAAGCGCGGCAGCAGGCGCGGGAACGCGCGCTGGATCTCGGCGACGTGGGCGGCGTTGGTGTTGCTGATGGCATAGCAGGGCACGGTGGCGCGCAGCGCGTCCAGCATGCGCACCGTTTCCTCGATCTCGCCGACGAAGATGGAATTGAACCCCGCCTGC
Source organism: Ramlibacter sp. bp-362 (assembly GCF_054956735.1). NCBI lineage: Bacteria > Pseudomonadati > Pseudomonadota > Betaproteobacteria > Burkholderiales > Comamonadaceae > Ramlibacter > Ramlibacter sp. bp-362. Next base: position 14,034 of record NZ_JBUDXE010000015.1, read on the forward strand.
ACGTGCGCGAGTTCACAGTCGAGCGCGAGCAGTTGGCGCAGGTGGGCGAAGTAGCCGTCGTTGTCGAGGTGGCCGGTCTCGTGCTGCTGGAAGGGCTCGTCGGCGGAGAAGGCGGCGCGCAACTGCTCCGCAGGGAGGCGCGAGTGCGGCGCCCAGGCCGCGATCGCCCGGGAGAAGTCGATGTCCAGCACGACGCCGCCGAGGTCGAAGAGCACGGCGCGGGTGGGGGCGGAGGCAGGAGGCATCGCGCGATTGTCCCCGGCCCGCGCGGGCTTCGGCTAAGGTGGGCGGCGGGCACATGTCCTTCCTCGATCTCATCGCCGTGTTGCTCACCGCCGTCGCGGTCCTGGGCTATTTCAACCACCGCGTGCTGCGGCTGCCGGAGACGATCGGCATCACCGCCATGGGGCTGCTGGTGTCGCTCGCCATGGCGCTGGCCGGCAACGCCGTCCCCGGCGCCGCCGAGTGGGCGCGGGGCCTGGCCGGGCGCTTCGACTTTCCCGACCTGGTGCTGCACGGGCTGCTGAGCGTGCTGCTGTTCGCGGGCAGCCTGCACGTCAACATCGGCGACCTGCAGCGGCAGAAGCTTCCGGTTCTGGTGCTGTCCACGGTGGGCGTGGTGCTCTCCACGGTGATCGTCGGCTGCGGCGCGTGGTGGCTGCTGCGCGCGCTCGGCCTGGGGGTGGACCTGGTGCACTGCCTGCTTTTCGGCGCCCTGATCTCGCCGACCGACCCGATCGCGGTGCTGGGCGTGCTCAAGACGGCGGGCGTGCCCAAGGCGCTGGAGACCGACATCGCCGGCGAGAGCCTCTTCAACGACGGCACCGGCGTGGTCGCCTTCCTCGTTCTGCTGGGCATCGCCACGGGCTCGGCGGAGCCCTCGGTGGCCGGCGTCGCGACGCTGCTGGTCGAGGAGATCGCGGGCGCGCTCGTGCTGGGGCTGGTGCTCGGCTACCTGGCCTTCTTCATGCTGCGCGGCGTGAACAGCTACCCGGTGGAGATCATCATCACGCTGGCGCTGGCCACGGCCGGCTACAGCGTGGCGGAGCGCCTGCACGTCTCGGCGCCGCTCACGGTGGTCATCTCCGGCCTCGTGATCGGCAACCACGGGGTGCGCAGCGCGATGAGCGAACAGACGCGCGAGCACCTGCTGTCCTTCTGGGACCTGATGGACGAGGTGCTGAACCTGGTGCTGTTCGGGCTGGTGGGGTTGCAGCTGCTCGCCTTCAGCGGCGGCGAGGTCGCCTGGGCCGCCACCCTGCTGCTGGTCCCGGTGGTGCTGGCCGGCCGCTTCCTGAGCGTCGGCGTGCCGGCGGTGCTGCTGCGGCCGTGGCTGAAGCGCCGCTCGCCGCACGCGGTGAAGGTGCTCACGTGGGGCGGGCTGCGCGGCGGGATCTCGATCGCATTGGCGCTCACGCTGCCGGAGTTTGCGGCGCGGGATACGTTCGTGACGGGGACGTATGCGGTGGTGTTCTTCAGCCTGCTGGTGCAGGCGACGACGCTGCCGTGGGTGCTGGAGAGGCTGGGATTGTCGGCGCCGAACTGAGGTGTGGGCGCGCGCCGGCCCTCACCCCAGCCCTCTCCCGCAAGCGGGAGAGGGTGCGTCACGGTCCGCCGGCTGTTGCTCCCTCTCCCGCTTGCGGGAGAGGGTGGGGGTGAGGGCGGCTGTTCACTCCCTCTCCCGCTCGCGGGAGAGGGCCGGGGTGAGGGCGATCGCCACCTCCCCGATCCTCACCATCACCCCCTCCGTCTCCACCAACACCTCGTGATTCCAGAACCGCAATGTCCGAAACCCCAGCGCCCGCATCACCCGCGCCCGCTTCCCGTCATACGCTTCCTGCTCCCCGTGCTGCCCCCCATCCAGCTCGATCACCAACCCGATCTCCACGCACGCGAAGTCCGCGAAGTAGGGGCCGATCGGATGCTGGCGGCGGAATTTCAGGCCGAGGAGCTGGCGGTTGCGGAGCTGGAACCAGAGGCGCTTTTCGGCGTCGGTGGGGGAGTGGCGGAGGGCGCGGGCCCTCACCCCGGCCCTCTCCCGCGAGCGGGAGAGGGAGGAAGGCACGGCGTTGGCGGGAAGGGGCACTCCGCGAAGGTACGGAGCGCGCGGAATCCTGTGAAGTGAAGAACGGGCCGGCTTCGGCCGGCACTCCGTCCCTTGCGCGAACCCTAAGCCCCCGCGATGACGATCTTCCCCACGTGAGCGTTCGCCTCCATCCGCGCCCGCGCCGCGGGCAGCTGGTCGAAGGCGAACACGCTGTCGATCATGGGCTTCAGCTTGCCGGCTTCCACCAGCGGCAGCATGTCCGCGGCGAACTGGCGCATGCCCTCGGCCTTCTGCGCGGCGCTGGTCTGCTTCTGCGAGACGCCGAACAGGACGAGCCGCTTCGCATGCAGCGCCTGCAGGTCGATCTCCGCCTTCAGCACGTTGTCCACGTAGCCCACCGTCGCCAGCCGGCCTTCGAAGGCCAGGCAGCGCACGCACTCGGCGAAGACCGTGCCGCCGACGTTGTTCACGACCAGGTTCACGCCCGCGCCGCCGGTCGCGTCCATCACCTGCGCATGGAAGTCGGGGCCGCGCGTGCAGACCGCGACGTCCAGCCCCTGCGCGCGCAGCTTCTCCAGCTTGTCGCGCGAGCCCGAAGTGCCGATCACCCGCGCGCCCAGCGCCTTGGCGATCTGCAGCGACGCGACGCCGACGCCCGAACTGACGCCCGTGACCAGCAGCCAGCCGCCGGCCTGCAGGCCACCCTGCAGCACGAGCATGTCGTGCGCGACCATGTAGGTGGCCGGCAGGCTGCCCGCTTCCTCGATCGACAGGCCTTCGGGCACGGGCAGCGCCTGCGTCACGTCGACCAGCACGTACTCGGCCAGCGCGCCCGGGAAGCGCCCGAAGACCCGCTGCCCCGGCTTGAACTCCGTGACCTCGCTGCCCACCTGCACGACCTCGCCGGCGCCTTCCAGGCCCAGCGGCTTGGCGTTGCCCGCCTTGGCGAGGCCGCCGAGGATGAATTCGCCGCGGTTCAGGCCGGCCGCGCGCACGCGCACCAGCAGCTGGCGCGGGCCGGGTTGCGGCACGGGCGTGTCGCGCAGTTCCACGCGCATGTCGGATTCGCTCGGGTTCATCCACCAGCTCTGCATCTCATCTCCCCCGGAACACGGGCTTGCGTTTTTCCATGAAGGCCCGGCGGCCCTCGGCGTAGTCCTCGCTCTCGAAGCAGTCGAGGATCAGCCGCTTGCACAGGTCGCGGTCGAGGTCGGCGTCGTCCTTGAGCATCTCCTCGATGATGCGCTTGCCGGCGCGCACGGTCAGCGGCGCGTTGGCCGCCAGCGCCGCCGTGTACTCCGCCAGCATGCCCGGCAGCTCCGCCGCGCTGCACACGCGCGTGACGAGGCCCACGCGCGCCGCTTCGTGGCCGTCGATCTTGCGGGCCGTGTAGAACAGGTCCTTGGCCACGCCGACGCCCACCAGGTGCACGAGGTTCCTCAGCGCCGAGTAGCGGTAGCCCAGCCCCAGGCGCGCCGCGGGGATGGAGAACACCGCGTCCTCGCTCGCGATGCGCAGGTCGCAGCTGATCGCCACGTTCACGCCGCCGCCGATGCAGAAGCCGCGGATGCAGGCCAGCGTCGGCTTGGCGCAGTGCTGGATGGCCGCCAGCGCTTCCTCGGCCATCGCCTCGTAGTGCTTCACCGCCTCGCGCGCCGCGCGCATGTCCTCGAACTGCGAGATGTCCGCGCCGGAGACGAAGGCCTTGTCGCCGGCGCCGGAGAAGACCACCAGCCGGATCGCCTCGTCCTGCTCGGCCTGGGCCAGCAGCGGCGGCACGGCCTGCCACATGTCCACCGACAGGGCGTTGTGTTTCGCGGGATGGTTGAAGCGGATGTGCAGGGTGGACGCTTCGGTCCAGGCCTGCACCCGCTCGGAAGGCGAGCGGTAGGGTGCGGCAGCCTCGGTCATCCGGCCAGTATGGGACGCGCCGCGCCAGCGGAGGACCCGGGCTTTCCCGCTGAATGCCCCTTGACGCGCGTCAAACCGGGCCCGCCGCGCGGCGCGCAGACTGGCCTGGCGCCCTCGCGGCACGAAGGAGATCACCATGGACCCGCGCCTTCCCGATTCGCCCGCCACCGCCCTGCAGGCCCCGCTGCGGCAGTTCCGCGGCGCGCACGACGGCATCCTGCACGGCCTGCAGGACTTGCAGGAGCTGCCCGAGCTGGCGGCCGCGCTGGCGCGCGCGCGGGCCACGGCCAAGGCCACGCTCGCGCTGTTCGACCACGTGGTGCTGGTGCACCATGCCGACGAGGAGCAGGAGCTGTTCGTGTCGGTGCTGCGCAGCTGCCGCGACGAAGCCGAGGCCGCGCAGGTGCGCGGGCTGGTGGAGCAGCTGACGGCCGAGCACCGGCTGATCGAGGCCACCTGGCGCAAGCTGCGCCCCGCCGTGGCGCTGACGGCGGCGGGCCGGGCGCACGATGCCCCGCTGTTCGGCGCCGAGGTCGACCGGCTGGCCGACCTCTACGCCGAGCATGCCCGGCTGGAGGAAGAGGAATTCCTGCCGCTGGCGGATGCGATCCTCGGACGCAATGCGAACCACATGGCCGCACTCGGCGTGGCGCTGCACCTGCGGCATGCGCCGCCGCCGCGCGCGGCCTACATCTAGCCTAGTGCAGCGCCGCCTCGACCGCCGGGGCCGACAGCTCGCGGCCGACCATGGCGCGCGCGTAGAAATAGTTGTTGCGGGCGCGTTCGCTCATGCCGTCCAGGTTCACCTGGCCCTGCGGGTCGCAGGGAAACGCGTAGCCGCGGCCGCTGTGGAACAGCGAGCGGAAGCACAGTTGGTAGGCGTTGGCGCTGGATTCGGTCATGTCGCGTCTCCTGGGTCCATGCGGGCATTCGCCCTTTCCATGCATCCATGATGGTCGACGCACCTGCCGGCCGCGATAGTCCAAGCTTGCATCCGGGACTAGTCGGCTTGCCATCGCGCGGGCGCGTCCGCGCTGAGGCAGGATAGGACGCGTCCTATGTCGAGGCAGCCAAAGACGCATGCCCGCGTGCGCGGTGGCGCACGCGGGCGGCCTGGTGGAGAACCTTGGTAGTAGACGCCGGTGACGGCGCGTGGCTTCAGGCGTGCAGCGGCATCGGCAGCGACAGCGGCGCGTCCACGGTCTGCAGCACTTCGGCGCGCTCCACGCGGAAGCGCGCGACCAGGCGCAGCAGCGCATCGGCCTGCTCGGCGAGCGAGGCGGTGGCCTGCGCCGCTTCCTGCACGAGCGACACGTTCTGTTGCACGCCGTGCTCCATCTCCGCCACCGCGCTGTTCACCTGCACGAGTCCCACGCTTTGCTGCTGGCTCGCGGCCGCGATCTCGCCGATCAGGTCGCTCACCTTGTGCACCGAGGCGACGATCTCCTGCATCGTCTCCCCCGCGCCGGCGACCAGCGCGTGGCCGGCCTGCACCTGCGCGACGGAGTCGGCGATCAGCGTCTTGATCTCGCGCGCCGCGTCGGCGCTGCGCTGCGCCAGCGTGCGCACTTCCGAGGCCACCACGGCGAAGCCGCGGCCCTGCTCGCCCGCGCGCGCCGCCTCCACGGCGGCGTTCAGCGCCAGCAGGTTGGTCTGGAAGGCGATGCCGTCGATCACGCCGCTGATCTCGCTGATGCGGCCGGCCGAGGCCGAGATGCCGTCCATGGTGCGCACCACTTCGCCCACCACCTGGCCGCCCCGCGCCGCCACCTCGGCGGCGCCGCGCGCGAGCTGGCTCGCGGCGCGCGCCGTGTCGGCGTTCTGGGAGACGGTGGCGGTGAGTTCCTCCATCGCGCTGGCCGTTTCCTCCAGCGTGCTGGCCTGGTGTTCGCTGCGCGCGGCGAGGTCGCGGTGGCCGCGGGCGATGCGCGCGCTGCCGGCAGCGACGCTGTCGGCGCTGTGGTTGACCTCGCCCACCAGCACCGAGAGGTCGGCGATCATGCGTTCCAGGCCGCGCAGCATCTTCTCGGTCTCGCCGTAGGCGCGCACGTTGACCTTCACCGTCAGGTCGCCCTCGGCGACGCGGCCGATCACGTGCGAGGCCGCGCGCAGGTTGGCGATGATGCCGCTGCGGATCGACAGGCGCATCACCACGCCGACGAGCATCACGCCCGCGATGATGGCGGCGCAGCCGGTGAGGAAGGCCTCGCGCTCGTCCAGCGGCACGAAGTCCCAGGCATAGGCGGCGACGGCGAGCATGCCGGCGAGCAGCAACGCCAGCATGAGGTACAGCTTGGTGATGACGGATAAACGAAAGTTCATGTCGGGCTTTTCTTCTCGTAGCCTCGCGACTGTCGCACAGCTTGCCCTCGTGGCCGCATCACGGCGGCCCCGCCGTTGCAATCCCGCAAACGGGGGCTTGTCAATCGAGGCAGTAGCTGCTTGCGCGCTTGTGGCTCGCGCCCCAGGTGCGGTAGCCGTTGCGGTCGATATGGACCCGGCCGCTGGGGTAGCGGCTCACGCCCATGTCCCAGTCCTTGCCTTCCTCGCGCCAGAAGCGGCAGAGGCGATCGCCGTCGGCGCGCGTGAGCGGCGCGATGTCGATCGCGAACGACTTGAGGTGCGCGCTGCCCGGCGCGCCGCCGGCGCAGCGGTTCAGGCGACGGTCACGGTAGGCCGACACCACCTCCACGGCCGGCAGCACGCCGCGCTGCTGCAGCACGCGCACGAGCCGCAGCACGTCGCGCACGCGCGGCCAGAGCGCCGCCGGCGGGACCTGGAAGGGGTCGGCATGGCACTTCTTCCAGTCCGAGGCGCTGCGCAGCAGCTGGTAGGTGGGCACGATACCCGCCACGCCGGACTGCACAAGGAACTCCTCGAAGGTGTCCACCTGCCGCGCGTGAGAGCCGCGCCAGATCGCGAACAGCACCGCGTCGCGCTCGGCGTCGGCCAGCGGCGGCGTGGGCGCGGGGACCGGCACCGGCATCCGCGCGGGCGGCTGCGGTGGCGCCGGTGCCGGTGCAGGAGCCGGCGCGGGGGCGGGCGCGGGTGGCGGCGCCTGGCGCGGCGAGCATGCGGCCAGCACGGCCAGCAGCGGGGCGGCCCACAGCCACGGCTGAGGCAGGGTGCGCAGGCTTGGCATCCGCGCAAGCCTAGCGCAGGCCCCGCGGACGCGGGCAGCCGCGCGGCTCAGCCGGCGAGCGGGAAGGAGAGTTCGAACAGCACGCCGCCGGCCGTGTTGGCGGCGCGGATGCTGCCGCCCATCTTGGCCATGTAGGTGCGGGCCACGAACAGGCCCTGGCCGCGCCGCTCCGGCCCCTCGGCCGCGCCCTTCTCGCTGACGCCGTAGTCGAAGATGCGGGCGAGCAGCGGGGCGGGAATCTCCGGCCCCTCGTTGTGGATGCCGATCACGGCGAAGCCGTCGCGCCGCTGCAGCGTCAAGGTGATCGGCGTGCCCTCGCGGCGGTGGCGCTGGGCGTTGCGCAGGATGTGCGTCACCACGTCCTCCAGCGAGAAGGCGTCGGCCCGCACCATCACCGGCGCGCCCAGCGCTGTGTAGCGCACGTCGCTGACGTTGGCGAAGTGCGCATTGGCGGCGACGTCGGCCAGGAAGCCGTCGAGGTCCAGCGGCGCGAGCTCCAGCTGCGCGGCGGCCAGCGCCTCGCTCGGCGAGGCCTGCCCGTACAGCACGCGCACGGCCTGCTGCATGCGCTGCACGTAGCGGTGCGCCGGGTCCTCGGCATCCGGGTGCAGCACCATCAGCGACTGCAGCGGCGACAGGATCTCGTGGCCGACGGCCTGCAGCATGTCGCGCTCGCGCTGGGCGCGCACCTGTTCGCGCTGCAGGTCGCTCTTCACCCGTTGCAGCAGGTCGGCGAGGCCGCCGGCCAGGATGCCCAGTTCGTCCCTGCCGCGCAGGTCGGACACGTCCAGCTGCACGATGCCCGCGTCGCCGGACGCGTCGCGCTGCACGTTGTCGGACACGGCGGCGGCGCGCCGCGTGAGCACGGCGATGCGGCGGATCAGGCCGACCTCGATCACCAGCCAGGCGATCACGATCGCGCCCAGCATCGCCGCCACGTACCAGGACATGCGCGTGGCGATCACGCCCAGGCCGCGGTCGATGCCGCGCGCGTCGCCGCTCAGGCGCACCTCGTAGTTGCCCAGCGGCGTGGCGATGGTCTCGCGCGCCGTGATGGTGCCGGGACGCGAGGCCACCGGCAGCAGGTCGATCAGCCGCAGGATCAGCGGGGAGCTGCGCTCCGGGCCGTCGTCGCGCGCCTTGATGGTCGCCACCGGCGCCTGCTTCGCGTCCGCGTGGCGGATGGACAGCACCTCGCCGGGCTGCAGCAACCGCCCCAGGTCCTGCAGCGAGGGCGGCGCCACCGCGCCCTCCGTATTGCTGTCGAACAGCGGCGCCCCGCCGGGCGCGAGCATCTGCAGGTGCACGCGGATGCGGTCCAGGTCCGGCGGCGGCCAGGGCGGCCGGCCCGAGGACAGCGCCGCGCGGAAGCCCTCGAGCGGCAGGCGCATCGCGTACGAGACGCGCCGCATGCAGTCGGGCAGTTCGCCGGCGCCGGAGCAGGCGGCGCTCTGCCACACCCAGCCGCGGAAGTCGCGCACCGGGCGCGGCTGCGGCACCAGCGCCGGCTCGCGGGGCACCGGGTAGGCCGTGAGGCGGCCGCGCACCAGCGGCTCGCCGCGCATGGACAGGCGCTCGAAGGGTGCGACCCAGCTGCGCAGCTCGCCGCGCATCTCCACGCGGATGCGCGCGTGGTGCACCGCTTCCACGTCGGACAGGCCCGGCTCGCGCCCCACCAGCTCGCCGGCGAGGAAGCTGCCGACCAGGTACAGGAAGCCGCCCGAATAGGCGTTGTTGCCCACGGCCACGCACAGCGCGCTGTCGTCCGGGTAGATCACCGAGCAGCCGGCCACGTCCACGGCCTGCTGCACCTTGCCCGGGTCGTCGAAGTCGAGCGCAGGGTAGGGCAGCACGAGCGGGCGCAGCGGCAGCGCCAGGCGGCCGGCGTCGGGGTTCAGCAGGGCGAGCTGGCCGGCCGGCTGGCGCAGGCGCGCCATCAGGTCGGACTGCGTCTTGCGGAAGGCCTGCTGGTAGTTGCGGTAGCTGCGCTCCTTCTCGTCCTGCAGCAGGACGACGGCGAGCGCGAGCGTCGCGACGGCCAGCAGCAGGAACACGCCGCGGAACAGCAGCCGGCGGCGGAACGAGGCCAGGCCCAGGCGGGGCTCCCGCCGCGGCTGCGGCAGGTGCGCCAGCAGCGGCGGACGCTTCATGGCCGCGGCTTCTTGGGCGCGGCGTCGCTCCAGCGGAAGCCGCGCATCGGCACGTTCTCGATGGCCTCGAAGCCCGGGTCGACCTCGCGGAAGGCGTCGCGGATGGTCGCCACGTGCTTGCGGACGTTGTCGCGGTTGCGGCCGCTCTTGACCACCTCGAACAGCTCCTCGTACGAAACAACCTCGCCGCGCCGCTGGTACAGCGTGGCCAGGATGCGCTGCGCCGTCAGCGGCAGGTTGATGCGCTCGCCGCGCCAGGTGGGCGTGCGCTGCCACAGCGGATCGAGCGCCAGCTCACCGGCGTCGGCGGCGGCGGGCTCCTGCTGCGCGCCGCGCTCGCGCGCCACGCGCAGCAGCTCCAGGAAGGTCTCGATGAAGTCGGCTTCCTCGAAGGTGGTCTTCTGCAGGTAGTCCCAGGCATCGAGCGCCTTCATGATGCTGCGGTAGATGGCGGCCGGCATCGCCGACACCACCAGCACCGGCACGCCCGAGCCGCGCTTGTTGATCTCGTTGATCAGGGCGACGCCGGCGTGGCGCTCGCGCCCCAGCTCGATGTCCAGCAGCACGACGTCGTACTGCTCGCGCGCGAGGGCGGCCTCGGCCGAATCGCGGTCGAACCACTGGTCCACCTCGATGCCGGGACGGGCCGCGCGGATCCACCCCGCCAGCTGCTTGCTGGTGGGGAGGTCGTCCTCGATGACGGCGACGCGCGGCATGCGGCCCATTATCGAGCGGCCGGGCTGGCGGGCGTGCGGAAGATTTCTTCCGCGGCGTGAACGAAGGCGCCCCGCGGCCGCATTGTTCCTTCGCGGCCCGGTTCGAAGAATGGCTGCCATCGCCAACGACAAGGAGATGCACGATGGAAAGCCGCCAATCGATCGCCCGGGCCCTGGTCCGCTTCGCGCTGGTCAGCGCCGCCGGCGTCGCCGCCGCGTCCCTGTGGGCCAGCGCCCGGCCGGAGCAGGGCCTGCTGCTGGACGCCCTGACCTGGGAGGAGGAAGTCGTCACCGCCAGCACCGGGCCCTGGCCCGAGGACGGCTGGTACCGGCTGGTGCCGAAGGAGGAAGGCATCGAGGTGGAGTCGGTGCGGCCCACGGAGGCCGCGGCCGTGCCCTTCGGCGCGCTGTTCTTCCGCCTGCCCGGCACGGCGCTGAAGACCGGGCTGCGCGGGAGCTACCGCCACCTGGAGGTGCTGCAGCAGCCGCAGGTCCGGCGGCACCACGAGATGGCGCTGGGGCCGATCCGCTTCAGCCTGCGGGTGGAGGAGGTCCCGGCCGGCGTGCAGTACGCCGTCGGCTACTCCGGCCACACGTACACCTACCTGCTGGGGCCGCGCGGGGCGGAGACCAGCGTGCGGGCGGTGGCGGACCTCGACGGGGATGCGAAGCCGGATTTCCTGGTGGACGTGGACGAGGGGATGACCTACCTGCTGCTGTCGTCGCAGGCGCGGCCGGGGCAGAATTTGCCGACGGCGGAATTGCCGGCGCATGGGTGTTGAGCATCAGGAGGCCGGGGCGGAAATGGTCTCGACTTTCCGTTTCGGTGCACGTGCCCGCTTGACATATTCCGGCAGGAAGCTGCGCCGGCTGCGGTCGGCGAAGGCCACGGTGACCTGGGTCGCCGTCGCTTCTTCCACCACCCCGCGCCCGTAGCGGCGCACTTCCACGAGGTCCCCGCGGGCGAAGGCCGGCCCGGCGTCCTCCTCCTCCTCGGCCTGCGGCCTGTCTTCCTCGTTCTTCCGCAACAGCTCCTCCACCACGGCTTCGTGCGCGGCGATGCGCCGGCAGTTGTCGCAGTGGCCGCAGCGTTCGAACGGCGACTCGCCCTCCAGGTGCTCCAGCAGCACGTGCCAGCGGCACTGGCCGGTCTGGGCATAGAACACCATGCGCTCCAGCGCGTCGCGGTCCAGCGTGCGCTTGCGGCCGTAGCCTTCGGTCAGCTCGCGCAGGCGCGCGCCCGTGGCGGGCTTGTCCAGCAGGCGCACGCTGCCGTCCCGGCCGACGGCGACGATCCCGTCCTGCCGCAGCAGGCCCAGCGTGACCTGCAGCTTCGATTTGGCGCGGCCCAGCTTCGCCTGCAGCAGCGGCAGCGTCCACGCGGGCGCATCGGCCGGCGCCTGGCGCAGGGCCTGCACGACGGCGAGCGCGTCCTCCTCGCCTGGGTAGCGTCCGGCCAGGAAGAACTGCTGGATCGCCTTGTCGCCGCGCAGGAACAGCAGCGTGCAGCGGGCCGTCTCTCCGTCGCGGCCGGCGCGTCCCGCTTCCTGGTAGTAGGCCTCCAGCGTGGCCGGCAGCTGGTAGTGCAGCACGAAGCGGATGTCGGGCTTGTCGATACCCAGGCCGAAGGCGTTGGTGGCCACCATCACGCGCTGCCGGCCTTCCATGAAGGCTTCCTGCGCTTCGGCGCGTTCGGCCGCGCCGAGCTTGCCGTGGTACAGGCCCGCGGCCTCGTCGGCCTGCAGCAGCGCGGCGTGCACGGCCTCGGCCGCCTTCACGGTGGCGCAGTAGACGATGCCGCTGCCCGGCAGCGACCGTACCATCTTCAGCACCTGCGCCGTCTTGTCGGCCTCGCGCGCGACCGGCACGACGCGCAGGTCCAGGTTGCGGCGGTAGGCGCTGGTGTTGACCACGCCATCCTCGGGGATCCCCAGCTGTTTGCAGATGTCCTGCGCGATCTCGTCGGTCGCCGTCGCCGTGAGCGCCAGCACGACCGGCTTGCCCAGGCCCGGCAGCGCGTGCGCGATCTCCAGGAAGGCCGGGCGGAAGTCGTGCCCCCAGTGCGAGATGCAGTGCGCCTCGTCGACGGCGAGCAGCGCCACCGGGTGCGCCGCGAGCATGTCGAGGAACTCCGGATCCGCCAGGCGCTCCGGCGTGGTCATCACGATGCGGGCGCTGCCGTCCGCCACCGCCTGTTCCGCGGCGCGCGCTTCGTCGCTGTCGATCGCGCTGTTCACCTGCACCGCGGCGATGCCCAGCTCGCGCAGCGACTCGCACTGGTCCTTCATCAGCGCGATCAGGGGCGAGATGACGATGGTGCGGCCCTGCAGCAGCAGGGCGGGCAGCTGGTAGCACAGGGACTTGCCGGCGCCCGTGGGCATCACGGCCAGCGTCGATCGGCCCGCCAGCACCCGCTCGATCACGGCGGACTGGCCGGGCCGCAGCCGCGCCAGCCCGAAGGTGTCGCGCAGCACGGAGCGCGCGCGCCGCATGGCGGCGGCTGGCGACGTGCCGCGGCCCATGCGGCTCAGCGCTCGTCGTCCGGCGAGGCGCCGTCGCCCAGGCCCGGTTCCTCGGCGTCGAGGTCGGTCAGTTCGGTGCTGTCGGGATCGGCTTCGGGGAAGCCCTTGCCCTCGGCCAGGTTCACCACGTGGTCGGGCAAGATGTCGGAGCCGGGCTCCGTGTCCGCGCCGGCGACCGCGCCGCGCTCGCCCGTGCCGAAGGCGTCGGTGCTCTCCTCGTGCTGCTCGATCGTGCCGATGGTGTCGCTGCCGCTGTCGGAGTTGTTGCTGGGCCCCAGGCGCTCGGCCCCGCGGCCCTGGGGTTCCTGCGGCGCCACTTCGCCGCCGAGGATGCTGCTGTACGCCATGGTGGCTCTCCTTCCGGATGGGTGATGCGTCCAGTCTGGGCCGGCGTCCGCCAGCCCGGCGTCGGCCCCGGGAGCGGGGCGCTGTCGGACGCAGCCGTCGACCGTGCCTCGCGTACAGTGCGCGCCAGAGGAGACCCGCGACGTGAATCCAGCCCCCGGCCTGCCGCCATTCCGTGCCATTCCCGACCTCGTGCGCGAACACGCGCGCGCCCGGCCCCGCCAGCTGGCTCTGCGGCACGGCGCGGAGCGCATGACCTGGGGCGAGCTCGACGCCCTGGCGGACCGCATCGCGGCGCGGCTGCAGGCGCTGGGCGTGCAGCCCACGCAGGCGATCGCGATCAGCGGCGCGAATTCGATTCCCTACATGGCGCTGTTCCTCGGCGGACTGCGCGCGGGCGCCGCCGTCGCGCCGCTGCCCAATGGCGCGACGCCGGACCAGCTGGCCGGCATGGTGCGCGACAGCGGCGCGCGCTTCCTGTTCACGGATGCGAGCGTGCCGGCGCTCGCCGTCGAGGTCGTGCGCGTGCGCATGGACCGCGCGGAAGGCGACGGCAGCCTGGGCGAGTGGCTGGGGGACGCGAGCGCCGCGCCGCAGCCGGTCGCGATCGATCCGGCGTGGCCGTTCAACATCATCTATTCCTCCGGGACGACCGGCACGCCCAAGGGCATCGTGCAGCCGCACGCGATGCGCTGGGCGCACGTGGCGCGGGCGGAGAACTACTTCTACGGACCGGATGCGGTGGCGATGGTCGCGACCTCGCTGTGCTCGAACACCACGCTGGTGTCGGTCTTCCCCTGCATCGCCAAGGGCGGCGCCGTGGTGATGACCGAGGGCCGCTTCGATCCGGCCGGGTATCTCGCGCTGGCCGAGGAAGTGCGCGCCACGCACGCGATGCTGGTGCCCGTGCAATACCAGCGGCTGATGGCGCTGCCGGAGTTCGGGCGCCACGACCTGTCGTCCTTCCGCATGAAGTTCTGCACCAGCGCGCCTTTCTCCGCCGCGCTCAAGGCGGACGTGCTCGCGCGCTGGCCGGGCGGGCTGGTGGAGTACTACGGCATGACGGAAGGCGGCGGCACCTGCATCCTGGAAGCGCACCACTTCCCGCGCAAGCTGCACACCGTCGGCAAGCCGGCCGAAGGGCACGACATCCGCCTCATCGACGAGGAAGGCCGCGAGCTGCCGCGCGGCGAGATCGGCGAGGTGGTCGGCCGTTCCGTGTCGATGATGACGGGCTACCAGAACCAGCCCGGCAAGACGCGCGAGGCCGAGTGGTACGACGCGCAGGGCCGGCGCTTCATCCGCACCGGCGACGTCGGCCGCTTCGACGAGGACGGCTTCCTCACGCTGATGGACCGCCGCAAGGACATGGTGATCAGCGGCGGCTTCAACATCTACCCGAGCGACCTGGAGGCCGTCCTGCGCCAGCATCCCGGCGTGGCCGACGTCGCCGTCGTCGGCGTGCCGTCCGTCACCTGGGGCGAGACGCCCGTCGCCTTTGTCGTGCCGGCGCCCGGCGCGCCGCAGGCGGAAGACCTGCGCGCCTGGGCCAACGAGCGCCTGGGCAAGACGCAGCGCCTGGCCGACCTGCGCTACCTCGGGGAACTGCCCCGCAGCGACATCGGCAAGGTGCTGAAGCGCCAGCTGCGCGACGGCTACCGTCCGTCCTGATCCAGCCCGGCAAGCGCTTGCCCGGGCAATGGTCGCCTTGACAATATCTGCCTAGGCAACTATATTCACGGCCTCCATGGCCACCCGGACTCCCCGTTCCGCCCCGACCGTCTTCTACCGGCCGGACAACTACCAGCCCGACGAAAGCGCGGCCTACCTGATGCGCCGCATCCTCACGTGCATGGCCGCGGAGGTGGACCAGGCGCTGGAGCCGCGCGACCTGACGCACGCCCAGTGGGTGCCGCTGTTCAAGCTGCACCTGGGCCACGCCTCCACCGTCGCGGAACTCGCGCGCGAATGCCAGCTGGACACCGGCGCCATGACGCGCCTGCTGGACCGGCTGGAAGCCAAGGGCCTCGTCACGCGCGTGCGCTCGTCGGAAGACCGCCGCGTCGTCAACCTCGAGCTCACCAAGGAGGGCCGCGAAGCCGCCCGTCACATTCCCACCGTGCTGTGCAAGGTGCAGAACGCCTTCCTGCAAGGCCTCTCGATCGAGGAGTGGCAGCAGCTGAAGGACCTGCTGCGCCGCGTGCTCGCCAACGGCCTCGCCCTGCAGGGCGGGGAACAGGAAAAGAAATGACTCCCTCTCCTTCCGCCGGCCGGCTCGCCGCCCTCGCGGCGGCGCTGCTGCTGGCCGGCTGCGCCAGCACCTCCGGCATCGCGCCGCAGGCGAAGCTGAGCGAAGCGCCCGTGCCGGGCGCCAGCACCCAGGCCATCGCGCCGGTGCCCATCGCCTGGTGGCGCGAATTCGGCGACCCGCAGCTCGACGCGCTGGTCGAGCGCGCGCTGCGCGGCAATCCCAACCTCGCCGTCGCCCAGGCGCGGCTGCGCCGCGCGCAGAGCGTCGGCGAGCTGGCGCGGGCCGGCACGCAGCCGCAGGTGAACGGCACGCTCGACATCACGCGGCAGCGGTACAGCGAGAACGGCCTGTACCCGCCGCCGCTCGCGGGCTCGATCGAGGACTCGGGCACGCTGCGCGCCACCGCCAGCTGGGAGATCGACTTCTTCGGCAAGAACCAGGCCGCGCTGGAAGCGGCGCTCGGCGGCGCCCGCGCGGCGGAAGCCGACGTCGCGGCGGCCCGCGTCGTGCTGGCCAGCAACGTCGCGCGCACCTACTTCCAGCTGGCGCGCCTGCAGGAGCAGCTCGCCGTCGCGCGCCGCACGCTGCAGCAGCGCGAGCAGCAGCTGGGCCTGGTGCGCCAGCGCGTCGATGCCGGCCTCGACACCACGCTGGAACTGCGGCAGGCCGAGGGCGGCCTGCCGGAAGTCCGCCAGCAGGTCGAGGCGCTCAAGGAGCAGGCGCAGACCACGCACAACGCGCTCGTCGCGCTGGTGGGCGGCGGCGATGCGCCCCAGGCCGGCGAACTGCCCAACCTCGCGCGCTTCGCCTCGCCGGTGCAGGTCCCGGCGCTGCCCGCCGACCTCCTGGGCCGCCGCCCCGACATCGCGGCGGCGCGCTGGCGCGTCGAGGCGGCCGGCCAGGACGTGAAGAGCACCAAGGCGCAGTTCTATCCCAGCGTGAACCTGGTCGCCTTCGCGGGCCTCTCCAGCATCGGCCTCGACCGCCTGATCGACTTCGGCAGCCGCGAATGGGGCGTCGGCCCGGCGCTGCGCCTGCCGATCTTCGACGCCGGCCGGCTGCGCGCCAACCTGCGCGGCAAGACGGCCGACCTCGACGTGGCCATCGAGAGCTACAACGCCGCGGTGCTCGAAGCCGTGCGCGAGACGGCGGACGCCGTCGCGGCCCTGCAGTCGCTCGCCCGCCAGCGCAGCGAACAGGCGCAGGCGCTGCAGTCGGCCGAGGCGGCCTACGACATCGCCGTGCAGCGCTACCGCGCCGGGCTCGGCAACTACCTCAACGTGCTCTCGGCCGAGACGGCGGTGCTGAACCAGCGCCGGCTCGGCGTGGACCTCGCCGCGCGCGTGCTCGAAGCGCGCGTGGCCTTGTACCGGGCGCTCGGCGGCGGCTACGAAGCCGACGTCCCCGTGGCCGCCCCCAGGCAACCCAGGAAAGAAACATGAGCGACAAGCAAGAAGCCCCCGCGCCGATGCGCGGCAATCCCAAGCGCAAGAAGGCGCTCCTGATCCTCGCGGCCACCGTGGCTGTGGTCGCCGTCGTCTGGGGCGGCTACGAGTGGCTGGTGGCCAGCCACTACGAGAGCACCGACAACGCCTACGTGCAGGGCAACGTCATCCAGATCACGCCGCAGGTGGGCGGCACGGTGATGTCGATCCACGCCGAGGACACCGACTTCGTGAAGGCGGGCCAGCCGCTCGTGAAGCTCGACCCGGCCGACGCCAAGGTGGCGCTCGAGCAGGCGGAAGCAGCGCTCGGCCAGACCGTGCGCCAGGTGCGCACGCTCTACGCCAACAACGGTTCGCTCGCGGCCCAGGTGGCGCTGCGCGAAGCCGACGTGACCAAGGCGAAGGCGGAGCTGGCGCGGGCCACCGACGACTACAACCGGCGCGCGGCGCTGGTGGGCAACGGCGCCGTGTCGCGCGAGGAACTGAACCACGCGCAGGCGCAGGTGAACGCCGCCCGCAGCTCCGTCGCCGCGGCGGAAGCCGCCGTGGTGAGCGCGCGCCAGCAGCTCGCCAGCAACCAGGCGATGACCTCCGGCACCGACGTCGAGCAGCACCCGCAGGTGCGCGCCGCCGCCGCCAAGGTGCGCGAAGCGTGGCTCGCGCTGCAGCGCGCCGTGCTGGTCGCGCCGGTGGACGGCTACGTCGCCAAGCGCAGCGTGCAGCTGGGCCAGCGCGTGGCCGCGGGCGCGCCGCTGATGGCCATCGTGCCGCTCAACGAGGTCTGGGTCGACGCGAACTTCAAGGAAGTGCAGCTGCGCAAGATCCGCATCGGCCAGCCGGTCACGTTGACGGCCGACCTCTACGGCAAGCGCGTGGAATACGAAGGCAAGGTGGCCGGCCTGGGCGTCGGCACCGGCGCAGCGTTCTCGCTGCTGCCGGCGCAGAACGCCACGGGCAACTGGATCAAGGTGGTGCAGCGCGTGCCGGTGCGCGTGGAGCTCGACGCGAAGCAGCTGTCCGAGCATCCGCTGCGCGTCGGCCTGTCGATGGAAGCCACGGTGGACGTGAGCCAGCAGGACGGCCGCACGCTGGCCGAGGCGCCGCGCGGCGGTGCCGTCGCCCACACGCAGGTCTACGACAGCCAGGACGACGGCGCCGACGCGGAAGTGCGGCGCGTGATCGCCGTGAACAGCGGCGCCTCGCCGCTCCAGGCGCACGGCGGCCCGCCGGCCAAGCGCTGAACCCCACCCACCGGGACTTCCCATGAGCGCTGCGAACCAGCAGCTTCCCCCGCCCCCGCTGGAAGGCGCGGCGCGGATGTGGGGCACGATCGCGCTGTCCGCCGCCACGTTCATGAACGTGCTGGACACCTCGATCGCCAACGTGTCGCTGCCGGCCATCGCCGGCGACCTGGGCGTGAGCCCCAACCAGGGCACCTGGGTCATCACCAGCTTCGCCGTGGCCAACGCCATCGCCGTGCCGCTCACGGGCTGGCTGTCGCTGCGGCTCGGGCAGGTGCGCCTGTTCGTCTCCAGCGTCGTGCTGTTCGTGATCGCGTCGTGGCTGTGCGGGCTGGCGCCGAACATGACCATGCTGATCGCCTTCCGCGCGCTGCAGGGCTTCGTCGCCGGGCCGATGATCCCGCTGTCGCAGTCGCTGCTGCTGGCGAGCTACCCGCGCGCGCTCGCCGGCCTGGCGATGGCGATGTGGGCGATGACCACGCTGGTCGCGCCGGTCACCGGGCCGCTGCTGGGCGGCTGGATCACGGACAACATCAACTGGTCCTGGATCTTCTACATCAACATCCCCGTGGGCATCGTTGCGGCGCTCGCGTCCTGGGCGATCTACCACAAGCGCGAGAGCGTCACTCGCAAGCTGCCCATCGACAAGGTGGGGCTGGCGCTGCTGGTGCTGTGGATCGGCTGCCTGCAGATGATGCTGGACCTCGGCAAGGAATACGACTGGTTCTCCTCGCCCATCATCGTGGGCCTCGCGGTCGTCACGGTCGTCGGCTTCCTATTCTTCCTCGCCTGGGAGCTGACCGACGACCACCCGGTCGTGGAACTGCGCCTGTTCACTCGGCGCAACTTCTGGGCCGGCACGATCACGACCTCCGTCGCCTACGGGCTGTTCTTCGGCAACGTGGTGATCCTGCCGCTGTGGCTGCAGCAGTTCATGGGCTACACCGCCACCGACGCCGGCATGATCATGGCGCCCGTGGGGCTGCTGGCGATGGTGCTGTCGCCCATCGTGGGCAAGACGGTCAACCAGGTGGATCCGCGCAAGTACGCCACGCTGGCCTTCATCGTGTTCGGGCTGGTGCTGTGGATGCGCTCGCGCTTCAACACGCAGGCCGACTTCGCCACCATCATGGTGCCGACCATCATCCAGGGCGTGGCGATGGCCTTCTTCTTCATCCCGCTGATGACGATCACGCTGTCGGGGCTGGAGCCGGACCGCATCCCCGCCGCGTCGGGCCTGACCAACTTCGTGCGGATCACGGCCGGCGCCATGGGCACCTCGATCACCACGACGCTGTGGGAGAACCGGGCGGCGCTGCACCACGCGCACCTGGCCGAGTCCATGGGCGCCGGCAGCCCCGTCGTGCAGATGACGCTCAACGGCCTCTCCGCCTCGGGGCTCACGCGCGAGCAGGCGCTGGCGCAGATGAACCGGCTGGTGGACCAGCAGGCCTTCATGCTGGCGGCCAACGACATCTTCTACCTTTCGGCGGCGCTGTTCCTGGTGCTGATCCCGCTGGTGTGGCTGACCCATCCGCAGCACGGCGCGGGCGGGGCGGGCGCGGCGGCAGGCGCCCACTGACGAGGCAGCGGCGGGTGTTTGGCTGACACCCGCTTGCCGCTCGTTCGACGGCTATCGCTGTGCTTGGGGCTGACGCCGCCCGACAAAGCGGGCCGTCCCGCGGACGCCCGCGCGACCCACAGGACCGCGGCGGTGCTTCGACCATGCTTGGAGCATTCCAGGGAGATGCTCCATGAAATACATGCACAAGGCCATCTGGCAATCCGACGGCAATCTGGTGATCCGCGGCAACACCCGCGCGCTGCTGTTCCGTGCGCTGGAGGACGTCCGCGCCGATCTCGAGCAGCGCGGCGACACCGACCACCTCAAGCGTACCCTGGCGGCCCTGCAGGAAGTGCTGGGTACCTACGACGGCAAGCTGCCGACCGCGAACGAACTGCTGGGCGACCCGGTGCGCGAGCGCGTGTCGCGCAACCTGCTCAAGGGCTGATCAGGCCAGGAGGGCGACATTGCCGCCCGCCGCGGCCGTGTTGATGGTGAGGGTCTGTTCGGCGCAAAAGCGCGTCAGGTAGTACGGACCGCCGGCCTTGGGCCCGGTGCCTGAGCGACCTTCCCCGCCGAAGGGCTGCACGCCCACGACGGCGCCGATCATGTTGCGGTTGACGTAGACGTTGCCGATGCGCGCCTCGCGCGCCAGCGCTTCCGCGCGGCTGTCGATGCGCGTCTGGATCCCGAGCGTGAGTCCGTAGCCGATGCGGTTGATCGCATGGATCACCGCCTGCGGCTCGCCGCGCCAGCGCGCGATGTGCAGCACCGGGCCGAAGATCTCGTGCCGCACCTGGTCCACGCCGGCGACCTCGAAGGCCTGCGGCGGGATCAGGCGCGTCTCGGGCAGGAAGGTCGAGGGCGGCAGCAGCGGCTTCGCTTCGGCGTGCAGGCGGCGCAGGTGCGCCTGCAGGTTGTCGAAGGCTTCGCCGTCGATCACCGGTCCGACGTCGGTGCGCCATTGCGCCGGGTCGCCGGTGACCAGTTCGCGCGCGGCGCCCTGGATCATGCGGATCACGTCCTCGGCGATCGCCTCGTGCACGCACAGCAGGCGCAGCGCCGAGCAGCGCTGGCCGGCCGAGCGGAAGGCGCTCTGCACCACCGCATCCACCACCTGCTCGGGCAGCGCGGTCGAATCCACCACCATCGCGTTGATGCCGCCGGTTTCGGCGATCAGCGGGACGATGGGGCCGTCCTTGGCGGCGAGCGCGCGCTGGATGATCTTGGCGACCTGCGTCGAACCGGTGAAGACGACGCCACCGATGCGCGGCTCGGCCACCAGCGCCGCACCCACGGTTTCGCCGGGACCGTGCAGGAGTTGCAGCGCATCGCGCGGCACGCCCGCGGCATGCAGCAGGCGCACCGCTTCGGCCGCGACGGCGGGCGTCTGCTCCGCCGGTTTCGCGAGCACCGTGTTCCCCGTCACCAGCGCGGCCGCGACCTGGCCGGTGAAGATCGCCAGCGGGAAGTTCCAGGGGCTGATGCAGACCCAGGCGCCACGGCCCGTGAGGCGCAGCGCGTTGCTTTCGCCCGTGGGGCCCGGCAGCGTCATCGGTTCCAGCAGGCGCTCGGCTTCGTTGGCGTAGTAGCGCAGGAAGTCGATCGCCTCGCGCACCTCGGCGACGGCGTCGCCCCAGGTCTTGAAGCCCTCCTTCACCAGCAGCGCGCCCAGGCGCGGCAGCCGCGCTTCCATCGCGTCGGCGGCGTCGCGCAGCATGGCGGCGCGGCGCTGCACCGGCGTGCGCTCCCACTCGCGGAAGGCGGCGAGGGCGCGGTCGACCGACTGCGGCACCGCCGCCGGGTCGGACATCGGAATGTCTGCCACGTGCGTGGCCTCGAGCGCGGTGGCCAGCGCGGCGCGCATCTCCGGCACCGCCAGGTCCAGCCCCGCGCTGTTGCGCCGGGCCGGGCCGTACAGGTCGGGCGGCAGCGGCAGCGAGGGTTCCGGCGCGAGGTGGAGGGGCGACTGCAGCAGTTCGTCCATCCCGACGGATTCGTCGGCCAGCTGGTGGACGAAGGAGGAGTTGGCGCCGTTCTCCAGCAGGCGGCGGACCAGGTAGGCGAGCAGGTCGCGGTGCTGGCCGACCGGCGCGTAGACGCGGCAGGCGAGCTGCGGGTCCTGCAGCACCTCGCGGTACACGCCTTCCCCCATGCCGTGCAGGCGCTGCAGTTCGAAGGGCGCGCCGGTGCGCCGGGCCATCTGCACGATGGCGGCGATCGTTCCGGCGTTGTGCGTGGCGAACTGGGGATAGATCACGTCCTGCGCCTCCAGCAGGGCGCGGGCGCACGCGAGGTAGGAGACGTCGGTGTGGTGCTTGTGCGTGTACACGGGATACTGCGGCAGGCCCAGCTCCTGCGCCCGCTTGATCTCGGCATCCCAGTACGCGCCCTTGACCAGCCGGCACATGAGGCGGATGCGGTGGCGCCGCGCGATGGCCGCCACTTCGGCGACCAGCTCCAGCGCGCGGGTCTGGTAGGCCTGCAGCGCCAGGCCGAAGCCCTGCCAGTGCGGATGCTCCCGCGCGACCTGCGCGGCGAGCGCCTCGAACACGTCCAGCGAGAGCTCCAGCCGGTCCACCTCCTCGGCGTCGATGGTCAGGTTGATGTTCGCGCCCGCGGCGCGCTGGCAGAGGCCCCAGAGGCGCGGCACCAGTTCCTCCATCACGCGTTCGCGCTGCAAGGCCTCGTAGCGCGGATGCAGGGCGCTGAGCTTGATCGAGATGCCGTCGTTCTGCTGTACCGGGCGGCCCGCCTGCGCGCCGCCGGCAATCGCGGCTATCGCCCGTGCGTAGTGGGCGAGATAGCGGTCCGCGTCCTCCGCCGTGCGCGCGCCCTCGCCCAGCATGTCGTAGGAAAAGCGCAGGTTGGGCTGGCGGCGGCGCGCGGCGGCCGCCTCGTGCATCGCCTCGGCGATGTCCTGGCCCAGCACGAACTGGCGCCCCAGCAGCTGCACGGCGCGCAGCGTCGCGGCGACCACGGTGCGGGCGCCCAGCCGCGCGAACACGCCGCCCTCCGGCTGGGCGCCGTCGCCCGGCAGGAAGCGCTTGGACAGCGCGATGGCGCTGTGCGCCAGGCGCGCCAGCGCGCTCTCGGGCGAGCCCTCGAAGTCGGCGCGCGAGAGCTGGTCCGCGGTGAGCGCGATGACCGTCTCGGCGTCGGGAACGCGCAG
This sequence comes from Ramlibacter sp. bp-362, assembly GCF_054956735.1. Lineage (NCBI taxonomy): Bacteria > Pseudomonadati > Pseudomonadota > Betaproteobacteria > Burkholderiales > Comamonadaceae > Ramlibacter > Ramlibacter sp. bp-362. The sequence goes on from NZ_JBUDXE010000015.1 coordinate 36,540, forward strand.
CAGGGCCTCGGCCAGGCGCATCAGCGCGAGGCCTTCGGCGCTGGAGATGGGGTACTCCTTCAGCAGGCTTTCCATCGCCCAGAAGGGCGGCGGGTTGCGCCGCACGGCCGCCACCCAGGGCGCCGCGGCCTGCGCGGCGGCCGCCCAGTCCAGCGCGCCATCCAGGAAGCGCAGGCGCTCCTGGACGATGGCGGCTTCGGGACGGTAGGGGGAGGGCAGGCGTTGGGCGGGGGCGGGTGTCATGCCTGCGATGGTCGCGCGCCGGGCGGCGAATCTTTCGCTAAAGTCGAGGTCATCCACCACAGGAAATCCAGCGAATGGCCGAACCAGCCGTCGATCTCGATCGCATCGACCTGAAGATCCTGCAGGTGCTGCAGGCCGACGGCCGCATCTCCAACCTCAAGCTGGCCGAGGCCGTCGCCCTGTCGCCCACGGCGGTGCTGGCGCGCGTGCAGCGCCTCACGCGCGAGGGCTACATCGCCGGCTACGAGGCCCGCCTCGATCCCGTGAAGCTGGGCCTGGGCATGCTGGTGTTCGTGGAGGTGCTGCTGGATCGCACCACGCCCAACGTGTTCGAGGCCTTCAAGGCCGCGGTGCAGGCGTACCCGCAGATCCTGGAGTGCCACATGGTCGCGGGCGGCTTCGACTACCTGCTGAAGACGCGGATGGCCGACATGCAGGCCTATCGCGATTTCGCCGGCACCGTGCTGTGGCAGTTGCCCGGGGTGCGCGAGACGCGCACCTATGCCGTGATGGAGGAAGTGAAGAGCACGGCGCGCCTGCCCTTGGCCGCCTAGCGGCCGCGGGGCAGAATCGCCGCTTTGATCGCGGAGGAGTCTCCATGCGCATCCAACCGCTCGCCGCCGCGGCGCTGCTGTCCCTGGCTGCCGGCACGGCCGGCGCCCAGTCCATGAAGCCCGGCCTGTGGGAAATCAACAACAAGATGGGTGGCGGCCAGATGGACGCCGCGATGGCCGAGATGCGCAAGCAGATGGCGGAGATGCCGCCGGAGCAGCGCAAGCAGATGGAGGCCATGATGGCGCAGCAGGGCGTGCGCATGGCGCCCGGCGCGGCCGGCGGCATGGCCATGCAGGTGTGCATGACGAAGGAGATGGCCGAGCGCAACGACATGCCGATGCAGGAGGGCTGCTGCATGACGAAGAACCAGCGCAGCGGCAAGACCATGCGCTTCGCCTTCGCCTGCAGCAACCCGCCCTCCAGCGGCGAAGGCCAGGTGACCTTCGCCAGCCCCGAGTCCTACAGCAGCCACATGACCGTGCGTGCGACCGTGGACGGCAAGACCGAGACCACCACGATGGACGCCACAGGCAAGTGGCTGAAGGCGGACTGCGGGAACGTGAGGCCGATGGCCAGGTGACGTCAGCGGGCCGGACGCCCGCCGAAGATCGCCGTGCCCACCCGCACCATCGTGCTGCCGGCATGGATGGCCGCTTCCAGGTCGGCGCTCATGCCCATGGAGAGCGTGTCGAGCGGCAACCCGCCGGCGCGCAGCTGGTCGAACAGCGCGCGCGCCTTGCGGTGCACCGCGAGCTGGCGCTCGAACTCCTCCGCCGGCTCCGGGATGGTCATGAGGCCGCGCAACTGCAGCCGCGGCAGGGCCGCGACGGCGCGGGCCAGCTCCAGCGCCTCGGCGGGCGCGACGCCCGACTTGCTGGCGCCGCCGTCGATGTTGACCTGGATGCACACCGCCAGCGGCGGCATGTCCTCGGGCCGCTGCTCCGACAGCCGCTGCGCGATCTTCAGCCGGTCCACCGCGTGGGCCCAGGCGAAGTGCTGTGCCACCAGCCGCGTCTTGTTGCTCTGGATCGGGCCGATGCAGTGCCATTGCAGCGGCAGGTCGGCCAGCAGCGCCTGCTTCTCCACCGCTTCCTGGATGTAGTTCTCGCCGATCGCGCGCTCGCCCGCCTCGAAGGCCGCGCGCACGGCCTCGGGGCCGAAGGTCTTGGCCACGGGAAGCAGCGTGACTTCGTTCACGTCGCGTCCGGCGGACGCGCAGGCGTCGGCGATCCGCTGGCGCACGTGCTGGAGGTTCGTTGCAATCGTCGTCATAATGGGCCGGCCAGCCGGGCGCTTGCGCCGCGCCGGTGAAGGACCAGAAGGAAGAGGGATCCGTGGATATTACCCAGCTGCTCGCATTCAGCGTCAAGAACAAGGCGTCGGACCTGCACCTCTCGGCGGGTCTTCCGCCCATGATCCGCGTGCACGGCGACGTGCGCCGCATCAACGTCGACCCGATGGACCACAAGCAGGTCCACGCGATGGTCTACGACATCATGAACGACACGCAGCGCAAGAACTACGAAGAGTTCCTGGAGTGCGACTTCTCGTTCGAGATCGAGGGCCTGGCCCGCTTCCGCGTCAACGCCTTCAACCAGAACCGCGGCGCCGGCGCCGTGTTCCGGACGATTCCCTCCAAGATCCTCACGCTGGAGCAGCTGAACGCCCCCAAGATCTTCCAGGACCTGGCGCTCAAGCCCCGCGGCATGGTGCTGGTGACCGGCCCCACGGGCTCGGGCAAGTCCACCACCCTGGCGGCGATGATCAACCACCTGAACGAGACCGAGTACGGCCACATCCTGACGGTGGAGGACCCGATCGAATTCGTGCACGAGTCGAAGAAGTGCCTGGTGAACCAGCGCGAGGTCGGCCCGATGACGCTGTCGTTCTCGAACGCGCTGCGCTCGGCGCTGCGCGAGGACCCGGACTGCATCCTGGTGGGCGAGATGCGCGACCTGGAGACGATCCGCCTGGCCATGACCGCGGCCGAGACGGGCCACCTGGTGTTCGGAACGCTGCACACGTCGAGCGCCGCGAAGACCATCGACCGGATCATCGACGTGTTCCCTGCGGAGGAGAAGGAGATGGTCCGCGCGATGCTGTCGGAATCGCTGCAGGCGGTGATCTCGCAGACGCTGTGCAAGACCAAGGACGGCAGCGGCCGGGTGGCGGCGCACGAGATCATGATCGGCACCTCGGCCATCCGCAACCTGATCCGCGAGGCCAAGGTGGCCCAGATGTATTCGGCGATCCAGACCGGCAACTCGGTCGGCATGCAGACGCTGGACCAGAACCTCGCCGACCTGGTCCGCCGCAACATGATCAGTCCGGCCGAGGCCCGCAGCAAGGCCAAGATCCCCGAGAATTTCCCCGGATAAGGAGCCGGCAGCATGGAACGCGACCAGGCATCGAAATTCATCAACGACCTGCTGAAGCTGATGGTCGGCCGCAACGGCAGCGACCTGTTCATCACCGCCGACTTCCCGCCCGCGATCAAGGTGGACGGCAAGGTGACCAAGGTCTCGCCGCAGCCGCTGAACGGCGCGCACACGCTGGCGCTGGCCCGCTCGATCATGAACGACAAGCAGGCCGCCGAGTTCGAGCGCACCAAGGAGTGCAACTTCGCGATCTCGCCGCCGGGCATCGGCCGCTTCCGCGTGAACGCCTTCGTGCAGCAGGCGAAGGTGGGCATGGTGCTGCGGGTGATCCCGCAGGTGCTGCCCACGATCGACGGCCTGGGCGTGCCGCAGGTGCTCAAGGAAGTGGTGATGTCCAAGCGCGGCCTGGTCGTGCTGGTGGGCGCCACCGGCTCGGGCAAGTCGACGACGCTCGCGGCCATGGTCGACTGGCGCAACGAGCAGAGCTACGGCCACATCATCACCATCGAGGACCCGGTGGAATTCGTGCACCCGCACAAGAACTGCGTGGTGACGCAGCGCGAGGTGGGGCTGGACACCGACAGCTGGGAAGCGGCGCTGAAGAACACGCTGCGCCAGGCGCCCGACGTGATCCTGATGGGCGAGATCCGCGACCGCGAGACCATGGAGCACGCGATCGCCTTCGCCGAGACCGGCCACCTGTGCATGGCCACGCTGCACGCCAACAGCACCAACCAGGCGCTGGACCGCGTGATCAACTTCTTCCCCGAGGAGCGCCGGCCGCAGCTGCTGATGGACCTGTCGCTCAACCTCAAGTCCTTCGTCTCGCAGCGCCTCGTGCCCAAGCAGGACGGCAAGGGCCGCGCCGCCGCGGTGGAGATCCTGCTGAACACGCCGCTGGTGTCCGACCTGATCTTCAAGGGCGAGGTCTCGGAGATCAAGGAAGTCATGAAGAAGAGCCGCAACCTGGGCATGCAGACCTTCGACCAGGCGCTCTTCGACATGTACGAGAACAACATCATCACCTACGAGGACGCCCTGCGGAACGCCGACTCGGTGAACGACCTGCGCCTGCAGATCAAGCTGAACTCGCAACGCGCGAAGTCGCAGGACCTCTCGGCGGGGACCGAGCACCTGGCGATCGTCTGAGGCGGACAGCCAAGGCGGACAGCCGGACGCAAAAGTCGCAGAGGTTCCGCAAAAGTCGCTAAGAAATCCTTTGGTGGATGTCCTTTTGCGATCTTTGCGGGACCTTTGCGACTTTTGCGTCCGGTATCCGTATTTTTCCAGGCTGCTAAAGTGAGGCCCATGGCAAGCACCAACCCCCGCAACTACGAATCCGTTCCCGCGCGCAAGGTCGCCTTCCTGGGCCTCGGCGTGATGGGCTTTCCCATGGCCGGCCACCTGGCGCTCGCCGGGCACCAGGTGACGGTCTACAACCGCAGCGCCGAGAAGCGAACGGCCTGGACCCAGGAGTTCAAGGGCCAGGCCGCCGCCACGCCGCGCGAGGCCGCCGCGGGCTGCGACATCGTGTTCTGCTGCGTCGGCAACGACGACGACCTGCGCTCGGTCGTGCTGGGCGACAACGGCGCCTTCGCCGGCATGAAGAAGGGCACGATCTTCGTCGACCACACCACCGCCTCGGCCAACGTGGCGCGCGAGCTGTCGGCCAAGGGCAAGGAACGGGGCATCGCGTTCGTCGACGCGCCCGTCTCCGGCGGCCAGGCCGGCGCGCAGAACGGCCAGCTCACGGTGATGTGCGGCGGCGACCAGGCCGCGTTCGACACGGCCCGTCCTGCCATCATGGCCTTCGCGCGCGCCTGCACGCTGCTGGGCGCGAGCGGCGCCGGCCAGCTGGCCAAGATGGTCAACCAGACGGCGATCGCCGGGCTGGTGCAGGGCCTGTCGGAGGCGATCGCCTTCGGCCTGAAGGCCGGCCTCGACATGGAGCAGGTGCTCGAGGTGATCGGCAAGGGTGCCGCGCAGAGCTGGCAGATGGACAACCGCGGCAAGACCATGATCGCCGGGCAGTTCGAGTTCGGCTTCGCGGTGGACTGGATGCGCAAGGACCTCGGGCTGGTGCTGGACGAGGCCAAGCGCAACGGCGCGCGCGTGCCGGTGACGGCGCTGGTGGACCAGTTCTACGCGGACATCCAGGCAATGGGCGGGAACCGCTGGGATACGTCGAGCCTGATCAAGCGGCTGGGCTGAGCGCGCGTCGTTCGGTGGGGTTCCTGCGTCACCCCACCCTACGAAAACCGTCGAAAGACGTGATCAACGCACCGGCGTGACCACCGCGCCGCCGGACGCAGGCGGCTCGGCGGACGGCGCGGGCGCGGCGGCGGGAGCGGGCGCCACCGTCGCCGGCGTGGCCGCGGTCGCCGGCACCGGCATGCCGGCCTGGCGCATCTCCTCGGGCGTCATCACCTCGAAGATCCGCACGACCTTCTGCACGCCGCCGATCTGGCGGGCGATGGCCGTGGCGCGTTCCGCTTCGCGCGGCGTCACGCGGCCCATCAGGTAGACCGAGCCGCGCTCGGTGACCACCTTGAACGCATTGGCCTGCAGGTCGGACGCGTCGACGAAGGACGCGCGCACCTTGCCGGTGATCAGCGCGTCGGCCGAACGCTGCGGCAGCGTCGTCGGCGCCATCACGCCGAGCTCGTTGACCACCGTGCGCACGTTGTCCACCGTGCCGGCGATGCGCTCGGCCTGCTGCTTCGCGGCCTCGCTGGGCACCTCGCCGGTCAGCAGCACCTGCCGGTTGTAGCTGGTGATGCTGATGTGCGCGCGGTCGCCGAAGGCTTCCGACAGGCGCATCGCGGCCCGCAGCTCGATCGTCTCGTCGTCGATCTGCGCGCCCGAGCTGCGGCGGTCCGACATCATCAGCGCCGTGCCCACGGCGGCGCCGCCCACGAGCAGCGGGGCGCAGCCGGCCAGCGACGTCGCGAGCAGCGCGGCGGCGAGCGAAGCGAGGGGCAGGGAAGAGAGGGCTTTGCGGGTCATGTGGGGTTGTCCTGTTCGCCGAGGAGCTGCGCATCGACGCCGTCGCAGATGCAGTGCAGCGCGAGGATGTGCACTTCCTGGATGCGGGCGGTGCGCTCGTGCGGCACGCAGATGTGTACGTCGGTCTCGCGCAGCACGGCGGCCATCTTGCCGCCGCCGCGCCCGGTGAGCGCCACGACCGACATCTCGCGCTCGTGCGCCGCCTCGATCGCGGCGAGCACGTTGGCCGAGTTGCCGCTGGTGGACAGCGCCAGCAGCACGTCGCCGGCCTGGCCCAGCGCGCGCACCTGCTTGGCGAACACGCGCTCGTAGTCGTAGTCGTTGGCGATCGCCGTGAGGATGGAGCTGTCGGTGGTCAGCGCGATGGCGCCGAGCTCGGGGCGCTCGCGTTCGAAGCGGCCCACGAATTCGGCGGAGAAGTGCTGCGCGTCGGCGGCCGAGCCGCCGTTGCCGCAGGCGAGCACCTTGCCGCCGCTGGTGACGCAGGCCAGCACGGCCTGCACCGCCTGCGCGATGGGCTTGCTGAGGGTCTGCGCCGCCTGGTATTTCAGGTCGGCGCTGTCGATGAAGTTCTGCTGTATGCGTTGCTCGAGCATGGCTCTCCCATGATACCGCCGTGCCAGGGGTGTAGTCCCTATCGGACGGACGCGGGACGCAATGACCGACGTCGTGGGGGACGTGACCCGACACGAGGTGCCGCGCGGAACTGACTTCGCGCAAGTTGCGGCTCACTAATCTTGCGCTTGCTGGCTTCGATGCCCGCAGGTTCCGAGTTCCACAAATCAAGCTCAAGGAGAAGTTGCAATGGCTGTTCTGAAAAAGATTGCCGGTCTGGCTGCCGGTGTTTCCGCGATCGCCGTGATCGGTGTCGCCGTCGCCCAGGGCGTTCCGCCGAACCCCTTCGTTTCCAACCCCGCTCTCGGCGCTGGCCAGCAGAGCACCCACCTGACCTCCATGGGCGAGACGGGCGTTCCCGGCCTGATCGACCAGGTGCAGACCGCCACCATCGTGACGCCGCCCGCCGTTGCGGTGGTCGAGCAGCCGGCCGTCGTGGCCCAGGCCCCGGCGCCCGTGATCGAAGAGCGCCAGGAGATGGGCGCGGCCCCCGCGCCGGTGGAAGAGGCTCCGGCGCCCGTGATGGCTCCGAAGCACGACCGCAACTAAGCAGGCGCTTCCTGCTGGGGCTTGTCTGCGGGCGGGCCTCAGCCAGCATCGAAGGCGGCACGCATCCAGTGGATGCTGCCGCCTTCCATGCTGATGACGTCGAAGCGGCAGGGCGGGGGCTCCGCGAGCCTCAGCAGGTAGTGGCGGGCGGCGAACACGATGCGCCGCTGCTTCTGCCAGCCCACGCTGGCGGCCGCGCCGCCGAAGCCGCGCCCCGCGCGCTTGCGCACCTCCACGAACACCAGCGTGCCATCGCGCTCGCGCAGGATCAGGTCGATCTCGCCGCCGCCGCGGCCGGGCGTCCGATAATTGCGCGCGACCAGGCGCAGTCCCCGCGCCTGCAGGTGCGCGAGGGCCCGATCCTCGGCCGCACCGCCTTGCTCCCGGGTCGTCACCATCGAAGGAGTCTCCTTGAGCGCTTCCCTTGCCGCTGCCCTGGCGGCCGCGCGCGACGCGGCCGGTGCGCAGCATTATCCGCAGGGCGCCCTGTATGTCGTCGCCACGCCCATCGGCAACCTGGCGGATATCGGCCTGCGGGCGCTGCACGTCCTGCAACTGGTGGATGCGCTCGCCTGCGAGGACACGCGCCACACGCAGGCCCTGCTGCGCGCCTACGGCATCGAGCAGCAGGCCTGGCTGGCCGTGCACCGGCACAACGAGGCGGAGGCGGCGCAGGAGGTCGTGCGGCGGCTGCGGCAGGGCCAGCGCGTGGCCTACGCGAGCGACGCGGGCACGCCGGGGGTGAGCGATCCCGGCGCGCGCCTGGTGGCCGCCGTGCGCGCCGCCGGCCTGCCGGTGGTCCCCATCCCGGGCGCGAGCAGCGTCACCACGATCCTGAGCGCGCTGCCGGCGGCCGCCCAGGACAGCGCCTTCGTGTTCGCCGGCTTCCTGCCGGCCAAGGGCGGCGAGCGCCAGCAGGCGGTGGCGGCGCTGGCGGCAGAGCCGCGGCCGGTGGTGCTGCTGGAGGCGCCGCACCGCATCGCCGCGCTGGCCGACACGCTGGCGCCGCTGGGCGAGCGCGAACTGACGGTCGGGCGCGAGCTGACCAAGCAGTTCGAGGAGATCGCGACGATGCGCTGCGCCGACTTCCCCGCATGGCTGCAGGGCGCGCCCGCGCGCAGCCGTGGCGAATTCGCACTGGTCTTGCATCCTGTTGCCGTGGTGCGCGACGACGCGGAGCCCTTGCGCGTGCTGAAGCTGCTGCTGGCGGAACTGCCGGTGAAGACGGCGGTGAAGCTCGCGGCGGAGATCACGGGGGCGTCGCGCAATGAGCTCTACGACGCCGCGTTGAAGATGAAGGACGGGTGAATCGGTGGGGTTCGCTTGCGCTCACCGCCACCCTACGGGATCCCGGTGTCCGGTGCGATGGGCGCGGCCGTTCGTAGGGTGGCGGTGAGCGCAGCGAACCCCACCGCCCGCCCCTCAGATCGCCAACGGATCCACATCCACCGCCCACCGGATCAGCCCCCGCATCCGCAGGCCCTGCAGCACCGGCTGCCACGCCGCCAGGAAGGCCTGCAGCGCCGGCCGCGAGCCGCTTTCCAGCAGCAGCTGCGCCCGTTCCACGTTGGCGACGCGCTGCACCGTCATCGGCACCGGCGCGTAGACGAGGACGTGGCCGCTGCCCTCCAGGCCCGGTGCGGCATCGGCGGCGGCCTGCAGGAAGGCCTGCGCCACCTCCTGCGTGCGCGCCTCGGCCCGCAGCAGCGCCTGCCAGGCGTAGGGCGGCATCGCGGCCCGCTGCCGTTCCTGCAACTGCTGCTCGGCGAAGGCGGGGTAGTCGTGGCGCTTGAGCGCCGTGAACAGCGGATGCTCGGGGTTCCAGGTCTGCACCCACATCTCGCTCGCGGCCGCGTGCGCCGCGTCGCGGCCGGCGCGGCCGCCGGCCTGCATCAGCAGGGCGAACAGCCGCTCGGGCGCGCGGAAATCGCTGGAGAAGAGCGCCGCGTCCGGGTTGACGGCCGCCACCAGCGTGATGCGGCGGAAGTCGTGCCCCTTGGTCACCATCTGCGTGCCCACCAGCACGTCCACTTCGCCCGCATGCACCTGCGCGAGCTGCTGCTCCAGCGCGCCCTTGGCGCGCGTGCTGTCCGCGTCCATGCGGGCGATGCGCACGGGCTCGCCGTCCGCGCGCCGGGTGTCCGCCAGCAGGCCCGCGAGCTGCTCTTCCAGCTGCTCGGTGCCGCGGCCCAGCGGCGCGATGTCGACGTTGCCGCACTGCGGGCAGGCACGCGGCACCCGCTCCGTGAAGCCGCAGTGGTGGCAGCGCAGCGAGCGGTCGATCTTGTGGAAGACGCGGAAGGCGCTGCAGTGCGGGCAGTCGCTGCGCCAGCCGCAGGCGGTGCAGGCGAGCACCGGCGCATAGCCGCGGCGGTTGAGGAACACCAGCGACTGCTCGCCGCGCGCGACCCGCTCGCCAATCGCGGCCAGCAGCGGCGCCGAGAACAGGGTGCCGCGCGGCTGGTGGTTCATGTTGACGATGCGCACGGCCGGCAGCGCGCCCGCGCCCACGCGCGTGGGCATCTCCAGGCAGCGGTAGCGCCCGCGGTCGCAGGCATGCCAGCTCTCCAGGGAGGGCGTCGCCGAGCCCAGCACGACCTTGGCGCCTTCCAGCCGGCCGCGGTAGATCGCGAGGTCGCGCGCCGAGTAGCGCGCGCCCTCCTGCTGCTTGTAGCTGGGGTCGTGCTCCTCGTCCACGACGATCAGCCCGAGGCGGGGCAGGGAAGCGAACACGGCCATGCGCGTGCCCAGCACGATGCGCGCGCCACCCTGGTGGGCCGCGATCCAGCTGCGCAGCCGCTGCGGATGGGTCATGCCGCTGTGCAGCGGCACCACGGCGCCGGCGCCGAAGCGCTGTTCGAAGCGCGCTTGCAACTGCGGCGTGAGATTGATCTCGGGCACCAGCACCAGCGCCTGCGCCTGCGGGTCGGACGCCAGCAGGGACTCGACGGCCCGCAGGTAGACCTCGGTCTTGCCGCTGCCCGTGGCGCCGAACAGCAGGAAGGGGCCGGGCTCCTGCGCCATGGCGGCGAGCGCCGCCGCCTGGTCGGCCGTGAGCTCCGGGCGCGCACCGGCCGGGGCCGCCGGCGCCGCGGCGGCCGCTCGCTTGAGGCGGCGGGCGAGCTGGACCGCGTCGAGCTCGCGCAGCTGCGGCGGCAGGGCCGCCAGCGCGACCTCGCCGATGCTGCGCTGGTAGTAGCCGGCCGTGAACCCGACCAGCTCGCGCCAGGCCGCCGACAGCGGCGCCAGGCCTTCGAGGGGGCCGGCGATGCTCTTCAGTGCCGTGGCATCGGGGACCGCTGCCTGGCCGACGCCGGCGTCCCAGACCACGCCGCAGACCTCGCGCCGGCCGAGCGGCACGCGCACGAGGCTCCCCGGCGCAAGTGGCAACTCACTGCGGTAGCTGAGGGGCCCGGCCACCGTGCTGTGGGCGGGCGTGGGCACGACGACCGGGACCAGCTGGCTCATCCGAGGTGCAGCTTAGGCGAGGTGCTTAAGCGTTCTTCGCGAAAGTCCGAGTAAGTCATTGATTCCACTCGACTTTGTTTTTGCCGCACACCCTTGTGGATAACTTTGTTGATAGGGCCGCTGCCGCCGCGCCGGAGGGCCCGGAAAATCAAGGGCTTGGCTCGACCGGCCCGGGCGGGGCTCCGCGCCGGAGCCAAACAAAATCAACAACTTACGCGCGCTACGGATTTCGGAGCGCCGTTCATGCCGCGCAGCCGTCTTAGCTGCGCCGCAACACGGTTTTTGTGCATAAGTCAAGCAAGGCACCCCGGCGACGGGCGGCGTTGTGTGCTAGGGAACTCCCGGATGGGCACGGTTCAGGACTTCGGCGAAGCAGCCCGCATGTGCGCTGAATGTGCATGCACTGCTTCCACCAGCGCCTGCACGTGTTCCGGCGGCGTGTGCTGGCTGATGCCATGGCCGAGGTTGAAGATGTGCGTGGGGCCCGCGCCGCTGCCGGTGTGCGGCGCGCCGAAGTCGTCGAGCACGCGTCGTGCCTCGTCGGCCACGCGCTCCGGTGGCGCGAACAGCACGGCCGGGTCCAGGTTGCCTTGCAGGGCCTTGCTGCCGCCGACCAGGGCCCGCGCGCGGCCGAGGTTCACGGTCCAGTCGACGCCGAGCACCTCGCAATCGAGCGTGCCCATCTGCTCCAGCCACAGGCCGCCGCCCTTGGTGAAGACGATGCGCGGCACGACCGCGCCGTCGGCGCCGGTGCGCTTGAGGCCGGCCAGCACGCGCCGCGTGTAGTCCAGGCTGAACTGCTGGAAAGCGCCGTCGGCGAGCGCGCCGCCCCAGCTGTCGAACACCATCACGGCCTGCGCGCCGGCGTCGATCTGCGCGTTGAGGTACGCGGCCACGGTCTCGGCGTTGACCGCCAGGATGCGATGCACCAGGTCCGGCCGCGCGTAGAGCATGCTCTTGACGCCGCGCCAGTCGTCCGAGGAGCCGCCGCCTTCGACCATGTAGCAGGCGAGCGTCCAGGGGCTGCCGGAAAAGCCGATCAGGGGCACGCGGCCGTTCAGGGCGCGGCGGATCGACGTCACCGCGTCGAACACGTAGCGCAGCTTGTCGAGGTCGGGCACCTGCAGCGCCGCCACCGCCTGCTCGTCGCGCAGGGGGTGCGCCAGCTTCGGGCCCTCGCCCAGCGCGAAGCTGAGGCCCAGGCCCATGGCGTCGGGCACGGTCAGGATGTCGGAGAACAGGATCGCGGCGTCGAGGGCGAAGCGCTCCAGCGGCTGCAGCGTCACCTCGGTCGCGTACTGCACGTTGGTCGCCAGGCCCATGAAGCTGCCGGCGCGGGCGCGCGTGGCCCTGTACTCGGGCAGGTAGCGGCCCGCCTGCCGCATCAGCCACAGGGGCGTGTAGGCGGTCGCCTGGCGCAGGCAGGCGCGCAGGAAGGTGTCGTTGGCAAGCGGCGGGAACATGGGCCCGATTGTCGCAGGCCGCACGCGGGCCCCGCCGCTTCAGGCCACGGCGCGGCGCAGGGCCTGGTCCAGGTCCCAGAGGATGTCTTCGACGTCCTCGATGCCCACCGAGAGGCGGATCATGTCCGGCCGCACGCCCGCGCGCGCCAGTTCCTGCTCGTCCAGCTGGCGGTGCGTGGTCGAGGCCGGGTGGATCACCAGCGTCTTGGCGTCGCCGATGTTGGCGAGGTGGCTCATGAACTCGCAGGCGTCGATGAAGCGCTCGCCGGCCTTCACGGCGTCGTCGGCGCGGATGCCGAAGGTGAGGATGCCCGAGGCGCCCGGCTGGCCGTCGATGGCGCGGAACTGCTTGCGCGCCAGCGCGTAGTGCGGCGAGCTTTCCAGGCCGGGGTAGTTCACCCAGCCCACCAGCGGATGGTCGCTGAGGAACTCGGCGACGCGGCGCGTGTTGCGGCAGTGCGCCTGCATGCGCAGGTGCAGCGTCTCGATGCCCTGCAGGATCAGCCAGGCGTTCAGCGGCGAGAGCGAACCGCCGAAGGTACGGTTCACCTCCATGCGGGCCTTCATCGTGTAGCCGAAGTCGCCGAAAGTCTCGTAGAACTTCACGCCGTGGTAGGCGCGGCTCGGCTCCAGCATCTCGGGAAACTTCTCGCGCGCGAGGCCGCCGCCCCAGTCGAACTTGCCCGACTCCACCAGCACGCCGGCCATGGTGGTGCCATGCCCGCCCAGGTACTTGGTGGCGCTGTGCACCACGATGTCGGCGCCGAAGGCGAACGGGTTGCACAGGTAGGGGCTGGGCACCGTGTTGTCCACGATCAGGGGCAGGCCGTGCTCGTGCGCGATCGCGGCGACCGCCTCGATGTCGAACACGTTCACCAGCGGATTGCCCAGCGTCTCGCCGTACAGCGCGCGCGTGGTGGGCCGGATCGCGCGGCGGAAGTTGTCCGGGTCCTGCGGATCGACGAAGGTGGTTTCGATGCCCAGGCGCGCGAAGCCGATCCCCAGCTGGCCGACCGAGCCGCCGTACAGCGTGGACGCGGCCACGATGTGGTCGCCCGCCTTCACGATGGCGAGGATGGCCGTCATCTGCGCCGCCATGCCGGTGGCGCAGGCGAGCGCCGCGCGCCCGCCTTCCAGCGAGGCCACGCGCTCCTCCAGCACCGCCACCGTGGGATTGCTGATGCGGCTGTAGACGTTGCCGAAGGTCTGCAGGTTGAACAGGCTGGCCGCGTGCTCGGCGGAGTCGAACACGAAGCTGGTGGTCTGGTGGATGGGCGTCGCGCGCGCGCCGGTCACCGGGTCGGGGATGGCGCCGGCGTGGACGGCACGGGTGCCGAAGCCGTAGTCGTGGTCTTGTTCGGCCATGGTCTCAGTAGAACAGCTGTTGCGGCCGCCGGGCCGAGATCACCTTGGTGTTCACGCCGGCCCAGTTCAGCCCGCCGAACAGCCGCGCGTGCTCGATCTTCACGCAGCGGTCCATCACCACGTCCAGGCCGGCGGCGCGCGCCTTGGCGGCCGCCTCCTCGTTGATGACGCCGATCTGCATCCACAGGCATTTCGCGCCGATGGCGATGGCCTCGTCCGCGATCGGCGGGATGTCGCTGCTCCTGCGGAAGCAGTCCACCATGTCGATGCGGCGGCCCTCCTTCGCCAGCGCTTCCGCCGCGGCGGTGACGCTCGCGTAGCTGCGCTCCCCCAGGATCTCCGGCGCCGACGGGTTGACCGGCACGATGCGGTAGCCGTGCTCCTGCATGTACTTCGCGGCGAAGAAACTCGGGCGGTGCCATTGCGGCGACAGGCCCACCACCGCGATCGTCCGGCAGGTGCCGAGGATGCGGCGCAGCGCGTGGATGGTGCTCATGCGGCCAGTGTACGCAGGTACCCGGCCGGCGCGTCACATGGCGAGCGCGGAGCGGACTTCGTCGACGCTCAGGATCTCGGACAGCACCCGCGGCGGCTGGCCGGGCCGGTAGACCACGTAGACCGGCACGCCGCTGCGCCCCAGCTGCGCCAGGGCCGCCGTGATCGCCGGGTCGCGGCGGGTCCAGTCGGCGCGCAGCAGGACGTAGCGGCGCGCGTCGAAGTCGGCCAGCAGCTCCTCGCGCCCCAGGGTCGTGCGCTTGTTGACCTGGCAGGTGACGCACCACGCGGCCGTGAAGTCCACGAACACCGGGCGGCCCTCGGCCAGCAGCTGCTGCACGCGCGCGGCGTCCCAGGGCTGCCAGCGCTCCTGCGCGCCGGCCACCGGCACGGGAGCAGCCGCGACGCGCGTGATCGCGCCGCCGGTCGACCAGGCGACGATGGCCAAGCCGGCGACCGCCAGCGAGGCGAGCGCCACGCGCGTGCGGCCGCGCAGGGTCAGCGCCCACACGACCATGCTCATGGCGACCAGCAGCGCGAGCAGCGCGCCGGCGCCGTCGATGCCGCTCTGCTGGCCCAGGACCCACACCAGCCAGGCGACGGTGGCGAACAGCGGGAAGGCCATCAGGCGCCGGAAGGTCTCCATCCACGGCCCCGGACGCGGCATCCAGCGCGCGACCGCCGGCACCCAGCTGGCCAGCAGGTAGGGCAAGGCCAGGCCGAGGCCCAGCGCGATGAAGATCGCCAACGCCTGCCAGCCGGGCAGCACGATGGCGAGTCCCAGCGAAGCGCCCATGAACGGCGCCGTGCACGGCGAGGCGACCGCCACGGCCAGCACACCGGTGAGGAAGGCGTTGGCGACCGGGTGGCGCGCCTCCAGGCTGGCGATGCTGCTCGGGAGCACCGAGCCGAATTCGAAGAGGCCGGCGAGGTTCAGCGCGAGCAGCGTGAACAGCGCCGCGAGGCCCGCCACTACCAACGGCGACTGCAGCTGGAAGCCCCAGCCGAGCTGCTCGCCGGCGGCGCGCAAGGCGAGCATCAGGCCGCCGAGCGCGGCGAAGGAAGTGACGACGCCCGCCGTGTATGCGAGGCCGGCGATGCGGTGGCCGCGGCGGTCATCGGCGTGCCTGGTGAAGCCCACGAGCTTGATCGCCAGCACCGGGAACACGCAGGGCATCAGGTTCAGGACCAGGCCGCCCAGCAGCGCGCCGAGCAGCGCGGCGAGGAAGCCGGTGGACGGCGCGGTTGGCGCCGGCGCCTGCGCGGCCGCGTTGTTGCGCAGCGCCTGCTCCAGCGCGGGCGACACGGTGGCCATCGGCGCGGGCGGCGGGGGCCACGTGCCGGCGACCTTCGCCTCGCTGCGCCAGGACTGGCCATCGGCCGCCTTCATCACGACGGGCAGCAGCGGCGGGCCTTCGCTGCGGTGCGGCGACAGGGGCACGCTGGCCGTCCAGGTGCCGCCTTCCCACTTCTGCGTCCAGCGGCCGGCGGGATCGACGATCTCCGGCGTCTCCGGAAAGAACTCGAGCGTCTGGCCGCGCGCGGCGGGGGGCAGGCCGGGCACGCTGACCCGCAACTGCCCGTCCTCGACGCGCGCGCTCGCCGGCGCGTCGACCGGCTTGGGCTGCGCGTCCCACGCGGCCTGGAACGCCGCGGCGTTCAGCGCCGTGGTGCTGCGCACCGGCAGCTTCAGGCTGAAGCTGCCTTCCTCCGGGATGCACTCGCGCTTGCACACGAGCCAGGACGCCTTGAGCTCGATCTTCGCGTCGCCGAAGGGCGAGGGCTTGAAGGCGGGCGTGACGGTGAGCGGCACCGGCAGCAGCACCGTGCCCTCGTAGCCGTAGTTCGCGAGCGGCCCCACCGGGATCTTCCTCGGCACGGGCCAGGCGATCTCGCCGGCCTCGATGCCGGGCGGCAGCGTCCAGTGCAGCTCGGTGGGCAGGCCGGAGTCGCCGGGGTTCTTCCAGTAGGTGTGCCACTCGGGCTGGTGCGCGATCTGCAGGCCCACCCACAGCGGCTGGCCGGGCTCGACGCCTTGCGGCGCGTGCGCCAGCAGCTCGGCACGCACGCGGTCCGTGGTGACCACGTTGCGCGCGGACTGCGCGGCAGCCGCGGCCGGGAGGAGGGCGGCCGCCAGGCAGGCGGCGGCGAGGAGGCGGGCCAGTTGCATCGCAGGAATGGAGCTCAGCGGGCGCGGCGAGTTCCGACGCTCAGAGGAAGCCCAGCACCACTCGTCGGGTGCTGGCGCTCTTCTTCTCGATCTTGGTGACGACCACGCGGCCGATCTCCGAGGTGTTGGCGACGTGCGTGCCGCCGCAGGGCTGGAAGTCGATGCCGTCGCCGATGCGGATGGTGCGCACGCGGCCGGTGCCGCGCGGCGGCTGCACGGACATGCTCTTGACCAGCGCGGGGTTGGCGTCCAGCTCCTCGTCCGTGATCGAACCGACTTCCACCGCGTGCGCGGCGGCGACCAGCCGCGCGATGCCTTCGCTCAAGGCGTCCTTGTCCAGCGGATCGGTCATGTTGAAGTCCAGGCGAGCGTACTCGGGCGTGATGGAGCAGCCGTTGACCAGCTGCGGCACCAAGTGGCACAGCAGGTGCGTGGTCGTGTGGAAGCGCATCAGCTTGTGGCGGCGCTCCCAGTCGATGCGGGCGACGACAGCGTCGCCGGGCTGCAGCCGCGCGAGCAGCGCCTCCTGCCCGGCCGCGGGCACGTGCGCGATCTGGCCGGTCGGCTTGCCTGCCGCATCCTTGGCCTTGCGCGTGTCGGCGATGGCCAGCGGCGTTCCGTCGGCCAGCAGCAGCACGCCGGCGTCGCCGGCTTGGCCGCCGCCCAGCGGATAGAACACCGTGCGATCGAGCACGATGCCCTGCTCGCCGATGGCGGCCACGGTGGCAGGCGTTTCGCGGAGGTAGGCGTCTTGCCGGAACAGCTCTTGCGTCATGGCCGCATTGTCCCGCTTTCGCTTTCGCCCCGGCCAGGGCGGGGCGATGCACACTGCAAGCATGGCACGCCTGCTGCGTTTCCTGGCCTTGCTGTGCCTCGCCGCACTGGCCGCCTGCGGGGACACGGCGCGCCTGCCCGAGGCGGCCAGCATCGGCGCGTCCCCGCAGCTGCCGCCGCCGGCCAGGGCCTTGCTGCCGACCGTGCACATCGCGCCGGCCGAAGGCTGGCCGGAAGGCGCGCAGCCGCAGGCCGCGCCGGGATTCACCGTCACGGCGCTGCAGCGCGGGCTGCAGCATCCGCGCTGGCTGCTGGCGCTGCCCGATGGCGACGTGCTGGTCGCCGAGTCGAACCAGCCCGCGCCGCCACCTGGCCAGGGCGACAAGGGCATCAAGGCCTGGATCGCGAAGCAGGTGATGAAGCGCGCGGGTGCCGGCGTCCCCAGCCCGGACCGCATCGTGCTGCTGCGCGACGCCGACGGCGACGGCCGCGCGGAACTGCGCAGCGTCTACATCGCGGGCCTGCGCTCGCCCTTCGGGATGGCGCTGGTGGGCGACCAGCTGTACGTGGCGAACGCCGACGCGCTCGTGCGCCTGCCCTACGTGGCCGGCGCGACGCAGGCGAGCGCCGCGCCCACCAGGGTGACCGACCTGCCCGCGGGTCGCAACCACCACTGGACCAAGGGGCTGGTCGCCAGCCCCGACGGGCGCCGGCTCTACGTCTCGGTCGGCTCGAACAGCAACGTCGCCGAGAACGGCATGGCGGAGGAGGAGGGAAGGGCCGCGATCTGGGAGATCGACCTCGCGACCGGCAGCAAGCGGGTGTTCGCGAGCGGCCTGCGCAACCCGGTCGGCATGGCCTTCCAGCCCGACACCGGCGTGCTGTGGGCCGTGGTGAACGAGCGCGACGAACTGGGGAGCGACCTGGTGCCGGACTACCTCACCTCGGTGCGGGACGGCGCCTTCTACGGCTGGCCCTGGAGCTACTGGGGCGCGCACGTGGACGAGCGCGTGAAGCCGTCGCGTCCCGACATGGTGGCGCGTGCCGTCGTTCCCGACTACGCACTGGGCAACCACGTCGCGCCGCTGGGCTTGGCCTTCTCGGACGCCCGCATGCCCGTGCCTTTCGCCAGCGGCGCCTTCGTCGGCGAGCACGGCTCCTGGAACCGGCGCCCGCGCAGCGGCTACAAGGTGGTGTTCGTGCCTTTCGTGAATGGCCGGCCTTCCGGTCCGCCGCGCGACGTGCTCACCGGCTTCGTGAGCGCGGAGGGAAAGGCCTGGGGCCGTCCGGTGGGCGTGGCGCTCGATCGCAGCGGCGCGCTGCTGGTGGCGGACGACGTCGGCGGCGTGGTGTGGCGCGTGGCGCCGGCGCCTTAGCTGCAGAGGTTGGTGAGGATCATCGCGGTGATCGAAGGGCCGCGGGTGCACTGGTCCAGCGCGATCGCGATGGTGAGCACCAGGGAGGGCCAGACGGCGCGGTTCCAGCTCTCCCGCCAGGCCGTTTCAGCGATGGTGCGCAGCGTTTCCATGCAGGCATGATGCGATCGCCGGCGGCCGCCGCCATTCGGCCGGAAGCGCGATCGCGACGCCGCCCGCAGGCTGCCCGGCAGTCAGCTACTTTCCTCCGGCAGCGCGGCGCCTGCCTACGCGTGTCGGTCAGGGACGGAGCGGCAGCGGCAGTGCCGTCTTGTAACGGACCTGCTTCAGCGCGAAGCTGGAGCGGATCTTCTCGATGCCCGGGATGGGCGTCAGCTGCTCGAGGATGAAGCGTTCCAGCGCCGCGATGTCGGGGACGGCCACGCGGATCAGGTAGTCGCTGTCGCCGGTCATGAGGTAGCACTCCATCACCTCGTCGTGTTCGGCGATGCGCCGCTCGAACTCCGCGAGCGCCTCCTTGGACTGCGACTTGAGGCTGATGTTGATGAAGACGTTCAGCCCCAGCCCCAGCAGCTTGGCGCTGGCGAGCGCCACGTAGCGCTGGATCACGCCGCCCGCCTCCAGCGCCTTTACGCGGGCGAGGCAGGGCGAAGGCGAGAGGTGGACGCGCCGGGCGAGCTCGACGTTGGTGAGCGAGCCGTCCTGCTGCAGTTCGGCCAGGATGCGCAGGTCGATGGCGTCGAGTTGCATGGAATGCTGTCGAGGTAAGGGTCGGCGGCATTCTATGCCGCGGCTGGTCCATTCCGGGCGATTTTCGAAACACCCTGCGGCACCACCCGGCCTACAGTCGGCCCATGGCCGACGACAGCATCAATCGCTACCTTGCCGACGGGAACGGCGACGCCGACCCGCTGGAAACCGCCGAATGGCGCGACGCCTTCCAGGCCCTCGTGGCCACGCAGGGCGCGGCGCGCGCCCGCTTCATGCTCGACCAGCTGGCCGTCCTGGCGCGGCACCCCGCCGTCGGCTGGGCGCCGGAGCTGGTCACGCCCTACGTGAACACGGTGCCGGTGGAGCGGCAGCCGGCGTTCCCCGGCGACCTGGCGATCGAGGAGAAGCTCGCCTCGCTGATGCGATGGAACGCGCTGGCGATGGTGGTGCGCGCGAACACCGCGTACGGCGAGCTCGGTGGGCACATCGCCAGCTATGCCAGCGCCGCGGACCTGTTCGAGGTGGGCTTCAACCATTTCTTCCGCGCCCGCAATGAAAGGCAGGGCGGGGACCTGGTGTTCTTCCAGCCGCACAGCGCGCCGGGCGTCTACGCGCGCGCCTACCTCGAGGGGCGCCTGACCGAGGACGACCTCGCGCACTACCGGCAGGAGATCACCGCGCCCGCGCAGGGCGCGCAGGGGCTTTCCAGCTATCCGCACCCCTGGCTCATGCCGGATTTCTGGCAGTTCCCGACCGGATCCATGGGCATCGGGCCGATCAGCTCGATCTACCACGCGCGCTTCATGCGCTACCTCACGCACCGCCAGCAGGTGGACTGCAGCGGCCGCAAGGTGTGGGGCGTGTTCGGCGACGGCGAGATGGACGAGCCGGAGAGCACGAGCGCGCTCACGCTCGCCTCGCGCGAGAAGCTGGACAACCTGGTGTGGGTGGTCAACTGCAACCTGCAGCGCCTGGACGGGCCGGTGCGCGGCAACGGCCGCATCGTCGACGAGCTCGAAACGCTGTTCCGCGGCGCCGGCTGGAACGTGATCAAGGTGCTGTGGGGCAGCGACTGGGACGGCCTGTTCGCGCGCGACACCACCCACGCGCTGGTGCGCGCCTTCGCCCACACGGTGGACGGGCAGATGCAGACCTTCGCGGCGAAGGACGGCCGCTTCAACCGCGACCACTTCTTCGGCCAGGACGAGGAACTCGCACGGCTGGCGCAGGGCATGACTGACGAACAGATCGACCGGCTCAAGCGCGGCGGCCACGACCTCGTGAAGATCCACGCCGCCTACGAAGCGGCCGCGCGGCACCGCGGCCAGCCGACCGTGATCCTCGCGCACACCAAGAAGGGCTACGGCATGGGCACGGCGGGCCAGGGCCGCATGACCACGCACAGCCAGAAGAAGCTGGACGACGCGGCGCTGCTGGAATTCCGCGACCGCTTCCGCCTGCCGCTGTCGGACGACCAGGCGCGGCAGCTGGCCTTCTACAAGCCGGCCGAGGACAGCCCGGAGATGCGCTACCTGCACGCGAAGCGCGAGGCGCTGGGCGGCTACCTGCCGCGGCGCGAGACGGCCTGCGCCGTGGTGCCGGTGCCGGAACCGGGTTCGTACGCGCAGTTCGCGCTGCAGGCGGGCGGCAAGGAGATGTCGACCACGATGGCCTTCGTGCGGCTGCTCGGCGCGCTGCTGAAGGACGCGCAGCTCGGACCGCGCATCGTGCCCATCGTCGCCGACGAGGCGCGCACCTTCGGCATGGCCAACCTGTTCAAGCAGGTCGGCATCTATTCCAGCGTCGGCCAGCGCTACGAGCCGGAGGACATCGGCTCCGTGCTGTCGTACCGCGAGGCGCTCGACGGGCAGATCCTGGAAGAGGGCATCAGCGAGGCCGGCGCCATCGCGAGCTGGACGGCCGCGGCCACCAGCTACAGCGTGCACGGGCACGCGATGCTGCCCTTCTACATCTACTACTCGATGTTCGGCTTCCAGCGCGTGGGCGACGCGATCTGGGCGGCGGCGGACCAGCGCGCCCGCGGCTTCCTGCTGGGCGCCACCTCCGGCCGCACGACGCTGGCCGGCGAGGGCCTGCAGCACCAGGACGGCAGCAGCCACCTCGTGGCCGCCACCATCCCCAACTGCAAGGCCTACGACCCGGCCTTCGCCGGCGAGCTGGCCGTGATCGTGGACCACGGCATGCGCGAGATGCTGGTGGAGCAGCGCGACGTCTTCTACTACGTCACGCTGATGAACGAGAACTACGCGCAGCCGGACCTGCCGGCGGACGCACGCGATGGCGTCATCCGCGGAGGCTACCGCTTCGCGCGCTTCGGCGACGCCACGGCGCGGCAACGCGTCACGCTCCTCGGGTCCGGCGCGATCCTGCGCGAGGTGGTCGAGGCGGCGCGGCAGCTCGCCGCCGACGGCATCCCCTGCGACGTGGTGAGCGTGACGAGCTGGAGCGAGCTGGCCCGCGACGGCGTGGCCTGCGAGCAGCGGGCGATGGCGGGGGAAGGCGAGACCGCTCCCTACCTGACCGAACTGCTCGCCGGCAGCGGCCCGGTGATCGCGGCGAGCGACTACGTGCGGGCGGTGCCGGAGAGCATCCGGGCCTACGTGCCGCAGGGGCGGCGCTACGTGACGCTGGGCACCGACGGCTTCGGGCGCAGCGACACGCGGGCGGCGCTGCGGGGCTTCTTCGGGGTGGATGCGGCGGGGATCGCGAAGGCGGCGCACTGGGCGTTGTCGTAACCTCGGGGGATGGCACTCCCTTCGCGCTACTGGGCCGACCTCACCACCACCGACTTCGCCACGCTGGACCCGGCGTCCACGGTGGCCGTGCTGCCGCTCGGCGCGACCGAGCAGCACGGGCCGCACCTGCCGCTGGCGGTGGACCGCTGCCTCGTCGACGGGATCGTGGAGCGCGCGCTGCCGCAGCTGTCGCCCGAGCTGCGCGTGCTGGTGCTGCCGACGCAGGCGGTGGGCTACAGCCCCGAGCACGGGCAGTTCGCCGGCACGCTGACGCTGCCGGTGGAAACCGTGATCGCGACCTGGGTCGCGATCGGCGAAGGCGTGGCGCGCGCCGGCGTGCGCAAGCTGCTGCTGTTCAACGGCCACGGCGGCCAAGTGAGCCTGCTGGACATCGTCGCGCGCGAACTGCGCATGCGCTGCAACCTGATCGTCTACGGCTGCAGCTGGTGGAACCTGCCGCTCGGTGAAGCGGTCGAGGGGCTGTTCCCGCCCGACGAACACCGCTTCGGCGTGCACGCCGGCGACATGGAAACCTCGCTGATGCTGGCGCTGGCGCCGCACACCGTGCGGATGGCGCAGGCGCGCGACTTCCCTTCCAGCTCGCGCGAGCGGGCGGCGCAGTACCCGGTGCTGGGGAACGGCCGCAGCGCCAAGCTCGGCTGGGCCATCCAGGACTACAACGCGCAGGGCGCGGCGGGGAACGCGGCCGCCGCGACGGCGGAAAAGGGCGAGGCGGTGCTGGCGGCGGCGGCCACACAGTTGGCTGTGCTGCTGCGGGAGATCGCGCAGTTGCCGCTCGCTACGATCGTGGAGCGGCCGGCGCGGTAATTCGTTGGGTGTCTTCGGCGTGGGGCCGGACACGCGGAGAGGTGCCTTCGGCCTCGCACCGGGGTGAGGCGATCCGCCTTGGCGAATGTCCCCCGGCGCGTTCCTACGCCTGCGGCTCGGCCCGCTCCCTCCTCCTTGATTTCGCCCAGTCGGACCGCCTCACCCCGGCGCTTCCCGAGTGCCACTCCTCGGACTTGCTCCCTCTCCCCTTTGGGGTGAGGGGTGGGGTGAGGGGCAGCGAGGCACTCCGTCAAGGCCCGGGGCGGGGCTGCCCGTCCCAGCGAAATCAACGAGGAGGTAGCCGCCGAGCCGCAGGCGTAGGCAGCGACGGGGGACATTCGCAGGGACGGGCAGCCCCGCCCCGGGCCGGTCGGAGGGCACCTCTCCGATGACCCGGACACCGATCGAAGGCACCCGCCAAACCCAACCGCGAGGGCGCTAAGATCCGTTGAAACTGGTTTCAGCCGCCCCCGCATGCCACCCAAGCCCCACCCCGCGCTGCCACGCACCACCATCGCCGACGTGGCGGAGAAGGCGGGCGTGTCCAAGGCGACGGTCTCGCGCTTCCTCAACCGGCGCGACGAGCTGCTCACCCCCGGCATCGCGACCCGCGTGGAGGCCGCGATCGCCGAGCTGGGCTACTCGCCCAGCCCCATGGCGCAGGCCCTCAAGCGCGGGCGCTCGCGCCTGATCGGGCTGGTGGTGGCCGACGTGACGAACCCCTTTTCCGTCGCCGTGCTGCGCGGGGCCGAGAAGGCCTGCCAGGAGGCCGGCTACCTGCTGATGCTGTTCAACCTGGGCGACGACGGGCAGCGCGAACGCGATGCGATCGAGGCGCTGGCTTCCTATCAGGTGGAGGGGCTGATCCTCAACACGCTGGGCCACGACGAAGGCGCGGCCGCGGCGGCGGCGCGGCAGGGAAGGCCCGTGGTGCTCGTCGACCGCCGGCACGCCAACATGCAGGCCGACTTCGTGTCGCTGGACCACGCGGGCGCGGTGCGGCTGGTTGCCAGCCACCTGCTGCAGGCCGGGTGGAACGAGCTGCTGTTCGTGACCGAGCCGGTGGCTGGTGTCAGCTCGCGCCAGGAGCGGGTCGCGGCCTTCCAGGCCTTCCTCGCGAATCACCCCGGGGTGGGCGGCGGCGTCCACGAATCGCTCGTCGACGACCCCGCGGGACTCGATGCGCAGCTGCAGGCCCTGCGCGCGAAAGGGCGCCAGCCCGCCGTGCTCGCCAGCAATGCGGTGATCACGCTGCGCATCGCCGAAGCCGTGGCCCGCCTGGGCTGGCGCTTCGGAGCCGACCTGGGCTTCGCCGGCATCGACGAAACCGAGTGGGCGCCCCTGGTCGGCCCGGGCCTGACCACCGTCGCCCAGCCCACCGACGCCCTGGGCCGGCTCGCCACGGCCTGCCTCCTGGAACGCCTGCAAGGCCTGGACGTGCCCCCGCGGCAGATCCTGCTGCCCGGGGCGCTGGTGCCGCGCCGCTCCTCCGCCGCGCCCGGGTCTCCGTGAAAACCCGGATGGGGCGGAACTGAAACCGGTTTCTATAATGACGCCCAGAAACCGGTTTCAGCGATTTTCGCGGACCTGAAACAATGGAGGGGGCGCCGGCCCCTCCCCCCGATCCAGTGAACTACGACTTCCAGTTCGATGCCGTCTTCGCCGCGTGGCCGCTGCTGCTGCGCGGGACGTGGATCACGATCCAGCTTTCGCTCACGGCCACCGTGCTGGGGCTGGCCGTGGCCATCGTCTGCGCCTGGATCAAGACCTCGGGCCCCAAGCCGCTGCGCGCGCTGGTCAACGTCTACATCGAGTTGATCCGCAACACGCCCTTCCTGGTGCAGCTGTTCTTCTTCTTCTTCGCGCTGCCGGCGCTGGGGCTGCGCTGGTCGGCGCACTCCGCCGCGCTGGTCGCGATGGTGGTGAACCTGGGCGCCTACGCCACCGAGATCATCCGCGCCGGCATCGAGTCCATCCCGCGCGGCCAGATCGAGGCGGGGCTGGCGCTGAACCTCAAGCGCCACCAGGTGTTCCGCCACATCGTGCTGAAGCCGGCGCTGAAGGCGATCTACCCGGCGCTCACCAGCCAGTTCATCCTGCTGATGCTCAGTTCGGCGGTCGTCTCGGCCATCTCGGCCGACGACCTGACCTCGGTGGCCGCGAACCTGCAGTCGCAGACCTTCCGCAGCTTCGAGATCTACATCGTCGTCACGATCATCTACCTGCTGCTGGCGATGGCCTTCTCGGCGCTGTTCCGGGTGGTCTACCGCTTGGCCCTCCACTATCCGGACCGCCGCTGATGCGCACCTTCGGCTATTCCGAATTCCTCTACATCGTCGAGGCGGCGCGCTGGACGATCGCGTTGTCGCTGATCGCCTTCGCGGGCGGCGCGATCGGCGGCCTGCTGGTGGCGCTGGCGCGCACCAGCGAGAACGCGTTCGCGCGCGGCGCCTCGGGCGTGTTCGTGCAGATCTTCCAAGGCACGCCGCTGCTGCTGCAGCTGTTCCTGGCCTTCTTCGGCCTGCCGATCCTGGGCATCGACGTCAATCCCTGGGTCGCCGCCGGCGTCGCGCTCATCCTGAACACCAGCGCCTTCCTCGGCGAGATCTGGCGCGGCTGCATCGAGGCCATCCCGCGCGGCCAGTGGGAGGCGGCGCAGGCGCTGGGCCTGCACTACTTCCCGCGCATGCGCGACGTGATCCTGCCCCAGGCCTTCAAGATCGCGCTGCCGCCCACCGTCGGCTACCTCGTGCAGGTGATCAAGGGCACCTCGCTCGCCGCCATCATCGGCTTCACCGAGGTGACGCGCGCCGGCCAGATCATCAACAACGCCACCTTCCAGCCGCTGATCGTCTTCAGCCTGGTGGCCGCCATCTACTTCGTGCTGTGCTGGCCGCTGTCGCTGCTGGCCGCCCGCATGGAGCGCCGCCAGGCCCGCGCGCTGGTGCGCTGATGCCTTTCCCGTCCTTTCCACCCAAGGAGATTTCCGCAATGCAATCCTTCTCCCGCCGCGCCTTCGCCGCCCTCGGCCTCGCCGCCACCGTGTCGCTGATCGCCGCGCCCGCCTTCGCGCAGACCCCCGCCGAGCTGAAGAAGAAGGGCGAGATCAACGTCGGCCTGCTGGTGGACTTCCCGCCCTACGGCACGACCAACGCCCAGAACCAGCCCGATGGCTACGATGCCGACGTCGCCCGCCTGCTGGGCAAGGACTGGGGCGTGAAGGTGAACCTGGTGCCCGTCACCGGCCCGAACCGCATCCCCTTCCTGCTGACCAACAAGGTCGACCTGCTGATCGCCTCGCTGGCCATCACGCCGGAGCGCGCCAAGCAGGTCCAGTTCTCCAAGCCCTATTCCGCCGCCACCATCGTGCTGCTGGGCCAGAAGAAGGCCAACATCAAGGGCCCGGCCGACCTGAAGCCGCTGCGCGTGGGCGTCGCCCGCGCCAGCACGCAGGACGTCGCGCTGACGGCCATCGCGCCGCAGGGCACCGAGATCCGCCGCTTCGACGACGACGCGACGGCCATGCAGGCGCTGATGTCCGGCCAGGTCGACGCGATCGGCTGCTCCACCACCGTCGCCGCGACGATCAACAAGCGCCAGCCCGGCGCCTTCGAACCCAAGTTCGTGCTGCGCCAGCAGGAGATGGCCGTCGCCATGCGCCCGGGCCAGTCCGAGCTGCTGAAGGCGGTGAACGAGTTCGTCGAGAAGAACACGGCCAACGGCGAGCTGAACAAGCTGTACAACAAGTGGCTGGGCGCCGACCTGCCGAAGATGCTGTAAGTCCCGCGCGGGGAACAGGATGAACGATCGAGTGCAGTCCGCCGCCGAACCCATCATCCGCATGGAAGGGGTCCAGAAGTGGTTCGGCAAGTTCCAGGTGCTCACCGACATCGACCTCGCGGTCGCGCCCGGTGAGCGCATCGTGGTCTGCGGGCCTTCCGGCTCCGGCAAGTCCACGCTGATCCGCTGCATCAACGGCCTGGAGACCGTGCAGCAGGGCCGCATCGTGGTGGACGGCATCGAGCTCACCGGGCACAAGCGCAACATCGACAAGGTGCGCGCCGAGGTGGGCATGGTCTTCCAGCAGTTCAACCTGTTCCCGCACCTGACGATCCTGCAGAACTGCACGCTGGCGCCGATGCGCACCCGCGGCGTCAGCCGCGAGGAGGCGGAAGCGACGGCGATGAAGTTCCTGGAGCGGGTGCGCATTCCCGAGCAGGCGAACAAGTACCCGAGCCAGCTCTCGGGCGGGCAGCAGCAGCGCGTGGCGATCGCGCGGGCGCTGTGCATGACGCCGCGCATCATGCTGTTCGACGAGCCCACCTCCGCGCTCGACCCCGAGATGGTGAAGGAGGTCCTCGACACCATGATCAGCCTCGCGGAAGAGGGCATGACCATGCTGTGCGTCACCCACGAGATGGGCTTCGCGCGCAGCGTCGCCGACCGCGTGATCTTCATGGCCGACGGCCGCATCGTGGAGGAGGCGCCGCCGCAGCAGTTCTTCACGGCGCCGCAGCACGAGAAGACGAAGAATTTCCTGGGCCAGATCCTGAGCTCGCACCACCAGCCAGCGGTGGCGTGATGCAGCAGGTCCTGATTTCCCTGTCGTCCTTCGGGGCGGCGGAAGTGCGCCGCCATGGCCAGGCGTGGGCCACGCAGCTGGCCTTGCAGGCCGGCGCCGACGGCATCGAAGTGCGCAGCGAACTGCTCGTCGACGGCGCGGGCGAGCTGCCGGCGATCGCGGCCCTCGCGCGCGAGGCCCGCGCGGCGCTCGTGTATTCCAGCCACGAAGGCCTGTGGGCGAGCGACGGTGCGCTGGACGCCGCGGCGCTGGAGCGGGCGCTGGATGCCGCCGCGGCGCTCGGCGCCCCGCGGCTGAAGATGGCGATCGGCGGCTTCGCCGCCGGATCGGAGCGCGCGTTCGAACACCTCGCACGCGTGCTGCGCGAACGCGGCACGGAACTCGTGATCGAGAACGACCAGACCGTGGCGGCCGGCACGCTGCCGGCGCTGCAGGCCTTCTTCGCGGCCGCCGAGGCGAACGGCCTGCCGCTGGGCATGACCTTCGACATGGGCAACTGGCACTGGCTGGGCGAGTGCCCGCTGGAAGCGGCGCGTGGCTGCGCGCCGCGCGTGCGCTACGTGCACTGCAAGGGCGTGCAGCGCCAGCCCCACCGCTGGGTGGCGGTGCCCCTGGCCGAATCGGCCGCGCCCTGGCGTGCCGTGCTGCGGGCGCTGCCGCGTGGCCTGCCGTGGGCGATCGAGTTCCCGCTGGTGGGCGACGACCTGCTGGAAGTGACGCGCGCGCAGCTCGCCCTGCTGCGCGCCGTGCCGGCCAGCCTGGGCGCGGAGGCGCGCGCGTGAACGGCTTCCGCTACGACGTCGCCCTGTTCGGCGAGATGATGATGATGTTCGTGGCGGACCGCCCCGGCCCGCTGGAACAGGTGCCCACCTTCCACAAGCGCACCGCCGGCGCGGAGACGAACGTCGCGATCGGGCTGGCGCGGCTGGGCCTGCGCGTCGCCTGGGCGAGCCGCCTGGGCACGGACTCTATGGGCCGCTACCTGCTGGGCGAGATGCAGCGCGAAGGCGTGGACTGCAGCCGCGTGGCCTGCGATCCGGCGCAGCGCACCGGCTTCCAGTTCAAGGGCCGCGTCACCGACGCGAGCGACCCGCCCGTGGAATACCACCGCAAGGGCTCGGCGGCGAGCCAGATGGGCCCGGACGACGTGGACGCCGCCTGGCTCGCGACCGCGCGCCACCTGCACGCCACCGGCGTCTTCCCCGCGATCTCGGCGAGCGCGCGGGCCGCGGCCCACAAGACGCTGGACGTCATGCGCGCGGCCGGCCGCACGATCTCCTTCGACCCCAACCTGCGCCCGACGCTGTGGCTCACGCCGGAGGAGATGCGCCGCGAGATCAACGCGCTGGCGGTCAAGGCCGACTGGGTCCTGCCCGGACTGGAGGAGGGCCGCTTCCTCACCGGCGAGGCGACGCCGGAGGCGATCGCGGCGTTCTACCGCGAGCGCGGCGCGAAGCTGGTCGCGGTGAAGCTCGGTCCCGAAGGCGCCTACTACGACGCGGAGCAGGGCCGCGGCTTCATTCCCGGCTTTCCCGTGCCGCAGGTGGTGGACACCGTCGGCGCCGGCGACGGCTTCGCCGTGGGCGTGGTGAGCGCGCTGCTGGAAGGCCGCTCCGTCGCCGACGCCGTGCGGCGCGGCGCCTGGATCGGCGCCCGCGCGGTGCAGGTGCTGGGCGACACCGAAGGCCTGCCGACGCGGGCCGAACTGCAGGCGAGCGGATGGTGAGCGCCGCGCGCCGCTCGGTGCTGGTGTTCCGCGAGCTGCCGCCGGACCAGCTCGAACGCATCGCGGCGCTGCACGACGTGGTCGTCGCCAATCCGCGCAAGCCTGCGCAGAAGGCCGCCTTCGAGGCGGCGCTGCCGGGGGCCGACGGCCTGATCGGCTCCAGCTATGCGTTCACGCCGGCGCTGCTGGACCGGGCGCTGCGGCTGCGCGTGATCTCGAGCATCTCGGCGGGCGTCGACAACTATCCGGTCGCCGACCTGCGCGCGCGCGGCATCGTGCTGTGCCACACGCCGGGCGTGCTGACGGAGACGACGGCGGACACGGTGTTCGCGCTGGTGATGGCGACCAGCCGTCGCCTCGTCGAACTCGCCAACCACGTGCGCGAAGGCCGCTGGGACCGCAACATCGGCGAGGACCTGTTCGGCTGGGACGTGCACGGCAAGACGCTGGGCATCCTCGGTTTCGGCCGCATCGGCCAGGCCGTCGCGCGCCGTGCCGCGCTCGGTTTCGGCATGCCCGTCCTGTACCACAACCGGCGTCCGGTCGACGTGCCGGAGCTCGCCGGGCGCGCGACGCAGGCGCCGCTGGATGAAGTGCTCGCGCGCAGCGACATCGTCGTGCTGACGCTGCCGCTCACGGAGCAGACGCGCGGCCTCATGGGCCTGCGCGAGTTCGCCCTCATGAAGCAGGGTGCGATCTTCATCAACGGCGGCCGCGGCGGCACCGTGCAGGAGGCCGCGCTGCTCGAAGCCCTGGACCGCGGGCAGCTGCGCGCGGCCGGCCTCGACGTGTTCGCGGTCGAACCGCTGCCGCTCGACTCGCCGCTGCGGCTGCATCCGCGCGTGACGGCGCTTCCCCACATCGGCTCGGCCACCCACGAGACGCGCCACGCGATGGCGCAGCTCGCCACGACCAACCTGCTGCAGGTGCTGGCCGGCGAGCCCCCCGTCGCGGCCTACGGCGGCTGAGCCCGTCCGCAGCCCAGCCGCTTCTTCCTACGCCAGCTTGCGAGCGGGCCGACACGGGCGGCGCGCCCGGCCGCTAGATTGGGTGCATCGGCCGGCAGGACCCGGCGGCTTGCAAGGAGCAAACGATGACGATGGTGTCGGATGTCATGACGCGCGACGTGCGCACGCTGAAACCGGGCGACTCGGTGGTGGACGCGGCGCGCTGCATGGACGAACTGAACGTGGGCGTGATCCCGGTGTGCGATGGCGAGAAGCTGGTCGGCATGGTGACCGACCGCGACATCGTGGTGCGCGGCGTGGCGCAGAAGGGCGAGATCGGCGGCATGAAGCTGGCCGACGTGATGAGCGGGCACGTGCGCTGCGCGAAGCCCGACGACGACGTGGACGAAGTGCTCGGCGAGATGGCCGAAGCCCAGATCCGCCGCCTGCCGGTGGTCGATGGCAACCAGCGGCTGGTGGGCATCGTCTCTCTGGGCGACATCGCGGCCAAGAACCCGGACGACGAGGTCGACGTGGCCATGTCGCTGGGCGACATTTCCTCGCCGGCCGAGCCGGACCGCTCGGAGGCGGGCAGCAGCCAGGGCAGGCGCTGAGGCGCGATCCTCGCGTCCATCCCCCGGATGGCCGAGTTGGGGGGCGGCGACAGGCCTGCGGAGCTTGTCGCGGTCCTTCCCCTCGGTCACGGCACGGTCACGCAGCCTGCCTAGACTGGGCAGGTGCGCTTCTCCTCCGTCTTCCAGCAACCGGTTCCGGTGCCGTCGCCCCGGCCCGCGGAGGAGGTGCGCGAACAAAGCCCCGAACCGCCGCCTGCGCCTGCAGCTGCGCCGGAGCTGCCGGACGAACTCGACGCGCGCGTGCGGCTCATCGGGGAGTGGCAGTTCGGCGAAGGCTGAGCCGTGCCAACAAAAAGGGCGCCTCGCGGCGCCCCGGAAGACAGGCTTCCCCGTCCGCTCAGTGCGAACCGCCGCTGTCGCCGCCGCTGTGCGAACCGCCACCCTGCGAGCCGCTGCCGCCGTGCGAGCCGCCGCTGTTGCTGCCGCTGGCGTGGTTGCTGCTGCCCGAAGAGCTGTTCATCGCGCTGCGACGGTTGGCGCTGCGGGCCATGCCGCCCTTGCGGCCGGCTTCGCGCGCCTCTTCCGAGGTGAACTCGTGGGCGGTGCCCTTCTCGTGGGCGGCACGGCCGCCTTCGCTGGCAATCTCGCGCTGCCGCTGCGGGTCCATGGAGGCGAAGCCGCGGTTCGATTTGCCGCCCTGGTTGCCCTGATTGTTGGAAGCCATCTGACGATCTCCTTGCAAAACTGGATGTTGGAACTGCATGTCCGATCTGCGCCGGCCATGGTGTGATTGAGCTTGCAAGCGCGTACTGCGCTCGTCAGGCACCAAAGCAGGAGGGTGTAGGAGCGGCCCTACCTCGTCACACGAGGGAGCGGGGCAGGACTTCGGCCCGCAGCCGGCGCAGCAGGGCGTCGGCGTCGGCGGGCACGCCGGGGTCGGGCCGGGGCTGGGCCTGCAGCCGGGCGAGCAGGCGCGGGAACTGGCTGGCCAGCGGCGGGATCGGTGCGAGGAACAGCACCTGGTCCCCCCGCGCGACCAGCAGCGTGGGAAAGGTGACGATGTCGACGTCGCCCATCGTCTCGTCCTCGTCCTCCACGTCGACCCAGGCGAAGCGCATCTGCGGGTGCGCGCGGGCCTGCTCGGTGAACTGCGGCAGCCAGTCGCGGCACACGCCGCACCAGGCGGCGCACAGGCAGGCGACCCACCAGGTGGCTTGTTCCTCGCCGGCCATGCTGTCCATGGCGGCAGTGTAGCGGGCGCGTTCAGGCCGCGGCGCAGGCGGCGTAGGCATCCAGCTTGCGGCGGTAGGCCGACGTGCCCACCTGCATCAACCCGAGCACCGAGTGGAACAGGTTGTCGTGCGTGATGTGCTCGCCGGCGCGGGCGCGCAGGCAGGCCACCGTGATGCCGCTCGCCTGCTCGAAGCCGGGCGAGAGCCAGGTGACCCAGGGCACGTGCTTCTGCACGTCCGGCGCGATCGCGTAGGGCAGTCCGTGCAGGTAGAGGTTGTTCTCCCCGAGCGACTCGCCGTGGTCGGCGACATAGAGCAGCGCGGTGCGATAGTCCGCGCGCCCGCGCAGCCAGGCGATCGCGGAGCCGAGCACGTGGTCGGTGTAGGCGATGGTGTTGTCGTAGGCGTTGCGCAGGTGTTCGCCGTCGCAGTCGGGCAGCTCGCTGCTCGTGCACTCGGGCAGGAAGCGCTTGTAGGCCGCGGGCGTCCGCTGGGCGTACGCGGGCCCGTGGCTGCCCATCTGGTGCATCACGAGCACGACGCCCCGCTCGCGCTGCGCCGCCGGCAGTGCGGCCAGGCGCTCGTCCAGCCCGGCCAGCAGGATCTCGTCGTGGCATTCGCCCGAGGCGCAGTAGCGCGGGTCCTTCAGCGCGGAGGTGTTCACGTGCGGCACGCGGTCGCACGCGCCCTTGCAGCCGCCCGGCTGGTTGTCGATCCACAGCACGGCGAGGCCCGCGTGCCGCAGCACGTCGAGGAGGTTTTCCGTGTCGTGCTCCCGCGCCAGGAAGCCCTCGCGGCCGAGGGGCGAGAACATGCAGGGGACCGAGGCCGCGGTGTTGGTCCCGCAGGACCAGGCGTTGCGGAAGCTCGCGACGCCGGCGCGGGCCAGCTCCGGCGTCGTGTCGCGGGCATAGCCGTTGATGCCGAAGTTGCCGCTGCGGCCGGTCTCGCCGAGAACGAGCAGCAGCAGGCGCGGCGGGCCGTTGGCGGCGGCCACGGTCGCATCGCGGCCGACCGGCACCAGTTCGCCCTGCAGGCGCCGGCTGCCGAAGCCGGCGTGGCCCAGGGCGTAGACGGAATTCAGGGGATTGAGCAGATAGCGCAGTTCCTTGTGGTTGCGCATGGTGGAGGCGAGCGACTGGAAGCCGAGCAGGATCAGCGCCGCGACGATCGCGATCGCCAGGCCGGTCGCAGCAAGGTTGCGCACCGCCTGCCGCGGCCAGGGGTGGTGCACGACGGCGCTGCGCCAGACCAGCCAGGACGGCAGAACCGCGCCGAGCAGCACGACGACCGCCAGCCGCCAGGTGAGCAGGCCTTCCGCTTCGCGCCAATCGGTCTGCAGCACGTTGGTCGCCATCGTGCCGTCGATGACGATGCGGAAGGTCCACATGTAGTAGCCGCCGATCGCGGTGGCGAACAGCAGCACGGTGATCGCGGGCTTGAGCAGCGGCCGCCATGCGAGCAGGCTCAGCAGCGCGGCGACGCCGGCGGCCACCAGCCCCGCGAGTGTCAGCGGCAGCAACCACCCGCCGTGCGCCTGCAGCAGCCCCAGCCGGCCGAGTTCGCGCCACAGCGGCGCGTTGCCGGCGGTCGCCATCCACAGGCTGGATGCGGCGACCAGTCCGGCGGCGGGCAGGCGGCGAACCTCTTGCTTGCTCATTCAGCGATCCCTTCTGTCGCCCAGGCGCGCGGCCAGGCGGCGTGCACGGCCCATGCGACGCTCCAGCACACCACGGCCGACCAGAGCGTGTGGCTCATGAAATGGGCGCCACGCCACTGCTGCGCCACGCCCAGCAGCACCCCCACGGCCAGCGCGGCCGCGAGCCAGCGCCGGGCCACCACGGGATCGACCGCGCGGAACGCGAAATAGCCTCCCGCGAAAGTGAATCCCGACGACGCATGGCCGGCCGGGAAGCAGTGGCCGCCACCCCCGTCCAGCCGCAGCGTCCAGTGCGAGGCGTAATGGGCGATCCCGCCGAAGTCGGCGAGTTCCCAGGGGCAGCTCGTGTGGCTCTCGAGCTTGAGCAGCGACACCGCGAGAGCGCCGAGCAGCACGGACACCGCGAGCTGCAGCCGCTCGCCCTGCTTCAGGCGCGCGAGCGGCCCCAGAGGCCACCACACGGACAGGCAGAGGACCAGCGCCAGCAGCCAGGCGAGGCGGCGCCCGCCTTCGTGTGCCACGACCGTCAGGAGCCATTGATCGCGCCAGGGGAAGCCGGCGGCAGAGCCGGCCAGGTGCGCCAGCGGCAGGTCCAGCCCGCTCGCGTCCCAGCCCAGGGCCAGTGCGAACAGGGCGAGCGTCACCCACCCCGCGCCGGACAGTCCCATCCTCTTGTTGCTCATGGGCCGCGATGCTGAGCGGCGTCGCTTAAGAGGCCCTTAACGCACAATCCGCGCATGCGCGTGCTCGTGGTGGAAGACGACAGCGGGATCGCCGGGGGCTTGGCGGCCCACCTCGGCCGTGCGGGCCACGCGGTGGACTGCACGCCCGCGCTGGCGCCTGCATGGCATGCGCTCGCCTCCGAGCCCTACGACGTGGTCCTGCTCGACCTGGGACTCGCGGACGGCGACGGCAGCGAGCTGCTGCGCCGGCTGCGCCAGGCGCCGGCCGGCCGGCTGCCGGACCCCGCGACGCCGGTGCTGATCATGACCGCCCGCGACGAGGTGGCCTCGCGCATCGCCGGCCTCGACCTGGGCGCCGACGACTACCTGACCAAGCCCTTCGATCCCGACGAACTGGCGGCCCGCATGCGGGCGCTGCTGCGCCGCTCGGCCGGGCGGGCCCGTCCCACCCTGGGGTACGGCGACCTCGAGGTCGACCCGGCGGCACGCACGGTGCGCCGGGCCGGCGAGCCGGTGGAGCTGTCGGCGCGCGAGTTCTCCATCCTGCTGGCGCTGCTGGAGGCGCGGCCCCGGGTGCTCTCGCGCGCGCAGATCGAGGCCAAGCTCTACAACTGGGACCACGCGCTGGAGAGCAACGCGATCGAGGTCCACGTGCACCGCCTGCGGCGCAAGCTGGGCGAGTCGCTGGTGCGCACGGTGCGCGGCGTGGGCTACTACATCCCGGCCGAGCCGGGCGCGGCATGAAGGCCGCGCGGACGCCGACGCTCACGCGGCACCTGCTCGCCTGGGCCCTGGGCGCGCTGACGCTGGTCTGGGCGGCCTTCATCGTCTTCGGCTACAGCACCGGCGAGCACGAGGCCGACGAGCTGACCGACGGGCACCTGGCCAGCGTCAGCTCGCTGCTGCTGCCGCTCGCGCCCGGCGGGCTGCAGGCGGACGCGGCGCGGCCGGTGATCACCAACGGCAAGGACCTGCGCGCCCACGACTACCAGCGTTCGCTCACCGTCGTCGTGTGGGATGCGCAGGGCCGCATGCTCTCGCGCACGGGCGATGCCCCGGCGCCGCCCTTCAGCGCCGAAGGCGGCTTCACCACCCTGCGGCTGGGCGATCCGCCGCAGGCCTGGCGCGCCTTCTCGCGCTGGGACGACGCGCATGCGTACAAGCTGATGGTGCTGCTGTCGCTGGCGGAGCGCGACGACCTGGCGGCCGACATCGCCGGCCAGGTGATCGAGCCGGGGCTGTGGCTGCTTCCGGTGGTGGCGCTGCTGCTGGGGCTTGCGATCCACCGCGGGTTGCGTCCGCTGCGCCAGCTGGCGCAGCAGGTGCACGCGCTGGACACGCGCGAGGCGCAGAAGCTGCAGGCGCGGGTGCGCTTCGCGGAGCTCGGCGCCGCGGTGGACGCGATCAACCGGCTGGTGGAGCGCTACCACGCCGCGCTCACGCGCGAACGCGCCCTGGCCGATGAATTCGCGCACGAGCTGCGCACGCCGCTCGCCTCCATCGCCCTGCAGGCCCGGGTGCTGCAGGATGCGCCCGACGGGCCCGAGCGCGGCGCGGCGCTGGTGCGCCTGCGCGAGGACGCGTTGCGCGCGGGCGAGGTGCTGGCGCACCTGCTGGCGCTGGCGCGCGCGAGCCGCGCCGAACTCGCCGAGGCGGCGCAGCCGCTGGACCTGGACGCGCTGGCGCGGCGCGTGGTCGCCGACTTCGCGCCGCAGGCGCACGCCGGCGGGCGCGAGCTGGGGCTCGCCAGCCCGGGCCCCTTTCCCCTGGCCGGCCATGCGGTGCTGCTGGAGCTGGCCTTGCGCAACCTGGTGCAGAACGCGCTGGCGCACACGCCCGCGGGCACGCAGGTGGAAGTGGAGCTGGATCCGGAGGCACGCTCGCTGCAGGTGAGCGACGACGGCCTGCGCCACGCCGGCCCGCCGGGCGAAATGCGGGAGGGGGGCGTGCAGCCGCTGCGCCTGGGGCTGGGGCTCCGTGTCGTCGAGAAGGTCGCGGCGCTGCATGGCGCGAGCTTCGAGCCGGAGCTGCCGCTCGAGGGCGGGCGGCGCGCCTGGCGCCTGCGCTTCGGCCCGCCCGCCGCTCAGGTGTAGGTGATCCAGTCGCGCCACGCGGGCGCGTCCAGGTGCGGCACGGCGTTGAAGCCCGCCAGCATGTGGCGCTTGGGCGTGAAGGCGAATTCGGTGATCGACGTGTTTCGGATGCGCAGGTTCAGGTCGATCGTGACCTCCGGGCGCGTGCCCAGCACGTGGCCGACGGCCGTGGCGATCGGCCCGCCGCTGGTCACGACGAGCACGTTCTGGCCGTAGTGGTTGGCCCGCACGTGGTCGAGCGCGCCCGCGACGCCGGCGACGAAATCGGCGTACGCCGGCATGCCGGCCGGGCTGGTGCTGCCGGCCATCCACTGCGCGAGGCCGTCGCGCAGCAGGCGGAAGTGGTGCCGCACCATCTCGGGCGAGGTCGGCTTCTCCAGCTTGTGCGGGTGGACGCAGGCGATCACCGCGTCGCTGTCGTATTCGTTCAGGCCCTCCCAGGCGAGGTGCTCGCCGGCGCGGTTCATGCCTTGCAGGATGCCGTCCAGCGTCTGCTTGTGCCGGCGCAGCGTGCCGGCGATGAGGGCGTCGAAATGGATGCCGCGCTCGGTGAAGTATTCGCCCAGGCGGATGCTCTGGCGCTGGCCCAGCTCGCTCAGCTGGTCGTAGTCGGCGGCGCCGAAGGATGCCTGCCCGTGGCGGACGAGGTAGAGGGTGCCCATGGACGGATTCTGCCGAAGCGGCCCGCCGGCCCCCGTCCCGGCGGTGACGGCTAGAGGCCGCCGGAAGCGAGCGGGACGCGGCCGCGCGGCGTGTCGAACACCGCGCACAGTTGGGGAGCGCCCTCCTTCACGGCTACGCCCTGCAGGTCGATCGCCGCGTACGCCTTGCGCAGCGCGTCGGCCTGCGGGTGCGCCACGGACAGCGACTGCAGCGTGAGGCCCGATTCCGGCATGCCGGGCGCGGGGTGCGTCGCGCCCCACTCGATCAGCGTCGGCAGCGTGCCGTCGAACAGGCGCTGGCCGTCGTCGCGCAGCGTGATCTGCCATGCGAGCAGGCCGCGCGGCGTCATGCGGGACGCTGCGACCGGCTCGCCCCGATCGATGCCGAGCGCCTGCAGGCGGTTCACCGCCGCGCGCACGTCGGGCACGCTGGCGACGAAGTGCAGCAGGCGCGGGCCGCTGCGCGCCAGGGTGTCGCGAACGCTTTCCTCGTCGAGGTCGAACCAGCGGCGGGCCCGCTGGGGCGTGCGCTGCGGCTGCACGGCGATGATCTCGAAGTAGGCGCGCGGATAGTCCACGGTGGCGATGCGCAGCAGGCGGTTGTGCGTACCCATCAGGGGGTGCTCGCCGCCGGGGCCGGGCTGCACGCCCAGCGTGGCCTCGCACCACGCCGCGCCTTCCTCGAGGCTGGCGGCCGCCACGACCAGGTGATCGACGCGCGCCGTCATCTCAGAGCCTCGCCTGCCCGTCGATGCAGGTGACGGAACTGCCGCCGATCCAGGTCTCGCCGCCGGCGTCGCGCTCGACGTGCACGCGGCCGGCGCGGCCGAGCGCCGTGCCCTGGCTGGCGACGTAGCGCGTCGGCGCATGGCCGGCCGCCACCAGCCACTGCGCCAGAGCGGCGTTGAGGCTGCCGGTGACCGGGTCTTCGGTGAGGCCGTTGTTGCCGGGGAAGAAGGCACGCACCTCGAAGGCGCAAGGCGCGCCGGCGGCGTGCGGCCCGACCACGCCGACGTCGAGGCCGGCCAGCACCGTCGCGTCCGGGTGGAGGGTGAGCACCTGCTCGGCCGATTTCAGCAGCACGCCGCGCCAGTTCGGGCCGTTGTCGCACCAGGCGTGGTCGACGATGTCGCCGCGTGCGAGGCCCAGCCCGCGGGCGATCAGCGCCACGTCGGCTTCCGGCAGCGGGCCGCTCTTGCGCAGCGGCGGCGCGGCGAAGGCAAGACGCGTCCCTTGGCGCTTGAGCTTCACCAGGCCGACGCCGCATTCCTGCACGACGAATTCGGCGCGCGGACGGCCGCCCGCTTCCAGCCAGGCGTGGCAGCTGCCCAGCGTCGGGTGGCCGGCGAAGGGCAGCTCGCGGCCGGGCGAGAAGATGCGCACGCGGTAGTCGGCGCCGGGCTGCGTCGGCGGCAACAGGAAGGTCGCTTCCGACAGGTTGGTCCACTCGCAGAACTGCTGCATGTCCTCGGTCGACAGGCCTTCGCCGTCCAGCACGACGGCGAGCGCGTTGCCGCGGTACGGGACTTCGGTGAACACGTCGACTTGCTTGAAGGGGCGCAGGCGGCTCATGGGCTCTCCATGTGTTCACGGATGGCGGCGGCGAGCGCCGCGATGCCGGTGGCGATCTCCGCGGCGGACGCGGTGACGAAGGACAGGCGCAGCGTACGCGGATCCGCCGCGTCCGCATAGAACGCGGCGCCGGGGACGAACGCCACGCCCTTGTCGACGGCCTTGGGCAGCAGTTCGACGGCATCGACGCCCGCCGGCAGCCGGGCCCACAGGAACATGCCGCCGGCGGGTGCGTTCCAGCGCACGTCCAGGCGCTGCATCTCGCGCGCGAGCGCCGCCAGCATGGCGTCGCGCTGCGCGCGGTACAGGGCGCGGATGGTCGGCACGTGCCGCTGAAGGAAACCGTCGCGCATCACCTCGGCCACCAGCCGCTGGTTGAAGCCGGGGCTGTGCAGGTCGGCCGCCTGCTTGGCCTGCAGCAGCTTGGGCAGGACCGCATGCGGCGCGACGATGTAGCCCAGGCGCAGGCCGGGCGCGAGCACCTTGGAGAAGGAGCCGAGGTACAGCGTGCCTTCGGGGTAGCGCGCGGCCAGCGGCGCGGGCGGCGGCGCGTCGAACCACAGGTCGCCGTAGGGGTTGTCCTCCACGATGGGCAGGGCCAGTTCGCGGGCGGCCTGCACCAGCGCCGCGCGCCGGGCCTCGCCCATCGTGCGGCCGGTCGGGTTCTGGAAGTTCGGCAGCACGTACAGGAAGCGGGCGCCGCTGCGCTGGCGCGCCAGGTGGGCCAGGTCGAGGCCTTCGTCGTCGCTGGCGATCCCGACCATCTCCGGCTCCATGGTCGCGAAGGCCTGCAGCGCGCCGAGGTAGCTGGGCGTTTCCACCAGCACGCGGCTGCCGGCGTCCAGCAGCACCTTGGCGACCAGGTCCAGGCCTTGCTGCGAGCCGGTGGTGATCAGCACCTGCTCCGGATCGACCGGCCAGGGCAGCAGCGCCGCGACGGCCTCGCGCAGCGGCGCGTAGCCTTCGCTCGCCGCGTACTGCAGGGCGGCCTCGCCGTCGCTGCGCAGGACCTGGGCGCAGGCCTGCGCGAACGCGTCGACCGGGAAGGTGCGCGGGGAAGGCAGTCCGCCGGCGAAGCTGATGATGCCCGGCCGCTCCGTGACCTTGAGGATCTCGCGGATGAAGGAGGGGTTCATGCGCTCGGCGCGGCGCGCCAGGGTCCAGCCCGTCATGGGCGGCAGGTCTCGGGGGTTCATCGGGGCTCCATGGAAGGGGACAGGAGGGCCGCGGGCGGCGCGGCGCGGACGGGCATCTTCTTGCCGGCGAACACGGTGGCGATCACGGCGAGGGCGAAGCCCAGCGTGACGGCGTCCAGGCGCTCGCCGAGCAGCGGCACGGCGAACAGCATGCTCATGAAGGGCTGGACCAGTTGCACTTGGCTGACGCGCACAGTGCCGCCGAGGGCCAGTCCGCGGTACCAGGCGAAGAAGCCGATCCACATGGAGAACACGCCGACGTAGGCCAGGCCCCACCAGGCGCTGGCCGGCACCGGCTGCAGCGGCCGCGACCACCAGGTCAGCGGCACCACCAGGGGCAGGGCGAGCACCAGCGCCCAGCAGGTCACGTGCTCGGCGCGCATGCGCTGCGACAGGCGCGCGCCCCAGGCGTAGCCGACGGCGGCGCAGGCCATGCCGGCGAGCAGCAGGACGTCCGCGAGGTGCAGGCTCAGGCCCTGGCCGCCGCGCAGGATGGCGAAAGCGATCACGAGCGCGCTGCCGAGCGCCGCGCAGATCCAGAAGCCCGCCGAAGGACGCTGCCGGTGCAGCAGGGCGCCGGCCAGCGCGGTGGCGAGCGGCAGCACGCCGACGATCACGCTGGCGTGCACCGCTTCCACGTAGCGCATCGCGATCGACGTGAACACCGGGAAGCCGAACACCACGCCGGCCGAGGTGATGACGAGCGGCCACCAGTCGCCGCGCTGCGGGCGCGGCGCCCGGGTGGCGACCAGGAACGGTATGGACAGCGCAGCCGCGATGGCCGCGCGTCCCATGGCCACGAACAGGCCCGACATGTGCGGCGCCCCGGCGCTGCCGACGGCGAGCCGCGTCATGGGGAGGGTCAGGGCGAAGATCGCCACGCCGACGAAGCCGAGCCACAGGCCCTTGCGTTCGGCGGCGTTCATGACAGGAGGGCTGGCAGGGGCATGCGAAGCAATGTAGCCTTCCCTACCAATACACCGGCAGTACACTTTTCCAGGTCACCGGCCGCGCTGTATCGGTCGGCATGCCAGTACAGAGGACCTCTCCCATGCTGATGAAGGCTTCGTCGCAATCGCTCACCGAACAGCTCGCCGGCCGCTTCTCGGAGCGCATCCGCAACCGCCTGCTCGCGCCCGGCGCGCGCCTGCCTTCGGTGCGGCAGTGCGCGGAGCAGCACGGGGTGAGCCCGTCCACCGTGGTCGCGGCGTACGACCAGCTGCTGGCGCAGGGGCTGGTGGAGGCGCGCAAGAACCGCGGCTTCTTCGTGCGGGAAGCCTCGCCGCCGCGCGGCGAGCCCGGTCCGGCGGCCGCGCCGGCGCTGCCGGGGGGCTGGAACGCGGCGCACTGGATCGTCGCGCGGCGTGGCCCGCCGCCCGTCAACGCCACCTCGCTGATCCGCAGCATGTTCCACAAGGTGAGCGACAAGCCGCAGCCGGGCATGGGCGTGATGCCGAGCGAGTGGCTGGAGACCACGTTCATGCCGGCGGCGGTGCGCAAGGTCACCTGCACGCGCGCGCTGAACGAGTTCTCGCTGCAGTACGGCGAGCCGCTCGGCGACGCGAGCCTGCGCCGGGCGCTCGCCACCAAGCTGGCGGGGCTGAACGTCCCGGCCGCGCCGGAACAGATCGTCACCACGGTCGGCGCGACGCATGCGCTCGACATCGCCAGCCGCACGCTGCTGCGCCCCGGCGACCCGGTGATGGTGGAGGAGCCCGGCTGGGCGGTGGAATTCGCGCGGCTCACGGCCCTCGGCATGCACCTGCTGCCGGTGCCGCGCCGGGCCGACGGGCCGGACCTGGAGGTGATGGCGCGCTACTGCGCCGTGCACAAGCCCAAGCTGTACGTGAGCGTGAGCGTGTTCCACAACCCGACGGGCTATTGCCTGTCGCCGGGCAGCGCGCACCGGCTGCTGCAGCTGGCGAACCAGCACGATTTCCACATCGTCGAGGACGACACCTACAGCCACATCGCGCCGCCGCATGCGACGCGCCTGTCGGCCCTGGACGGCCTGCAGCGCACGATCTACGTGGGCGGCTTCGCCAAGGTGCTGGCGCCCAACTGGCGCATCGGGTTCCTGGCGGCGCCGCAGAAGCTGGTGGAGCAGATGCTGGACACCAAGCTGCTGGCGACGCTCACGACGCCCGCCCTGCTGGAGCGGGCGCTGGCGCTGTGCATCGACCAGGGGCAGCTGCGGCGCCACTGCGAACGCATCCGCACGCGCCTGGACGGCGCGCGCAGCCGCAGCGTGCGGCTCGCGCTGCAGGCGGGCTGCCGCTTCGCGGCGGAGCCGGTGGGCATGTTCGGCTGGGTGGACACCGGCGTGGACACCGACGCGCTGGCCCAGCGCATGCTGGACGAGGGCTACCTGCTCGCGCCGGGGGCGCTGTTCCACGCGGAGCGCAAGCCCAGCACGCTGATGCGCATCAACTTCGCGACCACGCAGGACGCGACCTTCTGGAAGAAGTACGCGCAGGTGGTGAAGCGCATGTGAGCGATCGGGCGCTCACAGCATCTCGTCGGGCGCGAACGGCGCGAGCACGCGCACCAGCAGCCGCAGCTTGAGGCTGGCGCCCGGCTCGTGGGGCTCGCTGCCGAAGGAGGCCCCAGGGGGCGCTTCCCAGAACAGCTTGCCGTCGCGGCGCTGCAGGTGGTAGGCCGCCGTCGCGAGCGCTTCCTCGATCTGCCTGGTGGCGAGCTGCGACAGCGCGGTGCTGCGAATGAGCAGCGCGACTTCGCTGTTCTTCAGCTGCGAGCGCAGGTCCAGGTTCATCGAGCCGATCACCGCGAGGCGCTGGTCGATGATGACGGCCTTGGAATGCAGGCTGGCGCGGCCCTTGTGGAAGTCGCCCTTGGAGCCGCCCGGTCCGCTGCCGAGCCAGCCGCCGCGGTGGCGGCGGCCGCTGCTGCTGCCGGAGCCGAGCAGCTCCGCCGCGGTGTCCGGATCGGCCCGCATCTCGTACAGCTCGACGCCCATCGCGAGCAGTTCGTCGCGGTAGCGGGCATAGCCGGCGTGGGCGGCCGGCGCGTCGTTGGAGGCCATGGAGTTGGTGAGCACGCGGATGCGCACGCCGCGCTGACGCAGCTGCCGGTACACGTCCATCATGCGGTCGCCCGGAACGAAGTAGGGCGAGATGATCAGCACGTCGCGCTGCGCGCCCTGCATCAGCTGCAGGAGGCCGTCGATGACGGTTTCACCCGAGTCCACTTCGTCGTCGCCGGGGCCGATCTTGCCGGGACGGTCGACCAGCAGCGTGGCGGGCGCCCAGACCAGCGGCACCTTGCGCAGGTCCATGGACGGCCGCTCGGCCTCGGCGACGGCCTGCGGGTTGACCGAGGGCAGCACGGTGGGCGAGACCGTGACGGGCAGGACGGGTTTCGCGGCCTCGGCGGCGGAGGCAGGTGGCTTGCGCGCGGCCTCCAGGTCCTCCGGGTCCATCAGCGTCTGGACGGGGTACGCGAGCGGGTCGTTCCAGAAGCGGTCGAAGCTCGCCGACATGTCGCGCACGATGCGGCCGGCGGCGAGCACGTCGAGGTCCACGAAGTTCTGCTTGTCGCCGCCGCCGAAGTAGCGGTCGCCCAGGTTGCGCCCGCCGGTGATGCCCCACGCGTTGTCGGCGATGAACAGCTTGTTGTGCATCCGCTTCTGCATGCGGTCGACGTCGCCGAGCGAGCTGAGGATGCGGCCGAGCATGTTGTTGCGCGGCCCGGAGAGCGGGTTGAACAGGCGCACCTCCACGTTCGGCTCGAAGGCGAGGCGCAGCACCTGCGCGTCCTCGCCGACCGAATTGAAGTCGTCCAGCAGGATGCGCACGCGCACGCCGCGGCGGGCGGCGTCGCGCAGCCTTTGCAGGATCACCTCGCTGCTGGCATCCGCGTGGATGGCGTAGTACTGCAGGTCGAGGCTGCGCTCGGCGCCGTCGACGAGGGCGAGCCGGCTGGTAAGCGCGCTTTCGGCGCTGTCCAGGAGCAGGAAGCCGGAGTCGCTGCGCGTGCGGGCCTGGGCGCGCCGGGTTTCGGCCAGCTTGCCGAGGGTCGTCTGCTGCGGCTGCGCGAAGGCACTCGAGGCGGTGCGGTGGTCGTTGGCCGGCAGGCTCGCGCAGCCGCTCGCCCAGCCGAAGAAGACGAGGAGCACCAGCCAGCGCAGCACGCGCGGCCAGGCCGTGGGCGCGAGGGAAGATGCGGGGACGGGAGGGCAGCTGCGCATGGGTCCGACGAATGTAGCCGCCGGCTTCGCGCAGCGGGTCCCGCCAAGGTCAGCAATGGCCGCCAACGGGTGACGGCCGAAGC
The DNA here is from genome assembly GCF_054956735.1 of Ramlibacter sp. bp-362. Classification (NCBI taxonomy): domain Bacteria; kingdom Pseudomonadati; phylum Pseudomonadota; class Betaproteobacteria; order Burkholderiales; family Comamonadaceae; genus Ramlibacter; species Ramlibacter sp. bp-362. The sequence goes on from NZ_JBUDXE010000015.1 coordinate 80,510, forward strand.
CTACAGTTGGCCCAGGCTCTCCCAGCGCTCCAGCGCCGTCATGAGCTCCTCCTCGATCTGTTCGCTGCGCTGCGCGAGTTGCAGCGCGCGCTGCGGATCCTCGCGGTACACGGCGCCGGCGGCGAGTTCGACCTGGATCGCCGCCTGCTCCTGCTCCAGTGCGTCGATCAGGCCGGGGAGCGCCTCGAGTTCGCGCTGCTCCTTGTAGCCGAGCTTGCGCTTCGGCGCGGTCGCGGCGGGCGCGGCCGCGGGCTTGTCGCGCGTCGCAGGACTCGCGGCCGGCTTCGCGGCCTCCGCCAGCTCGCGGGCCCGGCGCGACTGCGTGAGCCAGTCCTGCACGCCGCCTTCGTACTCGCGCCAGCGGCCCTCGCCCTCGAAGGCGATCGTGCTGGTCACCACGTTGTCGAGGAAGGCGCGGTCGTGGCTGACGAGGAACACGGTGCCCTCGTAGTCCTGCAGCAGTTCCTCCAGCAGTTCCAGCGTGTCGATGTCCAGGTCGTTGGTGGGCTCGTCGAGCACCAGCACGTTGGCCGGGCGCGCGAACAGGCGCGCGAGCAGCAGCCGGTTGCGCTCGCCGCCGGACAGCGAGCGCACGGGCGAGGACGAGCGCGCCGGCGAGAACAGGAAGTCGCCCAGATAGCTCTTCACGTGCTTGCGCTGCCGGCCGATCTCGATCCATTCGCTGCCGGGGCTGATGAAGTCCTCGAGCGTCGCATCCGGGTCGAGCGCGGTGCGCATCTGGTCGAAGTACGCGACCTGGAGGTTGGTGCCGAGGCGCACGCGTCCACTGTCCGGCGCGAGTTCACCGAGGATCAGCTTCAGCAGCGTCGTCTTGCCGGCGCCATTGGGCCCGATCACGCCCACCTTGTCGCCGCGCAGGATGGTGGCGCTGAAATCGCGGACGACGGCGCGGTCGCCGAAGGACTTGGAGACCTGGGTGAGCTCGGCGACGAGCTTGCCGCTTGGCTGGCCCGAGGCGACGTCCATGCTGACGCGGCCCAGGGCCTCGCGGCGCGCGGCGCGGCGCGAGCGCAGCTGCTCGAGGCGGGCGATGCGGCTCTGCGAGCGGGTGCGGCGGGCCTCCACGCCCTTGCGCACCCAGACTTCCTCCTGCGCGAGCAGCTTGTCCGCCTTGGCGTTGACGACGGCCTCCTGCGCCAGCTGTTCCTGCTTGAGCGCCTGGTACTGGCTGAAGTTGCCCGGGTAGGACAGCAGCCGCCCGCGATCGAGTTCGACGATGCGGGTCGCGACCCGGTCGAGGAAGCTGCGGTCGTGCGTGATCAGGACGACGCTGCCGCGGAAATCGATCAGCAGGTTCTCCAGCCACTCGATGGAGTCCAGGTCCAGGTGGTTGGTCGGTTCGTCGAGCAGCAGCACGTCGGGCCGGCGCACCAGCGCCTGCGCCAACGCCACGCGCTTGCGGTTGCCGCCGGACAGCGACGCCACGCGCGCGTCCGGCTCCAGGTGCAGGCGCTGCAGGGTCTCGTCGACACGCTGGCGCCAGTTCCAGCCGTCCTGCGCCTCGATGCGCCCCTGCAGGGCGTCGAGGTCGCCGCGGCCGTGCGTGTAGTCGTCCACCAGCGCGATCACGTCGGCCAGGCCGGACCGCACGGCGTCGAACACGGTTGCCTCTTCGGCGAGCTGAGGCTCCTGCGCCACGAAGGCGGTGTGCAGCCCTTGTTGGCGCTGCACTTCGCCGTCGTCCGGCCGTTCCAGTCCGCCGAGGATGCGCAGCAGCGAGGACTTGCCGGCGCCGTTGCGCCCGATCAGGCCGACGCGCTCGCCCGCTTCCAGGGCGAAGTCGGCGTGGTCCAGGAGGGGCACGTGCCCGAAGGCGAGCTGGGCGTCGGCGAGCGTGATCAGGGCCATGGGTGATGCGGAAAAGCCATCGAGCGTAGCACCGCGCGACGCAACGCTTGGGCACGGGGAGGTGCTTGGCTATAGTGGCACTGCCGTGCAAGGAGGGTTCGTCGTGGAGCTGAATGTCAATGGCACGCGCCTGCAGGTGCAGGCCGATCCCGCGATGCCGCTGCTGTGGGTGCTGCGCGACCTGCTGCAGCTGACCGGGACCAAGTTCGGCTGCGGCATCGCCGCCTGCGGCGCCTGCACGGTGCGCATCGACGGCCAGGCGGTGCGCTCCTGCGTGCTGCCGGTCGGCAGCGTCGCCGGCAAGGCGATCCAGACCATCGAAGGGCTCGGCACGGCCACGCGGCCGCATGCCTTGCAGGCGGCCTGGATCGCCGAGCAGGTGCCCCAGTGCGGCTATTGCCAGAGCGGGATGCTGATGGCCGCTGCCGCCTTGCTGGAGAAGAAGCCGAAGCCGAGCGATGCGGACATCGATGCGGCCATGACCAACATCTGCCGCTGCGGGACCTACCAGCGGGTGCGCGCCGCGATCAAGCGGGCGGCGGGGATCAAGGCGTGAAGCGCCGCACCTGGCTGCTGGGCACCACCGCCGGCGTCGGGGCGCTGCTGGTGGGGTGGGCGGCGTTGCCGCAGCGGTCCCGCGTGGGGCTCGCGTCGATGATGGCGCCGGGCGAAGGCGACATCGCGCTCAACGGCTGGATCAAGATCCTGCCGGACAACGGCGTCGTGCTCGCGATGCCGCGCAGCGAGATGGGGCAGGGCGTGCACACGGCCTTGCCGCAACTGGCGGCGGAGGAACTCGACGTGCCGCTCGCGTCGGTGCGCATCGAGCAGGCCGGCTGGGACGCGGTCTACGGCAACGTCGCGATGCTGGTGGGCAACCTGCCCTTCCATCCGCAGGAGGCGGAGCGCGAGGACGGCTTCGGACGGGTGAAGGCCGGCCGCTGGCTGGTCGGCAAGCTCGCGCGCGAACTGGGGCTGAACGCCACGGGCGGCTCGACCAGCGTCGCCGACGCCTGGGACGTCGTGCGCCTGGCGGCAGCGACCGCGCGGGCCTCGCTGCTGGGTGCGGCCTCGCTGCAATGGAGGCTGCCGGCGGAGGAGCTCAAGGTCGCCGCCGGCGTGGTTTCGCATCCCTCCGGCCGCTGGGCTACTTATGGCGAGCTCGCGCGATACGCGTCCGCGACGCCCCCGGGCCGCGTGCAGTTGAAGGACCGCAAGTCGTGGCGCGTGATCGGCCAGCCGGCGCCGCGGCTGGACGTGCCGGGCAAGGTGAACGGCAGCGCCCGCTTCGGACTGGACGTGCGCCTTCCGGGAATGCGTTTCGCCGCCTTGCGGCTGGCACCTGCGCTGGGCGGAGCGCCGGGGCGGGTGGATGCGCGGGCTGCGCTGGCGATACCGGGCGTGCGGCGCGTCGTCTCGCTGCCTGCGTTCGCGGGGTCGACTGCCGGCATAGCGATCGTCGCGGACAGCTACTGGCAGGCGCGCCAGGCCGTCCAGGCGGTGGACGTGGAGTGGCGTGGACCTCCGGCCGGCGGGCCGGATTCGGCGCGCATCGCAAAGGAGCTGGAGGACGCCGTGAAGATGCGCGACGGCTACCGCTTCTACGAGCGCGGCGACGTGGAGCATGCCGGAGGGGCGGGTGCTCGCACGATCGAGGCCTGGTATCACGCACCCTATCTCGCGCACGCCACCCTGGAGCCGATGAACGCGACGGCGCGGGTGAGCGGCCAGCGCGTAGAGGTCTGGGCGCCGACGCAGGCGCCGCAGATGTGCCGCGCGGCCGCCGCGCGGGTCGCCGGCGTCCCCGTGGAGCAGGTGGACCTGCACGTGACGCTGCTGGGGGGCGGATTCGGCCGGCGCCTCGAGGTGGACTACGTGGCGCAGGCGGTGCGGGTCGCGATGGACGTCCCCGGCGTGCCGGTGCAGCTGGTGTGGTCGCGCGAGGACGACATGCGTCACGACTTCTACCGCCCGATGCAGGTGGCGCGGCTGCGCGCGACGGTGGCGCCTTCCGGCGAGCTGGTCGCGCTGCAGGTGAAGTCAGCCGGGGATGCCATCTCCCCGCGCTGGATGGAGCGGGGACTGCCGATCTTGTCGGGACCGATCGACCTGCCGGACAAGACGACGCAGGAGGGTCTCTTCGACCAGCCGTATGGCTTCGCGCACCAGCGCATGGAGCACGTGTCCACCCGCAGCGGGGTGCCGGTGGGTTTCTGGCGTTCGGTCGGGCACTCGCACAACGCCTTCTTCATCGAATCCTTCATCGACGAGCTCGCCACGATGCTCGGGCGCGACGCGGTGGTGCTGCGCCGGACGCTGCTGAAGGATGCGCCGCGGCACCGGGCTGTGCTGGAGACCGTGGTCGAGCGCTCCGGTTGGGGCTTGCGACCGCTGCCGGCGGGACGGGCGCGCGGCCTGGCACTGCACGAGTCGTTCGGCTCGGTGGTGGCGCAGGTCGCGGAAGTCTCGCTGGAGAACGGCACGCCGCGCGTGCATCGCGTCGTGTGCGCCATCGACTGCGGCACCGTGGTCAATCCGCAGATCGTGGCGCAGCAGATGGAGGGCGCCGTCGTGTTCGGCCTCACCGCGGCGCTGCATGGCCGGATCGACATCCGCGAGGGCGCCGTGCAGCAGGGGAACTTCCCCGATTACCCGATGCTCACACTCGCCGCGGCGCCGCACGTGGAGACCTGGGTGGTGGCGAGCGAACGGCCTCCCGCGGGCGTCGGCGAACCCGGCGTACCCCCCGTCGCGCCGGCGGTGGCGAACGCCCTGTTCAGCCTGACCGGCAAGCGCCAGCGCTCGCTGCCATTCGTCCTGTGACCGTAGGGGTTTCTACCGTGGTATAGTCGCGGGCTCTGCTGATGACGACATCGCGAAAGCGCTGACGGCAGCGGCAGAAAAAGAGGGCCCTGGCCTCGACGGACGATCAAAAGTCGGTATAGAATCTAGGGCTTCGCTGATCACGACAGCGAGACGCGACACAAGCGCGGATCGCCGAAAAGAAAAGCGAAACAGCTGGACAGGGCTTCGAAAAATCTGTCATAATCGAGGGCTTCGCTGATCGCAGCGAAGACGGCAGAGGGAAGCGGCGGTGAGCTGCTGGCCGATGCGGGATCGTTAACAACATACAGCCGATAAGCGTGGGCGTTTGATGGCGAGCTGCCAAGTTCTTCGGAACAAATCAAACGCTCATGAAGAGACAAGAAGGTTCAGAAATGAGCCGTCTTTGTCGATTCCTGAATGAGCGAAATTCAAGATCGAACTGTAGAGTTTGATCCTGGCTCAGATTGAACGCTGGCGGAATGCTTTACACATGCAAGTCGAACGGCAGCACGGGGGGCAACCCTGGTGGCGAGTGGCGAACGGGTGAGTAATACATCGGAACGTGCCCAGTCGTGGGGGATAACGTAGC
>NZ_JBUDXE010000016.1:0-75715 GCF_054956735.1 Ramlibacter sp. bp-362
CCCCCCCCGACGCTCTTCCGGTCTGTCGTCCGATCTGTCGGCCGTTCTGTACGACGGCGAGGTGTGCCTGGGCTGGCGGTGAGCGCAGCGAACCCCAGCTTTCAAGCCGACACGGCCTCCAAGGCCGACGCGATCACCCCGCCGCCCAGGCACACCTCGCCGTCGTACAGAACGGCCGACTGGCCCGGGGTCACCGCCCACTGCGGTTCGTCGAACGCGAGGCGCATGCCTTCTTGCGTGGCCTCCAGCGTGCACGGCGCGTCCGCCTGCCGGTAGCGCGTCTTCGCCGCATACGCTCCCGGCGCCGGCGGCGTGCCGGCGATCCAGCTCAGGTCGTCGGCCTCCAGCGCAGACGACAGCAGCCAGGGATGGTCGTGGCCCTGCACGACCCACAGCGTGTTGTGCTCCAGGTCCTTGCGCGCGACGAACCACGGCGCATGTTCGCCGCCGCCGCGCTGCGCGCCCTTCTCCTTGACGCCGCCGATGCCCAGGCCCTGGCGCTGGCCCAGGGTGTAGAAGGACAGGCCCTGGTGCCTGCCGATCACGCGGCCGCGCGGGTCCTTGATCGGCCCGGGCTCCTTGCGGATGTAGCGGTTGAGGAATTCGCGGAAGGGCCGCTCGCCGATGAAGCAGATGCCCGTCGAATCCTTCTTGCGCGCGTTGGGCAGGCCGATCTCCTCGGCCAGGCGCCGCACCTCGGTCTTGCGCAGCTCGCCCACCGGGAACAGCGTCTTCGCGAGCTGCGCCTGGTTCAGCCGGTGCAGGAAATAGCTCTGGTCCTTGCTGGCGTCCAGGCCCTTGAGCAGCTCGAAGCGGCCGGCCCGCTCGCGCACGCGGGCGTAGTGGCCCGTCGCGATCTTCTCCGCGCCCAGGCGCATGGCGTGGTCCAGGAAGGCCTTGAACTTGATCTCGGCGTTGCACAGCACGTCGGGGTTGGGCGTGCGGCCCGCCTGGTACTCGCGCAGGAACTCGGCGAACACGCGGTCCTTGTATTCGGCGGCGAAGTTGACGTGCTCGATCTCGATGCCGATCACGTCGGCCACGGCGGCCGCGTCGACGAAGTCCTCGTTGGAGGAGCAGTACTCGCTGTCGTCGTCGTCTTCCCAGTTCTTCATGAAGATGCCGACGACCTCGTAGCCCTGCGCCTTGAGCAGGTGCGCGCTGACCGCGGAGTCCACGCCCCCGCTGAGACCGACGACGACACGCGGCTTGCGACCCATGTGTGCGATTATCCCAGCGCACCCTTGCCCCCATGCTCCAACGGCCCAACTCCGTGCCGCTGCCGCGGCAGCGCCTGTCGCCCGCCGGCGTGGCGGCGAGCGGGCTGCTGCACATCGCGCTGCTGTGGATGCTGCTGCAATACGCGCCGGTGCAGCAGGCCGTGCGCTACGTGGTGGCGCAGGCCATCCGTCCCGCGGCGCGGCCCCCGGCGGCGGCGCCGGCCAGCCGCGCGATCACGCTGCCGGCGCCGCCGGGCACGCCCGGCGACCCGCTGTCCGTCTTCAGCCAGCGGCCGCAGTCGAGCGTGCCCCTGCAGATCACCGACACGCTGCCCGACAGCCTGCGGCTGCGCAAGCCGCAGCCGCGGCGGCAGCGGCGCGAAACGCCGAAGGCGGACGCTGCCCCGGCGCCGCGCCTGCGCATGGACACGGAGCTGAACCTGCCGCAGCCGGAAGTGCAGCCCGCGCCGCCCAGGCCGGAACCGGAAACGGAGCCGGTGCGGCCGCTGCCGGTGCCCGTGCCGGAGACCGTTCCTGTGCCGGTGCCGCCGCCGCCCGAGCCCGTTCCTGTCCCGCCGCAGCCGGTCCCGGTGCCGGAGCCGTCTCCGCTGCCGCCGGTGCCCGCTCCGGAGCCGGTCCCCGTGCCGGCACCTCCGCCGGTGCTCGCCGCTCCGGCTCCCGCGCCGGAGCCGGCACCGGTGCCGCCGCCACCCGTTCCGATCGAGCCGGTGCCGCCGCCACCCATTCCCGTCGAGCCGGTGGCACCGCCCCCGGTTCCGATCGAACCGCCGCCGGTGCCCGCGCCTGCGCCCGTGCCGCTGCCCGTCGCGCCCGCGCCGGAGCCTTTGCCGGCGCCCGTTCCGCCGCACCCCGTGCCCGTCCCGGCGCCGGCCCCCGTGCCCGCGCCGGTTCCCGCGCCGCCAGCGCCGGTGCCGCCCGTGGCGAGCCCGCCCGCGCCCGCCGTGCCCGCCCCGGCGCCGCGCAGTGAAGCGCCCGTCCTCACCGTCCCCGTCACGCCTGGAGCACCGCAGGCGGGCTCCGTTACGCCGGGGCCGGCGCCCGGGCCCGGCTGGGGCGCACCCGGTGTCGCGCCGCCTGCCGTCGCGCGTCCGCCGGCGCTGCCGCCCGCTCCGTTGATCCTGCCGCCATCACCGCTGCCTTCGCTGCAGGGGCCCTACCGGACACCGCCGCGGCGCAGCCTGGCCGACATGGCCAACGAGCAGCTGCGGCGCGGGCAGGCGCGCGACAGGCTGGCGGAAGGGATGGAGGGCGCCGCGCGCGAGGATTGCCTGCGCGGAGAGCGGCAGGACGGGCCGGTGACGGGCTTGTTGAACGCGCCGTCGGTGGTGGGGCGTGCGCTTTCCGGGAATTGCCCGAAGTAGGGCTACTTGCCTTCGCCGTCGCCCAGCATGGGATCGCGTTCGCGGCCGGGGCCACGGATGCTCGGGTCGGAGTACACGGCCGACATCGGCAGCCGCACGCCGGCCAGGTAGTCCTCCAGGCAGCGCAGCACCAGCGGACTGCGGTGGCGGTCGGCCGTCGCGCGCAGTTCCTCCGGTGTCATCCACAGCGTGCGCACGATGCCGTGGTCCAGCGGGCGCCCCGGCTCCTCCTGGCCCACTTCGCCGGTGAAGGCGAAGCGCAGGTAGGTGATGTCCTCGCCCGTGGTGGCGCGCTGGAAGCGCGAGATGTAGACGCCCAGCAGGTGCGTGGGCCGGAAGTGCCAGGCGGTTTCCTCCAGCGCCTCGCGCGCGCAGCCCTCGGCCGGCGTCTCGCCGGGCTCCAGGTGGCCGGCCGGATTGTTGATCCGCAGGCCTTCGGTGGTTTCCTCCTCGATCATGAGGAAGCGGCCGTCGCGCTCGATCACGGCGGCCACGGTGACGCTCGGTCGCCAACGCTTGTCCATGGCGCATTATGTTGGTTGTGCGCACAATCGTGGCCTCCGCGACCCCGCCACGCCAATGCACCGCACCGCCACCGCCTTGCTGCTCGCCCTCGTCGCGCTGTCCGCGGCGGCCCAGTCCGGCCTCCCCGCGATCCAGGCGCCGCCCGCCGCCGCCAATCCTTACGGGCTCGGCGCGCTGTGGGCGCAGGGCGACCTGGTGTCGCGCGCGACGATCCTGGTCCTGGTGCTGATGTCGCTCGCGAGCTGGTACGTGCTGGTGGCCAAGCTGGTGGCGCAATCGCGCCTGGGCGGGCAGGGCCGCGCGGCGAACGCGAGCTTCTGGCGCGCCGACACCGTGCGGCAGGGCGCCGAGGCGCTGCAGCCGGGCAGCCCCTTCCGCTTCATCGCGGAATCGGCGCTGGAGGCCACGCGCAAGCACGACGGTCTGATCGGCAAGGTGGACCTCAACACCTGGGTCGCGCAGAGCATCGAACGCGCGGTGGGCACCGTGCACAGCCGCACGCAGGAGGGCCTGGCGGTGCTGGCCACCGTGGGGTCGACCGCGCCCTTCGTCGGCCTGTTCGGCACGGTCTGGGGCATCTACAACGCGCTGGTGCGCATCGGCGCCTCGGGCGCGGCGTCGATCGACAAGGTGGCCGGCCCCGTGGGCGAGGCGCTGATCATGACGGCGCTCGGCCTCGCCGTCGCCGTGCCCGCGGTGCTCGGCTACAACTGGCTGGTCCGGCGCAACAAGGTCGCCATGGACACGGTGCGCGCCTTCGGCTCGGACCTGCACACGGTGCTGCTCGCCACCGGCGGCAAGGAAGCCTGAGCTTGGCGATCCGGTATCACGCGCCGCCGGAGGAGGATCCGCTGATCGCGCAGATCAACACCACGCCGCTCGTCGACGTGATGCTGGTGCTGCTGATCATCTTCCTGATCACCATCCCGGTGGTGAACAGCTCCATCGCCGTGACGCTGCCGCGCGAGCAGAACCAGCAGCGCGACGCGCAGCAGGAGAACGTGATCGTCACGGTGGACGCGCAAGGCACGACCTGGTGGTTCGAGACGAAGTTGCCGGACCCTTCCGCGCTCACCGAACTGCTGACCCAGCTCGCGGCCATGCAGCCGCAGCCGGAGCTGCACATCCGCGGCGACGTGCGCGCGGACTACGAGGCCGTCGGCCGCGTCGTGCTGGCGGCGCAGCAGGCCGGTATCGCCCGCATCGGCTTCCTCACCGAACCGCCCCCGCGCTGAAGCCATGCACATCCGCGCCGGCAGCGAGCCCGATCCCGAACCGCTGGTGGACATCAACACCACGCCGCTGGTGGACGTGCTGCTGGTCCTGCTGGTGATGCTGATCATCACGATCCCGATCCAGCTGAACGCCGTGAGCCTGGAGATGCCGGGACGCAACGCGCCGCGACCGCCCGAGCCGCCACCGATCGTGCAGCTGGAAGTGGATGCCGCCGGGCGCTTCCTGTGGAACGGCGAGCCGCTCGCCGACCGCGCCGCGCTGGAGCGCAAGCTGCACGAGGCGGCGCGGCAGGCGCAGCAGCCGGAGATCCACGTCCGCCCGGACCGCCATGCGAAGTACGCGGCGGTGGCCGCGGCCCTCACGAGCGCCCAGCGGGAAGGCCTGGTGAAGATCGGCATCGTCGGCATGGAGCAGTTCGCGCCATGAGCGCCGCAGACGCCGCCGAGGCCCTGCTGATGTACGCCGTGGTGCCGCTGTGGATCGCCGCCGGCCTGGCGGACTGGGCCTGCCACCGCCGCACGGCCATCGAGCGCACCAGCGGCTGGCCCGAGAACGTCTTCCACTGGATCCTGTTCGCCGAGGGCGGCGTGGTGCTGGTCGCCGCCGCCTTCCTGGAGGTCACGGCCGGCGCGCTGCTGCTGGTGGCTGCGGCCTTCCTCGTGCACGAGGCCACCACCTGGATCGAGCTGCGCCACGTCGTGCCGCTGCGCGACGTGCGGCCGGCCGAGCAGATGGTGCACAGCTTCATGGAGGTCCTGCCGCTGGTGGTGCTGGCCTTGCTGGCCCTGATGGACTGGGAGCAGGCCCAGGCGCTCGCCGGTGCGGGCGCGGCCGACTTCGACCTCCGCGCGAGGGAGGTGCCGTGGCCCGCGGGCTACCTGCTCGCGGCCGGCGCCTCGGTGCTGGCCTTCAACGCGCTGCCGCTGGCGGAGGAGGGCGTGCGCTGCCTGCGCGCGCGCCGGTGATCAGGTCTCGTACTCGGGCGCGCCCTGCACCCACATGAAGGACTGCAGGTCGATCATGTCGCGCGCCTTGAAGCCCGGCTTGCGGTCCAGGTCGCGCCGCAGCACCGCCGCGAAGGTCAGCAGCTCCTGGTACAGCGGCCAGGACGGGCGCGGCTTGTAGTCCAGGGCGTAGCCGTACAGGTGGGCCGCCCGCCGGCTCGCGCGCGGCTTGATGAACAGGTGGCGGTCGGGCCGGGCGATGAAGCCGAACACCGTGGCCACCGGCCAGGTGAGCACGCGGCTCTTGCGCTGGGGCAGGTCGGCGAGCGCCTCGATCCAGTCGTTGAAGCGGCGCTGCGGCGAACCGTGGCCGTAGAGGAAGGCGTAGAGCTCGGTGGCGAACAGCCGGGCGCCGGCCGGCGACTTCACCGCGTCGCGCAAGGCCATGCGCTCGAACGAGAACAGCAGGTTGGAGCGCGACTCGATGCGCACCGCGGCGTCCGCGATGGCGCGGAACTCGCCGCGCGCCAGCAGCTTGCGGAAGGCGGCGGGGCCCAGTTCGGCCTCCCACTCGAGGTGGGCGCGCTCCTTGTGCGAGCGCTCGGCCACGAGGTAGGTCTCGTCCTCGAAGCCATCGGGATAGAACAGTTCGAACTTGCGGCGGCACAGGGCCGCACCGAGGTAGACGACGTTGGAGGCGCCGGCGCCGGTGAGGGGAAACGGGAGGAAAGCAGCACGTGCCATGAAGCCAGTGTTCGGTAGGCCCGTAGCTCAGCCACGTCGGACGGCGCCTCGCCGGCCTGTAGGACTCAGGCGGACGGCGCCAGGCGCAACTCGGCAATTTCGGATGGTGCACCGAGGCGCTTGGGCGGACCCCAGTAGCCGGTCCCACGGCTGACGTAGATCCACAGCCTGCCCAGCTTGTGCAGCCCGGCCGTGTAGGGCTGCTGCAGCGGGACGAACCAGGTCCAGGGCAGGAACTGGCCGCCGTGCGTGTGGCCCGAGAGCTGCAGGTCGAAGCCCGCCTGCGCCGCCGCGGGCGCGGTGCGCGGCTGGTGCGCGAGCAGGATGCGCGGCGCACCCCCGGGTGCGCCGCGCAGCGCCGCGGCCGGATCGCTCGCATGGCGCGCATCGAAATGGCCGCCGCCGTAGTCCGGCACGCCCGCCAGCACCAGCGCGGCGCCGCCGTGCCGCAGCACCACGTGCTCGTTGTGCAGCACGCGCACGCCCAGCCGCCGCAGTTCGGCCATCCAGCCGTCCACGCCCGAGTAGTACTCGTGGTTGCCGGTCACGAAGAAGCTGCCGTGGCGCGAACGCAGCTGCGCCAGCGGCGCGACGTGCCCGCGCAGTTCGGCGACCGAGCCGTCGACCAGGTCGCCGGTGATGGCCACGACGTCCGGCTCCAGCGCGTTCACCCGGTCCACGATGGCCTGCAGGTAGGCCTGCTTGATCGTGGGCCCCACGTGGATGTCGCTGATCTGGACGATGCGGAAGCCCGCGAGCGCGGGCGCGAGCCCCGGAAGCGGCACCTCCACGCGCTTCACGCGGGCCGGCCGGCGCGCGTTGAAGAAGCCGATGGCGGTGAAGGCGAGCGCCAGCAGGACCACGGCCGCGGCGCTGTCTTCGCGCAGGTCCGGCCCGCCCGCGAGGGCGAGGGCGAGCAGCAGCAGGTCGCGCAGCGCCGTCAGCACCAGCAGCGAGGAGAACAGGCCCAGGCACAGCATGCCGGCCCAGGTCAGCCGGTCGGACGCCGGGCCGCGCAGCATGCGCCGCGCGAGCAGGCCGGCCGGGACCAGCCCCGCCGAGGCGAGCAGCAGCAGGGCCAGCGCGATCGCCGCGGGCCCGGGCAGCACCGGCACGAGCCGCGCCCCGATGTACAGGTGCAGGGCCGCCGAGAAGGCGACCAGGGTGGTGAAGGACATGGGACTCGTTGCTCCTGGCGTTGGAGTGTTTTGCCCCCGCGGGCCGGCGGAGCTCAGCAGGCTTTCATGTAAGCTCGGGTCAGGATAACGACAAGCGGCAGCCCGGGGGCTGCGAGGAGAAAGCATGCTGATTGGTGTGCCCGCCGAAACCGCGGCGGGCGAAACCCGTGTGGCCGTCACGCCCGAGACGGCGAAGAAACTCAAGGCGCAGGGGCACGTGGTGCGCGTCGCCTCCGGCGCGGGCCTCGCGGCCAGCGCCACCGACGAGGCCTACCAGGCCGCCGGCGCGGAGATCACCGACCAGGTCGGCGCGCTCGGCTGCGAGCTGGTGCTCAAGGTGCGGCCGCCGCAGGACAACGAGCTGGCCGCGCTGAAGCCGGGCGCCGTCGTGGTGGGGATGCTCAATCCCTTCGACGCCGCCGGCCTGCAGCGCCTGGCCGCCGCCAACGTCACGGGCTTCGCGCTCGAGGCGGCCCCGCGCACGACGCGCGCGCAGAGCATGGACGTGCTGAGTTCGCAGGCCAACATCGCCGGCTACAAGGCCGTGATGATCGCGGCCAACGCGTACCAGCGCTTCTTCCCGATGCTGATGACGGCCGCCGGCACGGTGAAGGCCGCGCGCGTGGTGATCCTGGGCGTCGGCGTGGCCGGCCTGCAGGCCATCGCCACGGCCAAGCGCCTGGGCGCCGTGATCGAGGCCTCTGACGTGCGCCCCAGCGTGAAGGAGCAGGTCGAGTCGCTCGGCGCGAAGTTCATCGACGTGCCCTACGAGACGCAGGAAGAGAAGGAAGCGGCCGAGGGCGTGGGCGGCTACGCCCGCCCCATGCCGCAAAGCTGGCTCGACCGCCAGAAGGCCGAAGTGGCCAAGCGCGTGGCGCAGGCCGACGTGGTGATCACCACGGCGCTGATCCCCGGCCGCCCGGCCCCGGTGCTCGTCACCGAGGAGATGGTGCGTTCCATGAAGCCGGGCTCGGTGATCGTGGACCTGGCGGCGCCGCAGGGCGGCAACTGCCCGCTGACCGAGCCGGGCCGCACGGTGGCGAAGCACGGCGTGACGATCGTCGGCGAGACCAACCTGCCGGCCATGGTCGGCGCCGACGCGTCCGCGCTCTACGCGCGCAACGTGCTCGACTTCCTCAAGCTCATCCTGCCCAAGGAAGGCGGCCTGAAGATCGACATGGAAGACGACATCGTCGCGGCCTGCCTGGTCACGCGCGACGGCGAGGTGCGGAGGAAGTAATGGAAGTCAGTCATACCGTCATCAACCTGATCATCTTCGTGCTGGCCATCTACGTCGGCTACCACGTGGTGTGGAACGTCACGCCCGCGCTGCACACGCCGCTGATGGCCGTGACCAACGCGATCTCGGCCATCGTGATCGTCGGCGCGATGCTCGCCGCCGCCCAGACCGACACCTGGGCCGGGCGCATCATGGGCATCCTGGCCGTGGCGCTCGCCGCGGTGAACATCTTCGGCGGCTTCCTGGTGACGCGCCGGATGCTGGAAATGTTCAAGAAGAAAGAGAAGAAGGCGGAGGCCCCCAAGTGAGCATGAATCTCGTCGCGCTGCTGTACCTGGTGGCGTCGGTCTGCTTCATCCAGGCGCTGAAGGGCCTGTCGCATCCCACCACCTCCATCCGCGGCAACGTGTTCGGCATGGTGGGCATGGCGATCGCCGTGCTGACCACGGCGGCGCTGATCGTGGAGCTGTCCGGCGGCAAGGCCGCCGGCATGGTGTGGGTGCTGCTGGGCCTGGTGGTCGGCGGCGGCTATGGCGCGTACCGCGCCAAGACCGTCGAGATGACCAAGATGCCGGAGCTGGTGGCCTTCTTCCACAGCATGATCGGCCTGGCGGCGGTGTTCATCGCGGTGGCCGCGGTGCTGGAGCCCTCGGCGCTGCTGCAGAACCTGCCGCACGGGGCGCCGATCCCGTCCGGCAACCGGCTGGAGCTGTTCCTGGGCGCGGCCATCGGCGCCATCACCTTCAGCGGCTCGGTGATCGCCTTCGGCAAGCTCTCGGGCACCTACAAGTTCCGTCTGTTCAAGGGCGCGCCCGTGGTGTTCCCGGGCCAGCACAAGCTGAACCTGGTGCTGGGGCTGGTCACGATCGCGCTGGGCCTGGTCTTCATGGCCACCGAGAGCTGGACCGCCTTCTTCGCGATGCTGGCGCTGGCCTTCGTGATGGGCGTGCTGATCATCATCCCGATCGGCGGCGCCGACATGCCGGTGGTGGTGTCGATGCTGAACAGCTATTCGGGCTGGGCGGCGGCCGGCATCGGCTTCTCGCTGAACAACCAGATGCTGATCATCGCCGGCTCGCTGGTGGGCAGCTCGGGCGCGATCCTGAGCTACATCATGTGCAAGGCGATGAACCGCTCCTTCTTCAACGTGATCCTGGGCGGCTTCGGCGGCGAGGGCGCGGTGGCGGGCGCCGGCGAGGCCGTGCAGCGCAGCGTGAAGAGCGGCAGCGCCGACGACGCGGCCTTCATCCTCGGCAACGCCGAGACGGTGGTGATCGTCCCCGGCTACGGCCTGGCGGTCGCGCGCGCGCAGCACGCCGTGAAGGAGCTGGCCGAGAAGCTCACGCACAAGGGCATCACGGTGAAGTACGCGATCCACCCGGTGGCCGGCCGCATGCCGGGCCACATGAACGTGCTGCTGGCCGAGGCCGAAGTGCCCTACGACCAGGTGTTCGAGATGGAGGACATCAACGGGGAGTTCGGCCAGGCCGACGTGGCCATCGTCCTGGGCGCCAACGACGTGGTGAACCCGGCGGCGCTGCAGAAGGGCACGCCCATCTACGGCATGCCGATCCTGGAGGCCTACAAGGCCAAGACCGTGATCGTGAACAAGCGCTCCATGGCCGCGGGCTACGCGGGCCTGGACAATGAGCTGTTCTACATGGACAAGACGATGATGGTCTTCGGCGACGCCAAGAAGGTCGTCGAGGACATGGTGAAGGCAGTCGAATAGACCAGGAGAGTCGCATGAACAACCGCCCGTGGCTCGCGGCCTACCCCGAGGGGGTGCCGGCCGACATCGATGCCGGCCAGTACGGCTCGCTCGTGCAGCTGATGGAGGAGAGCTTCCAGAAGCATGCCGCCCGCACCGCCTATGTCTTCATGGGCAAGGAGGTGAGCTACGGCGAGACGGACTCGCTCTCGCGGGCGTTCGCGGCCTACCTGCAGGGCCTGGGCCTGGCCAAGGGCGACCGGGTGGCGGTGATGATGCCCAACGTGCCGCAGTACCCGGTGGCCGTGGCGGCGATCCTGCGCGCCGGCTTCGTGCTGGTGAACGTCAACCCGCTGTACACGCCGCGCGAGCTGGAGCACCAGCTGAAGGACTCGGGCTCCAAGGCCATCGTCATCATCGAGAACTTCGCGAACACGCTGCAGCAGTGCATCGCGGCGACGCCGGTGCAGCACGTGGTGCTGGCCAGCATGGGCGACATGCTGGGCGGCCTGAAGGGCGCGCTGGTCAACTACGTGGTGCGCAAGGTGAAGAAGATGGTGCCGGCCTACAGCCTGCCGAACGCCGTCAGGTTCAACGACGCGATCGCGCGCGGCCAGCGCGGCACGCTGCGCAAGCCCGAGATCAAGGCCGAGGACGTCGCCGTGCTGCAGTACACCGGCGGCACCACGGGCGTGTCGAAGGGGGCCGTGCTGCTGCACAGGAACGTGATCGCCAACGTGCTGCAGTCCGAGGCCTGGAACCAGCCCGTGATGGGCAAGGTGCCGGCCAACGAGCAGCCCACGGGCGTGTGCGCGCTGCCGCTGTACCACATTTTCGCGTTCACGGTGGGCATGATGCTGTCGCTGCGCACCGGCGGGAAGCTGATCCTGATCCCGAACCCGCGCGACCTGCCGGCGGTGCTGAAGGAGCTGTCGAAGCACAAGTTCCATTCGTTCCCCGCGGTCAACACGCTGTTCAACGGGCTGGCGCACCACCCCGACTTCGACAAGGTGGACTGGAGCAACCTGAAGGTCTCCGTGGGCGGCGGCATGGCGGTGCAGGGCGCCGTGGCGAAGCTGTGGCTGCAGAAGACCGGCTGCCCGATCTGCGAGGGCTACGGCCTGTCGGAGACCTCGCCTTCGGCCAGCTGCAACCCGGTGACCAGCACCGAGTTCACCGGCACGATCGGCGTGCCGCTGCCTTCGACGTACATGAAGTGCATCGACGACGCCGGCAACGAGGTACCCGTCGGCCAGCCGGGCGAGATCGCGATCAAGGGCCCGCAGGTGATGGCGGGCTACTGGCAGCGGCCCGACGAGACGGCCAAGGTCATGACGGCCGACGGCTGGTTCAAGAGCGGCGACATCGGGACGATGGACGAGAAGGGCTACTTCAAGATCGTCGACCGCAAGAAGGACATGGTGCTGGTCTCGGGCTTCAACGTCTACCCGAACGAGGTGGAAGACGTCGTGATGCAGATGCCCGGCGTGGCCGAATGCGCCGTGGTGGGCGTGCCCGACGAGGGCACGGGCGAGGCGGTGAAGCTGGTGATCGTCAAGCGCGATCCGGCGCTGACGGAAGACAAGGTGCGCGAGTTCTGCCGCGCCAACCTCACCGGCTACAAGCGCCCGCGCGTGATCGAGTTCCGCACCGACCTGCCGAAGACGCCGGTGGGGAAGATCCTGCGGAGGGAGCTCCGCGACAGGGCCTGAACGCCCTGGGTCCCCGCCTCCGCGGGGATGACGGTGGGAGAATCCCCCCATGCGCACCGCCATCGTCTCCGCCATGCACCAGGAGCTCTCCGCGGTGCTGGCGCTGCTGCCGGACGAGCAGAAGCAGGTCGTGGCGGGCCGCGAGTTCTGGGTGGGGCACCTCCACGGCCAGGAAGTCGTGGCGGTGCTCTCGCGCATCGGCAAGGTGGCCGCGGCGACCACCGCCACGGTGCTCATCGAACGCTTCCGCGTGGACCGCATCGTCTTCACCGGCGTGGCCGGCGGGCTGGCGCGCGGCGTGAACCGCGGCGACGTGGTGGTGGCCGATGCCTTCCTGCAGCACGACCTGGACGCCTCGCCGATCTTCCCGCGCTACGAGGTGCCGCTGTACGGCACCGACCGCTTCGCCACCGACGACGCGCTGACGGAGCAGCTCGCCGAAGCCGTGCGCCGGGCGCTGCACGGCGCGCACCTGCACCGGGGACTGGTCGCGAGCGGGGACCGTTTCGTGTCGAGCGCGGCCGAGAGCCAGTCGCTGCAGCTGGCCGTGCCCGAGGCGCTGGCCGTCGAAATGGAAGGCGCCGCCTTCGCGCAGGTCTGCCGCGACTACGGCGTGCCGTTCGCGGCCGTGCGCACGATCTCCGACCGCGCCGACGACGAGGCGCACGGGGACTTCCTGAGCTTCATCGACGAGGTGGCGAGCCGGCACTCGGCCGCGATCGTCGAGGCTTTCCTCAACGCAACCACCCGCGCTTCCTGAAATACCACATCGGCCCCAACGCCGACAGCAGCATCAGCCCCAGCGCGAACGGGTAGCCCGCCGTCCAGTCCAGCTCGGGCATCGCGCGGAAGTTCATGCCGTAGATGCTCGCGATCAGCGTCGGCGGCAGCAGCGCCACGCTCGCCACCGAGAAGATCTTGATGATCTTGTTCTGGTTGATGTTGATGAAGCCGACGGTGGCGTCCATCAGGAAGTTGATCTTGTCGAACAGGAAGGCCGTGTGGTTGTCCAGCGACTCGATGTCGCGCAGGATCTGCCGCGCCTCCTCGAACTGCTCGGCGCTCAGCATGCGGCTGCGCATCATGAAGCTCACGGCGCGCCGCGTGTCCATCACGTTGCGGCGGATGCGCCCGTTCAGGTCCTCCTGGCGCGCGATCGCCTCCAGCGCCTCGCCGGCCAGCGTGTCCGTCACCTCGCCGGAGAGCACCTGCTTGCTGACCTTCTCCAGCTCGTCGTAGATGCCTTCCAGCGTGTCGGCGGAGTATTCGGCGTCGCCGTCGAAGAGGGCCAGCAGCACTTCCTTCGCGTCCTCGATCAGGCCGGGCGCGCGGCGCGCGCGCAGGCGCAGCAGCCGGAACACGGGGACGTCCTCGTCGTGGATGGAGAAGAGCACGCCGTGGCTCTTCAGCGAGGTGTTCATCAGGTTGAGGATGAAGGCCACGCGCACGGCCCGCGGCTCGTCGCCGCCGCCCGCCATCAGGAAGTCGCTGCGGATGTGCAGGTCGCCGTTGTCTTCCTCGTAGAAGCGCGCCGATTCCTCGATGTCCTCGTCCATCGCGTCTTCCGGGATCGACAGGCCGTAGTACTGCTTGACCCAGCGCTTCTCTTCCAGCGTGGGCGCCTCGAGGTCGACCCAGATGGGCTGGAAGCGGGAAAGCTCTTCCAGCGACTCGATCTCTTCCTGGAAGAGGCGGCCGTTGGCGAGCGTGAAGATGTTGAGCATGCTGCTCGGACTCCAAGGATTCGGACAGGGGCTGAAGGTTGTGCAGCTCTCCGAATAATTGGAATCTGACCCCAATTAGTCGGAAAGCCGGGGACTAGGGTCGGGTTCCACGCGGCGCGCTCCGTGCAAAAGGATGGGCGATTATGCCGCGCCGGCACCGAGGAAGGCGAGCAGCTCGGCCTTGTGCGCGTAGGCGTCGCGTTCGCCCAGCGTCACCAGGGCCTGGACGAAGGCCGGCTCGAACAGCAGGTAGCTGGCCAGCCCGGCGCCGCCGTTGCGCATGGCGCCCAGGCCACCGAGGGCGCGGCGCACGCCGGAGGGCAGCAGGCGCAGGTGCGCGCGGGCCACGCCGTCCAGGGATTCGCTGGGCTGCAGCGCGAGCACGTCGACGGGGTGGTAGGGCAGCACGGCCCGGATCTCGTGCGGCAGCTCGTTGAGCGTGCGCGCGAGCCGCTGGGTCTGCTCCACGTCGGCCTGCAGCGTGTCGTGGAAGACGCTCGCCATGGCATGCGCCGCGATGCCGCCCAGGCCAGGCGCGCCGTTGGGGGTGGCGCCCAGCGCGGCGCGTTCCGGCTGGCCGACGCCGATCACCAGCACCTGGTGCGCGCCGAGGTGGATCGCCGGCGACAGCGGCGAGACCTGGCGCATGGAGCCGTCGCCGAAGAACTCCCGGCGGCCGTCCACCCACAGCGGCGTCGCCGGGAACAGGAAGGGGATGGCGCTGGAAGCCATCAGGTGCTCGATCGTGAGCGGCTGGAATTCGGCGCGCCGGCCCGGGCGGTTCCAGGGCCGGCGGTGCGCGTCGTCGGCGGTATGGCAGAACGTCCAGTGGGTGCCGCTCGTGTAGCTGGAGGCCGTCACCGCGACGACGTCCAGCGCGCCGGCCTGCAGCGAGGCGTCGATGCCGGCCAGGGAGATGCGGCGGTGCAGCGTGTCCACCAGCGGCATCGTGTCCAGCACCGCGCCACGGCGGCGTGCGTGCCCCCAGAGCTTGGCGGCCGCGAGCAGCCGGCTGAAGCGCACCCACAGCGGGGCCTCCAGGCGGTAGACGTCCTCGCAGTGCAGGCCGGACCAGAAGCCGCGCAGCTCCTCGAAGGCGGCGAGCCCGCGGCTGGCGGCGCTCGCCAGGTAGGCGGCGTTGAGCGCGCCGGCCGAGGTGCCCACGACCACCTGGAAGGGGAAGGTCTCGGCGCCGGCGGGATGCAGCCTCAGCATCGTCGCCAGCGCGCCCAGCACGCCCACCTGGTAGGCGCTACGGGCGCCTCCACCCATCAGGACCAGGGCGCGCACGGGGCGCGCGGGCTTCACCAGCCCCTCGTGGATGACGGTTTCAAGGCTCATGCGGGAAAACGCGCAGTACTGCAGAGGCGCAGGACAAATCCTACACGGCTGGGCCAGAACGTCCGACAGCACGGCTCAGGAGGCCCCCCTACATTGACTTCATCGCCCCGGACCACGGTCCGGCAGTACCTGCAAAGGAGCCGAGATGATCCAGCTAGCGACCGATCCGCATGCCAGCCGCTCGAACTGGCGTCCCGCCGCGGCCGACGCGAAGGACCAGCCCGCGTCCGCGCGCCGCAGCCGCAACGGCCATGCGTGGCCGTTCATCAGCCGCCACGTGGAACGCGTCTCGACCCCGCAGGAAACCAAGCGCGCGCCCGCCGACAGCGGCAGCTGAGCGCAAGGAGGTCACCATGTACAGGGAACCCAAGTCCACCAACCGCTACAACGACACGCCGCGCGACAAGCCGCAAGCCGATCGCGTGGAGCATGCCAATCTCGAGCGGCCCGGTGCGCAGCCGCATCCCAAGTGCGCTTCCGCCTGGAACCGCATGGACGCCGCGGCGCTGTGGCGCATGCGCTGAGCGACGAGCACACCACGCAGGGCGGCGCGCCCGCCTGCGAGCACGAATGCGGCCCTGCGGGGCCGTTTCGTTTTCGTGCCCGCGCAAGCCGCGCTGCGCGACGATGAATTCGCGCCTGAGCATTGAGGGATATCAATGGACTTTTGCGGAGGCGGGCGGCATAGTGGTCCGCATCCATCGAGAGAGTTCCAGTTCCTTCCCGCGCCGCAACGGCGCCGTCTCAACCGAGTGCAACAGGAGGCTCCATGAACCTGACGATCAGCGGTCACCATCTCGAAGTCACCCCGGCCCTGCGCAACTACGTGACCACCAAGCTCGATCGAATCACCCGCCACTTTGACCAGGTCGTGGACATCAAGGTACTGCTCACCGTCGTCAAGCAGAAGGAGAAGGAACGAAGGCAACGCGCCGAATGCAAGATCCACGTGAAGGGCAGCGAGATGTTCGCCGAGAGCGCCCACCACGATCTCTATGCGGCCCTGGACGAACTGGTCGACAAGCTCGATCGCCAGGTCGGGCGGCACAAGACCCGCATGCAGGACCACCACTGCGACGCGCCCAAACGCGTCATGTAAAGGTGAAAACAAGGCCCCGGGCGGGGCCTTGTCCTTTTTGTGCGGTGCAACCCGGGGCGTGCATAATCCGGCCCACTCACCATGAACCGCCTTGCGTCCATCCTGCCGCCCGCCCAGGTCCTGGTCGGCGTCGACGCCACCAGCAAGAAGCGCGCTTTCGAGGAAGCCGGGCTGCTCTTCGAGAACCTGCACGGCCTGTCGCGCGCGCTGATCACCGACAGCCTGTTCGCCCGCGAGCGGCTGGGCTCGACGGGGCTGGGCCATGGCGTGGCCATCCCGCACGGCCGCATCAAGGGCCTGAAGGCGCCGATGGCGGCGCTGTTCCAGCTGGCCAGCCCGATCGGCTTCGACGCGCCCGACGAACAGCCGGTCAACCTGCTGATCTTCCTGCTGGTGCCGGAAGCGGCCACCCAGAAGCACCTGGAGATCCTCTCCGAGATCGCCGAGCTGCTGAGCGACGCGCCCCTGCGCGAGAAGATCAAGGCGAGTCCCGACGCCGCCCAGCTCCACCAGCTCATCGCCGGCTGGCAGTCCGCCCAGCCGCAGTCCTGAGGCCCCCGCGCGCTTGAAGCCCACCGTCGTCAGCGCCGACGTCCTGTTCGAAGACCACCGCGCCACGCTCAAGTGGGAATGGGTGGCCGGGCTCGGCGCCTCCGAGCGGCGCTTCGACGAGGTGGCGGTGCGCGCCGCCCGCTCCGGCGCCGACCTCGTCGGCTACCTGAACTACATCCATCCCTACCGCGTGCAGATCCTGGGCGCCCGCGAGGTTGCCTACCTGACCAACGCCACGCAGGAGGACTGCGCGCGCCGCATCGCCCGCATCGTGACGCTGGAGCCGCCGGTGCTGGTATTGACCGACAGCCAGGTGGCGCCGGACGCGCTGCTGTCGATGTGCGAGCGGGCGCAGATCCCGATGTTCGCCACGCACGAGCCCTCGGCCTTCGTGATCGACGTGCTGCGCGCCTACCTGTCCAAGCACTTCGCCGAGCGCACGTCCATGCACGGCGTGTTCCTGGACATCCTGGGCCTGGGCGTGCTGATCACGGGCGAGTCGGGCCTGGGCAAGAGCGAGCTGGGGCTGGAGCTGGTCACGCGCGGCAACGGCCTGGTCGCCGACGACGCGGTGGACCTGTACCGCGTCAACCAGACCACCATCGAGGGCCGCTGCCCCGAGCTGCTGCAGAACCTGCTGGAGGTGCGCGGCATCGGGCTGCTGGACATCCGCGCGATCTTCGGCGAGACGGCGGTGCGGAGGAAGATGCGCCTGCGCCTGATCGTTCACCTGGTGCGGCGCGAGACCATGGAGCGCGAGTACGAACGCCTGCCCTACGAGCCGCTCACGCAGGACGTGCTGGGCGTGCCGGTGCGCAAGGCGGTGATCCCGGTGGTCGCAGGTCGCAACATGGCCGTGCTGGTGGAAGCGGCCGTGCGCAACACGATCCTGCAGCTGCGGGGCGTGGACACCTACCAGGAATTCGTCGAGCGGCACCGCCGCGCGATGGAGAAGGGGTCCTGAGCCGGATTCAGGACTTCCGGACGCAAAAGTCGCAAAAGCAGAACAGCCAAGGTCGCAAAAGACTTTAAAGGTTTCTTTTGCGACCTTTGCGCAACCTTTGCGACCTTTGCGTCCGGCTGTCCGCTTTCCTTGCTACCTCGGCGGCCGGTTCGGGCAGTTGGCCTTGGTGCAGCGCGCGTACAGGCTCAGCGCGTGGTCGGCGATGTCGAAGCCCTTGAGCTTGGCGACGGCGTGCTGGCGCTTCTCGATCTCGGCGTCGTAGAACTCCTCGACGCGGCCGCAGTCGAGGCACACCAGGTGGTCGTGGTGCTGGCCCTCGTTCAGCTCGTACACGGCCTTGCCGCTCTCGAAGTGGCTGCGGCTCAGGATGCCCGCCTGCTCGAACTGCGTCAGCACGCGGTACACGGTCGCCAGGCCGATGTCCGAGCGCTCCTCCAGGAGCACGCGGAACACGTCCTCCGCCGTCATGTGGCGCTGGTTGCCCTTCTGGAACACGTCGAGGATCTTCAGGCGCGGCAGCGTCGCCTTGAGTCCGGTGCTCTTGAGTTCGTCGATGTTGGACATGGTGCTGCCGCTACAATGGCCCGATCATATCCCCACCCCCCGCCATCGCTGCCATGCCCCTGCGCCAGACGCGCCTCGTCCTGGCTGCCGCCGCGGCCGTCGTCCTCGCCACGGGATGCGGCTCCCTGGACGGCGCCGGCCGCCGCCTCGCCAATGCCGTCACCCCCTACAAGGTGGAAGTCGTGCAGGGCAACTTCATCTCGAAGGAACAGGTGGACGCCTTGCAGAAGGGGATGGCCCGCGAGCAGGTGCGCCAGGTGCTGGGCACGCCGCTGATCACGGACCTGTTCCACGCCGACCGCTGGGACTACGTGTTCACGCTCAAGCGCCAGGGCGTGGCGCCGCAGAAGCGCCGCCTCACCGTCTTCTTCGCCAACGACGTGCTCGACCGGGTCGAGGGCGACCCCATGCCCAGCGAGTCCGAGTTCGTCACGACGCTGGAAACGAAGCGCAAGACCGGCAAGGTGCCGCGCCTGGAGGCAACCGAGGAGGAGCTGCGCGCCTTCCAGGGCCGCAGCCAGGCGGCGGCCGAGCCGCAGCCGGCGCAGCCTCCCGCGCCGGCCGCTCCCGTCAACTATCCGCCGCTCGAGCCGGCGTCGCGCTGAGGACGCCATGGGCAAGGGCACGCAGGCATTGAGGAACGTGGCGGTCGCCGGCGCGGTGCAGCCGCCCCCGGCCCACAGCACGCGGCATGCGGTCGCGGTGGCGGGCGCCTCCGGGCGCATGGGCCACATGCTGATCGAGGCCATCCAGGGCTCGGACGACTGCATCCTGGCCGGCGCGCTGGACGTCGCCTCCAGCCCCGCGATCGGCAACGACGCCGCGGCCTTCCTGGGCCATGCCAGCGGCATCCCGGTCACGGCCGACATCGCCGCCGGCCTGGACCACGCCCAGGTGCTGATCGACTTCACCCGTCCCGAGGGCACGCTGGCGCACCTGAAGGTCTGCCGCGAGCGCGGCGTCAAGGCCGTGATCGGCACCACCGGCTTCAGCGAGGCGCAGAAGCGCGAGATCGCCGACGCCGCGCGCGACATCGCCATCATGCTGTCGCCCAACATGAGCGTGGGCGTCAACGTCACCCTCAAGCTGCTGGAGATGGCCGCCAAGGCGCTTTCCACCGGCTACGACATCGAGATCATCGAGGCGCACCACCGCCACAAGGTGGACGCGCCTTCCGGCACGGCGCTGAAGATGGGCGAGGTGATCGCCCAGGCGCTGGGCCGCGACCTGAAGCAGTGCGGCGTGTTCGCGCGCGAGGGGGTCACGGGCGAGCGCGACCCGTCCACCATCGGCTTCTCGGCCATCCGCGGCGGCGACATCGTCGGCGACCACACGGTGCTGTTCGCCGGCACGGGCGAGCGCATCGAGATCACCCACAAGTCGGCCAGCCGCGCCACCTACGCCCAGGGCAGCCTGCGCGCCGTGCGCTTCCTGGCCGGGCAGGACAAGGGCCTGTTCGACATGTTCGACGTGCTCGGCCTGCGCTGAGGCGCGGATCCATGAGCTTCACCGACCTGTTCCGCCAGGGCGACGCGGTCACCCAGGGCGTCGCGCTCCTGTTGCTGGCCATGTCCGTGGCGAGCTGGGTCGTGATCCTCTGGAAGGCCTGGCTGCTGCGCCGCGCCGGCGCCGACGTCGCGCGCAGCACGGCGGCGTTCTGGCAGGCGGGCTCGGTCGACGAGGCGCGGCAGAAGGTAGCGGCGTTCGACCGCGAATCGCTGGTGCTGCCCCTGATCACCGCGACCGCGGAGCAGCCCGCTGGTTCGCTGGCCGCCGCCGGCGACAAGGCGCAGCAGCTCACCCGGGTGCTGCGCGACGCGCTGCACGGCGTGCTCGACAAGCTGCAGTTCGGCCAGGTGCTGCTGGCCACCGTGGGCTCCACGGCGCCTTTCGTGGGCCTGCTGGGCACGGTCTGGGGCATCTACCACGCGCTGACCGGCATCGCCAACGCCGGCCAGATCACGATCGACAAGGTCTCCGGGCCGGTCGGCGAGGCGCTGATCATGACGGCCGCGGGCCTGGCCGTCGCAATCCCCGCGGTGCTGGGCTACAACGTCTTCGGCCGGCGCATCGGCCGCATCGAAGCCGACCTGGAAGGCTTCGCCCGCGACCTGCGCGAGCTGCTGGCGCACGGCGCCCGCCCGGCGTCCGCCTGAAGCCATGGCCTTCGGCCGGCTGGAACGCACCCCGATCGCTCCGCCGATGAGCGAGATCAACGTCACGCCGATGGTCGACGTGATGCTGGTGCTGGTGGTGATCTTCATCATCACGGCCCCCCTGTTGGCGAGTTCGATCCGCCTGGACCTGCCCAAGGCCGAAGGCACGCAGCCGGCGGAGGCGCCGCGCTTCGTGACCCTGGTCCTGGACCCGGCGGGGCAGGTCTTCCTGAACGACCAGCCCGTGGACAAGGCGAAGCTCGCCGAGCAGCTGGCCGCCACCGCGAAGCAGAACCCCGACACCGAAATCCAGCTGCGCGCCGACCAGGCCGTGCCTTACGGGCGGGTGGTGGAAGTCATGGGGCTGGCGAACAAGGCAGGGCTGTCGAGGATCGGCTTCGTGGCGGAGCCGGCGAAGTAATCGCCGCACATCGCTTCTAGAACGCAGAGGACGCAGAGGTTGCGCAGAGAGCGCAGAGGAATTCCAGGAAATTTCTTTGCGTCCTCTGCGCAACCTCTGCGTCCTCTGCGTTCCCCTGTGGCCTTTCGGCCGCGGCCCTACAATTTCCGGATCATGGAAGACAAGTACAACCACCTGGCCGTCGAGAAGGCGGCCCAGGCCGAATGGACCGCGCGGGACGTCTATCGCGTGACGGAGGAGGCCGGGCGCAAGAAGTTCTATGCCTGCTCCATGCTGCCCTATCCCTCGGGCAAGCTGCACATGGGCCACGTGCGCAACTACACGATCAACGACATGTTGACGCGCTACCTGCGCATGAACGGCTACAACGTGCTGATGCCCATGGGCTGGGACGCCTTCGGCCTGCCGGCGGAGAACGCGGCGCTGAAGAACGGCGTGCCGCCGGCGAAGTGGACGTACGAGAACATCGCGTACATGAAGGGCCAGATGCAGGCCATGGGCCTGGCCATCGACTGGTCGCGCGAGATCGCCACCTGCGACCCCAGCTACTACAAGTGGAACCAGTGGCTGTTCCTCAAGATGCTGGAAAAGGGCATCGCCTACCGCAAGACCCAGGTGGTGAACTGGGACCCGGTGGACCAGACGGTGCTCGCCAACGAGCAGGTGATCGACGGCAAGGGCTGGCGCACCGGCGCCGTGGTGGAAAAGCGCGAGATTCCCGGCTACTACCTGAAGATCACCGACTATGCGCAGGAACTCCTGCGCTTCGTGCAGGAAGACCTGGGCGGCTGGCCCGAGCGCGTGAAGCTGATGCAGGAGAACTGGATCGGCCGCAGCGAGGGCGTGCGCTTCGCCTTCCCGCACGCGATCCGCGGCGACGACGGCCAGCTGATCGGCGACGGCCGCATGTACGTCTTCACGACGCGCGCCGACACGATCATGGGCGTGACCTTCTGCGCCGTCGCGCCGGAGCACCCGCTCGCCACGCACGCCGCGAAGTCCGACCCGAAGCTCGCGGCCTTCATCGAGGAGTGCAAGAAGGGCGGCACCACCGAGGCGGAGCTGGCCCTGAAGGAAAAGGAAGGCATGCCGACCGGCCTGCAGGTCACGCACCCGATCACCGGCGAGCCGGTGGACGTGTGGGTCGGCAACTACGTGCTGATGGGCTACGGCGACGGCGCGGTCATGGGCGTGCCGGGCCACGACGAGCGCGACTTCGCCTTTGCCCTGAAGTACGGCCTGCCCATCGTGCAGGTGGTGCACGTGGATGGCCAGGACTACGACTACCAGCGCTGGCAGGACTGGTACGCCGACAAGGAGCGCGGCGTGACCGTCAACTCCGACATCTTCAGCGGCTTCCCCTACCAGGAGGCGGTGAACGCCGTCGCGCACCACCTGCAACAGAAGGGGCTCGGCGAGAAGAAGACCACCTGGCGCCTGCGCGACTGGGGCATCAGCCGCCAGCGCTACTGGGGCACGCCGATCCCCATCATCCACTGCGACGAGCACGGCGCCGTGCCGGTGCCCGAGAAGGACCTGCCCGTGGTCCTGCCGCAGGACTGCGTGCCCGACGGCAGCGGCAACCCGCTGAACAAGCGCGAGGACTTCCTCGCCTGCCAGTGCCCGGTGTGCGGCAAGCCGGCCCGGCGCGAGACCGACACCATGGACACCTTCGTGGATTCGTCCTGGTACTTCATGCGCTACTGCGACCCGCGCAACGACGAGAAGATGGTCGCGGAGGGCACGCAGTACTGGATGCCGATGGACCAGTACATCGGCGGCATCGAGCACGCGATCCTGCACCTGCTGTACGCGCGCTTCTGGACCAAGGTCATGCGCGACCTGGGGCTGGTGAAGATCGACGAGCCCTTCACGAAGCTGCTGACGCAGGGCATGGTGCTCAACGAGGCCTTCTCGCGCACGACCACCGGCAAGCAGTACTTCTGGGCGCACGAGCTGGACATCGAGCGCGACGAGCACGCCAAGGTGATCTCGGCGAAGTCGAAGGCCGACGGCCAGCCGGTCACCTACGAGGGCTGGACGACCATGTCCAAGTCCAAGAACAACGGCGTGGACCCGCAGGAGCTGATCGAGCGCTACGGCGCCGACACGGCGCGCCTTTACACGATGTTCACGTCGCCGCCGGAAGCCACGCTGGAGTGGAACGACGCCGCGCTGGAAGGCAGCCACCGCTTCCTGCGCCGGGTCTGGAACTTCGGCGCGAAGCTGGGCGCCGGCACGCCCGCGAAGGCGGCGAGCTACGGCAAGGCGGCCCAGGCGCTGCGCCGCGAGATCCACACGGTGCTGCGCCAGGTGGACTACGACTACCAGCGCATGCAGTACAACACCGTCGTCTCCGGTGCGATGAAGATGCTCAATGCGCTGGAGGACTACAAGGCCGATGCCGACGCGGGCGCCGACGCCGCGCTGCGCGAGGGCTTCGGCATCCTGCTGCGCGTGCTGTACCCGGCCACACCGCACCTCACCTGGACGCTGTGGCGCGAGCTGGGCTACGCCGGCACGCAGGGCGAGCTGCTGGACGCCCCCTGGCCGCAGGTGGACGAGGGCGCGCTGGTGCAGGACGAGGTGGAGCTGATGCTGCAGGTGAACGGCAAGCTGCGCGGCGCCATCCTGGTGCCGGCCGGCGCCGACAAGGCGGCGATCGAGAAGATCGCGCTGGCGAGCGAGGCCTTCGCGAAGTTCGCGAACGGCGCGCCCGCGAAGAAGGTGGTGGTGGTTCCCGGCCGCCTCGTGAACGTGGTCGTATGAAGCGGCGCTCGTTGTTCGCGCTCGCGCCGGCGGCCCTGCTCGCCGGCTGCGGGTTCCAGCTGCGCAAGGCGCCCGATTTCAGCTTCGAGTCGCTGCTGCTGAATGCGCCGGCCGATTCGCCGCTGGCGAAGGAGCTGGCGCGCGCGCTCACGGCCAGCGGCAAGGTGCAGGTGCTGCGCACGCCCGCGCCGGCCAGCCCCACGGGCGGCGCGGCGACGCCGCCGCCGGCGGTGCCGCCCGTGCGCGGCGGCCGCGTCGTGTTCGACCTGCTGCAGGAGCAGCGCGAGAAGGTGGTCGTCGGCCTGAACGCCAGCGGGCAGGTGCGCGAATTCCAGCTGCGGCTGCGCGTGCGCTTCCGCGCCCGCAGCGCCGGCGGCCAGGAGCTGGTGCCGGAGACCGAGCTCACGCAGCACCGCGACATGAGCTTCAACGAGCAGGCCGTGCTCGCGAAGGAGGCCGAGGCCTCGCTGCTGTACCGCGACATGCAGGACGACATCGTGCAGCAGCTCATGCGCCGGCTTTCCGCCCTGCACCCGGTGTAAGACGCACCGCAGGCGGGCGTCCTCGCCGGGCCTGCACCGCGCCGCACAGGCGTCCTACAGCGCCGTGCGCCGCCGGATGGGAACCTTGCCTCCTGGCAGCACAGGAGCCTTCGCATGGACGCCACCGGAACCTCCGCCACCCAGGCCTTCATCGCCCGCGAGGCGCGCTACGGCGCGCGCAACTACGCGCCGGTGCCGGTGGTCGTGGACCACGCCCGCGACTGCCTGGTGTGGGACGTGGAGGGCCGCGAGTACATCGACATGATGAGCGCGTACTCCTCGGTGAGCCACGGGCATTTGCATCCGCGCATCGTGGCGGCGGCCCAGCGCCAGATGGAGAAGGTGGCGGTGATGTCCCGCGCCTACTACGGCACCACGCTGGGCCCGCTGCTGGAGAAACTGAGCCAGCTCACCGGCTTCGAGCGCGCGCTGCCCATGAACACCGGGGCCGAGGCGGTGGAGACGGCGATCAAGTGCGCGCGCCGCTGGGGCCACCGCGTCAAGGGCATCCCGGACGGGCAGCAGCGCATCCTGGTCGCCCGCGGCAACTTCCACGGCCGCACCAGCACGATCATCGGCTTCTCCAGCGAGGAGGAGTACCGCGAGGGCTTCGGCCCCTTCGACGGGGGCTTCCAGCACTTCGACTACGGCGACATGGCGAGCCTGGAGGCCGCGGCCAGCGAGCACACCTGCGCCGTGCTGATCGAGCCGATCCAGGGCGAGGCGGGCATCCGCCTGCCCCCCGCCGGCTTCTTCCGGGAACTGCGGGCCTGGTGCGACGCGCACCGCGTCCTGCTGATCGACGACGAGGTGCAGGCCGGCCTGGGCCGCACGGGCACCTGGTTCGCGTTCGAGCAGGAGGGGATCCGGCCCGACGGCCTGATCCTGGGCAAGGCGCTGGGCGGCGGCCTGCTGCCGGTGAGCGCCTTCTGCGCCGACGAGGCGGTGATGCAGGTGTTCATCCCGAACAGCCACGGCTCCACCTTCGGCGGCAACGCGCTCGCCGCGGCCGTGGCGCTGGAAGGGCTGAAGGTGCTGGAGGAGGAAGGCCTGGTGGCGCACTGCGCCGAGAAGGGCGCCTACCTGCTGCGCCGCCTGCGCGAAGTGCAGGCCGAACTGGCGCCGCTGATCCGCGACGTGCGCGGCCGCGGGCTCTGGATCGGCGTGGACATCGAGCCTTCCTGCACCACGGCCCGCGACCTGGTGGAGCGGCTGGCGGCCGAGGGCGTGCTGTCGAAGGAAACGCACGACACCGTGATCCGCTTCGCGCCGCCGCTGACGATCACCTACGAGCTGATGGACCGGGCGGTGGACGCCTTCCACCGCGTGGCGCGCCAGCGGCATCGGGAGCTGGGATTGGCGTGACGGTGGGGTTCGCTGCGCTCACCGTCCGCCGGCCTGCGGCCGTCGCCACCCTACGCAACGACGCACTCCCATGTAGGGTGGCGCGGCCGCGGCCGCGGCAGGTGAGCGGAGCGAACCCCACCGAAGGGCGCCCGCTAAACTCGCGCCCATGCAGCTCGCTGCCGCCCAACTGACCCCGCACCTCCAACGCGGCCTGCGACCCCTCTACACCTTGCACGGCGACGAGCCGCTGCTGGTGCAGGAGGCTGCGGACGCGATCCGCGCGGCGGCGCGGGCGCAGGGCTACACCGAGCGCAGCGTCCACACGGTCGCGGGCGCCCACTTCGACTGGAGCGCCGTGCTGGCGGCGGGCGGGTCGCTGAGCCTGTTCGCCGACCGGCAGATCGTCGAGATCCGCATCCCCTCGGGCAAGCCGGGCAAGGACGGCAGCGCCGCCCTGCAGCAGGTGGCCGAGGGCGCCGCCGGCAACGACAGCACGCTGACCCTGGTGCTGCTGCCCCGGCTGGATTTCGCGACGAAGAAGTCCGCCTGGTTCGCCGCCCTGGAAGGCGCCGGCGTCGCCATCGAGGTCCAGCCGGTGGAGCGCAACGCGCTGCCGCAGTGGATTTCGCAGCGGCTCGCGCAGCAGGGCCAGAAGGTCGCCGCCGGCGAGGAGGGCCAGCGCACGCTGCAGTTCTTCGCCGACCGCGTGGAGGGCAACCTGCTGGCCGCGCACCAGGAGATCCAGAAGCTCGCGCTGCTGCACCCGCCGGGCGAGCTGCGCTTCGAGCAGGTGGAAAGCGCCGTGCTGAACGTCGCCCGCTACGACGTCTTCAAGCTGTCCGAGGCGGTGCTGGCCGGCCAGGTGGCGCGGGTGCAGCGCATGCTGGACGGCCTGCAGGCGGAGGGCGAGGCCGAGGTGCTGGTGCACTACACGCTGGCCGAGGACATCCGCGCGCTCAAGCGAGTGAAGGACGCGCTGGCGGCCGGCCGGCCGCTGCCGGTCGCGCTGCGCGAGCAGCGGGTCTGGGGCCTCAAGGAAAAGCTGTTCGAGCGGGTGCTGCCGCGCCTGACGCCGATCGTGCTGGACAACCTGCTGCACGGCGCCCACGTGGTCGACGGCATCGTCAAGGGCCTGAAGACCCCCGGCTGGCCGTCCAACGGCTGGCAGGCGCTGCACAAGCTGGCGATGGACCTGTGCCTGGCCGTCGCGCCTGCCCCCACGCCGGGCGCCCCCCACAGGCCGAGGGGATAATCACCCCATGAACGCGCTCAACATCGCCGAACAGATGCACGGCCTGGGCCTGCAGGCCCGGGAGGCGTCCGCGCGCATGGCCTCGGCCTCGGCGGCGCGCAAGGCGGACGCCCTGCGCGCCCTGGCCGGCCTGCTGCGCAGCCAGGCGGAGCCCCTGCAGGCCGAAAACTCCAAGGACATCGCCCGCGCCACCGCCGCCGGCCTGGCCGCGCCCATGGTCGACCGCCTGAAGCTCACGCCGAAGGTGCTGGAGACGCTGGCCCTGGGCTGCGAGCAGCTCGCCGCCATGCCCGACATCGTCGGCGAGGTGATCGGCATGCAGCAGCAGCCCAGCGGCATCCGCGTGGGCCGGATGCGGGTGCCGATCGGCGTGTTCGGCATGATCTTCGAGAGCCGTCCCAACGTGACCATCGAGGCGGCCAGCCTGTCGATCAAGAGCGGCAACGCCTGCATCCTGCGCGGCGGCTCCGAGGCGATCGAATCCAACAAGGCCCTGGCGCGCCTGGTGCAGCAGGCGCTGCAGCAGGCCGGGCTGCCGGCCGAGGCGGTGCAGCTGGTGCAGACCACGGACCGCGAGGCCGTCGGCCACCTGATCGCCATGCCCGAGTACGTGGACGTGATCATCCCGCGCGGCGGCAAGGGCCTGATCGAGCGCATCAGCCGCGAGGCGAAGGTGCCCGTCATCAAGCACCTGGACGGCAACTGCCACACCTACGTCGACGACCCCTGCGACCTCGCGATGGCCGTGCGCGTGACCGACAACGCCAAGACGCAGAAGTACAGCCCCTGCAACGTCACCGAGAGCCTGCTGGTCGCGCGGCCCGTGGCGCGCGAATTCCTGCCGGAGATCGGCGCGATCTTCGCCGCCAAGGGCGTGGAGATGCGCTGCGACCCCGAGTCCCGGGCGATCCTGCAGCAGGTCGCGGGCGCGCAACTGAAGGAAGCGAGCGAACAGGACTGGTCCGAGGAATACCTGGCGCCGATCATCAGCATCAAGGTGGTGGAGGGAATCGACGAGGCGATCGCCCACATCAACCGCTACTCCTCGCACCACACCGACGCCATCCTCACCCGCGACCACGTGCACGCGCAGCGCTTCCTGCGCGAGGTGGACTCGGCCAGCGTCATGGTGAACGCCAGCACGCGCTTCGCCGACGGATTCGAATACGGGCTGGGCGCCGAGATCGGCATCAGCACGGACAAGTTCCACGCCCGCGGCCCCGTGGGCATCGAAGGCCTCACGTCCCTCAAGTGGATCGTGCTGGGCGAAGGCGAAGTGCGGACCTGAGCCGCGTCAACGGCAACAACAAGAGGACCGCATGGTTCCCCATCTCATCACGGCCCTCACGGGCCCGATCAACGAACTCGAGCAACGAATCCTCGAGTCCATGCCGGCCGTGGAGCGCTGGTTCCGGCTGGAGTGGATGGAGCACACGCCGCCCTTCTACTGTTCGGTGGACATCCGCAACGCCGGCTTCAAGCTGGCGCCGGTGGACACCAACCTGTACCCGGGCGGCTGGAACAACCTGACGCCCGAGATGCTGCCGCTGGCCGTGCAGGCGGCGATGGCGGCGGTGGAGAAGATCTGCCCCGAGGCCAAGAACCTGCTCGTGATCCCGGAGAACACGCGCAACAGCTTCTACCTGAGCAACGTGGTGCAGCTGCAGCGGATCTTCCGCATGGCCGGCCTGAACGTGCGCGTCGGCTCGATCGACCCGGCGATCAAGAAGGCCACCACCATCGACCTGCCGCACGGCGAGAGCGTGACGCTGGAGCCGGTGGTGCGCGGCAAGCGCCGCCTCGGCCTGAAGAACTTCGACCCCTGCACCATCCTGCTGAACAACGACCTGACGGCGGGCGCCCCCGGCATCCTGGAGGACCTGCACGAGCAGTACCTGCTGCCGCCGCTGCACGCCGGCTGGTCGGTGCGGCGCAAGAGCCGCCACTTCCAGAGCTACGAGGAGGTGGCCAAGCGCTTCGGCAAGATGCTGGGCATCGATCCCTGGCTGGTGAACCCGCTGTTCAACCGCTGCGGCGAGCTCGACTTCCAGAAGCAGGAAGGCATGGAGTGCCTGCGCACCAACGTCGACGCGCTGCTGGCGAAGATCCGCAAGAAGTACAAGGAATACGGCATCAACGAGAAGCCGTTCGTGGTGGTCAAGGCGGACAACGGCACCTCGGGCATGGGCATCATGACCGTGCGCGACGTGAAGGACCTCGAGGCGCTGCGGCAGCGCCCGAAGAACAAGCCGCCGGTGGTCAAGACCGGGCAGGCCATCACCGACGTGATCATCCAGGAAGGCGTGCTCACCGCCGAGCGGATCAACGAGGCCGTGGCCGAGCCGGTCGTCTACCTGATGGACCGCTACGTGGTGGGCGGCTTCTACCGCATCCACGCCGAGCGCGGCACCGACGAGAACCTGAACGCGCCAGGCGCGAGCTTCGTCCCGCTGGCTTTCGCGGAGAGTACGCGCTTACCTCAACCCGGACAGAAGCCGGGCGCCAGCGCCCCCAACCGCTTCTACATGTACGGCGTGATCGGCCGGCTGGCGACGGTGGCCGCCAGCTACGAGCTGGAAGCCACGGACCCCGAGGCCGAGGTCTACGAGTAGGCTGGCGCACAATACGCCTCCCGAACTGAAGACCCCGCCCGCTCCCTGTCCACGGGACGGGGCCCACCGGTGCAGAACTCGAAATCCTCGCTCGCGGCGCTGACCCTCGGCGCCATCGGTGTCGTCTACGGTGACATAGGCACCAGCGTCCTGTACGCCGTCAAGGAAGTGTTCGGCGGCGGGCACGTGCCGTTCACGATCCCGAACGTCTACGGGATCCTGTCCATCTTCTTCTGGACGCTGACGGTCATCGTCTCGATCAAGTACGTGCTGCTGGTCCTGCGCGCCGACAACAACGGCGAGGGCGGGCTGATCGCCATGCTCGCGCTGGCCTCGCAGGCGGTGAAGGAGAAGCCGCGCCTTCGCCGCGCCCTGCTGGGGGTGGGCATCTTCGGCACCTCGCTCTTCTACGGCGACGGCGTGATCACGCCGGCGATCTCGGTGCTCTCGGCCGTCGAGGGCCTGGAGGTCGTGTCGCCGCGCTTCGCCGACTGGGTGATCCCGCTGACGCTGCTGATCCTGCTGGCGCTTTTCATCGTGCAGAAGCGCGGCACGGGCGGCATCGGCCGCTTCTTCGGCCCGGTCACGCTGGTTTGGTTCGTCACGATCGCCGCCCTGGGCGTGTCGCACATCGTGCGGCACCCCGAGATCCTGAAGGCGCTCAGCCCGCTGTACGCGCTGCGCTTCATGTGGGAGCAGCCCGGCACCAGCTTCATCATCCTGGGTGCCGTGGTGCTGTGCGTCACCGGGGCGGAGGCCCTCTACGCGGACCTGGGGCACTTCGGCAAGAAGCCGATCCGCCTGGCCTGGTTCACCATCGCCATGCCGGCGCTCACGCTCAACTACTTCGGCCAGGGCGCGCTGCTGCTGGCCCGGCCGGAGGCGGTGAAGAACCCCTTCTACATGCTGGCGCCCCCGTGGGCGCTGCTGCCGCTGGTGCTGCTGGCCACCCTGGCGACGGTGATCGCTTCGCAGGCGCTGATCACCGGCGCCTTCAGCGTCACCAAGCAGGTGGTGCAGCTGGGCTACCTGCCGCGCCTGAACATCCAGCACACCAGCGTGCGCGACACCGGCCAGATCTACGTGCCGGCCGTGAACTGGGGGCTGTTCGCCGCGATCGTCCTCGCCGTCGTGATGTTCCGCTCCTCCAGCAACCTGGCCGCGGCCTACGGCATCGCCGTCACGCTGGACATGCTGATCACGACCACGCTCACCTTCTTCGTGATCCGCTTCGGCTGGGGCTACCCGCTGGCGCTGTGCATCGCCGCCACCGGCTGTTTCTTCGTCGTGGACCTCGCCTTCTTCAGCTCCAACCTGCTGAAGCTGGTGGACGGCGGCTGGTTCCCGCTGCTGATCGGCGGCGGCATCTTCACGCTGATGATGACCTGGAAGCAGGGCCGCGCCATCCTCAACGAGAAGCTGCGCACCGACGCGATCGACCTGCGCAGCTTCCTCGCCTCGGTCTTCGAGGCGCCGCCGCTGCGCGTGCCGGGCACGGCCGTGTTCATGACCGCGGAGCCGGGCACGGTGCCCAACGCGATGCTGCACAACCTGAAGCACAACAAGGTGCTGCACGAGCACAACGTGTTCGTCACCGTGCGCAACCACGAGGTGCCCTGGGTCGGGCTGGACAAGCGCGCCGAGATCGAGGCGCTGGGGCACGACTGCTGGCAGGTGACCCTGCACTACGGCTTCAAGAACGACCCCGACGTGCCGCGCGCGCTGGAGCAGATCCGCACCCGCGGCTGCGAGCTGGAGCCCATGACCACCAGCTACTTCCTGTCGCGCGACGTGGTGGTCCCCACCATCGGCGGCGGCATGGCGCGCTGGCGCGAGAAGCTGTTCGCGCAGATGCACCACAACGCCGGCGCGGCGGCGGAGTTCCTCAACCTCCCCAGCAACGCCGTGGTGGAGCTGGGCAGCAAGGTGGAGATCTGAGGCGGTGAAGGAGCTGCGCGGCAAGGTCGCGGCGATCACCGGCGCGGGCTCCGGCATCGGCCGGGCCCTGGCGCTGGAGCTCGCGCGGGCCGGCGCGCGCCTGGCCCTCAGCGACGTGGACCCGGAGGGCCTGGCGCGGACGGCGCAGCTGGTGCAGGCCGAAGGGGCCAGCTGCACGACAGCGCGGGTGGACGTGGCCGACCGGGGCGGCGTCGTCGCCTGGGCGGACGCCTGCCGCGCCGCGCACGGCCAGGTGAACCTCCTCGTCAACAACGCCGGCGTCGCGCTCGCGGCCGCCGCCGAGTCGGTGCGCATCGACGACTTCCACTGGCTGATGGGCATCAACTTCTGGGGCGTGGTGCACGGCACCCAGGCCTTCCTGCCGCACCTGCGCGCGAGCGGCGAGGGCCACGTCGTGAACATGTCCAGCATCTTCGGCATCGTCGCGATGCCGACGCAGTCGGCCTACAACGCCAGCAAGTTCGCCGTGCGGGGCTACACCGAGGCCCTGCGCATGGAGCTGGAACTGGAAGGCGCGCCGGTGGGCGTGACTTGCGTGCATCCCGGAGGCGTGGCAACGAACATCGCCCGCGCCCAGCGGCTGGGTGCGGGCATCCCCGCCCTGATGGGCACCGACGAGGAAGGCTTCCGCCGCCGCTCCGAGCGCCTGATCCAGACCACCACGCCGGAGGCCGCGGCGCGCCGCATCCTCGCGGGCGTGCGGCGCAATGCCCGCCGCCTGCTGGTCGGGCCGGACACCCGGGCGCTGGATATCATGGCGCGGGTGCTCGGCGCCGGCTACCAGCCGCTGCTGGTGCGCCAGGTGCGCCGCCTGCGCACCGCCTGAGGAGGGCCATGTCCACCAGCACGCCCACGGAGTTCGACGTGGTCGTGGTCGGCGCCGGGATCTCCGGCGTGGCCGCGGCCCACTACCTGCGGCGGGAGTGCCCGGACCGCAGATTCGTCGTGCTGGAAGGGCGCGACGCGATCGGCGGCACCTGGGACCTGTTCCGCTATCCCGGCATCCGCTCCGACTCCGACATGTTCACGCTGGGCTTCACCTTCCGGCCCTGGACCAGCGACGCCTTCATCGCCGAGGGCGGCGCCATCCGCGACTACATCCGCGAGACCGCGCGCGAGGAGGGCCTGCTGCCGCGCATCCGCTTCCGCCACCGCGTCACGGCCGCCGACTGGGACACGGCCAGCGCGCGCTGGACGGTGCAGGTGGATGCGGACGGCACGCCGCGGCGCTTCACCTGCCGCTTCCTGTTCTTCTGCAGCGGCTACTACGACTACGGGCGCGGGCACGAGCCCCAGTGGCCCGGGCGCGATGCCTTCGCCGGCCGCATCGTGCACCCGCAGCACTGGCCGGCCGACCTGGACTGCACCGGCAAGCGCGTGGTGGTGATCGGCAGCGGCGCGACGGCGATCACGCTGATCCCCTCGCTCGCGGCGCGGGCGGCGCACGTGACCATGCTGCAGCGCTCGCCGAGCTACATCCTCGCGCTGCCCGGGCGCGACCCGATCGGGCGCGCGCTGCAGAAGCTCCTGCCGCGCCGCGGCGCCTACCGGCTGATCCGCTGGAAGAACATCCTGCTGTCCACGGCCCTGTTCCAGCTCGCCCGCCGCTGGCCGCGCGGGGTGGGACGCTGGCTGGTGGCGCAGGCGCGGGAGCGCAGCGGCCTCGCCGCCGAACACCTGCAACCGCGCTACGCGCCCTGGGACCAGCGCCTGTGCATCGCGCCGGACGCCGACGTGTTCCAGGCCTTCCGGTCCGGCCAAGCCTCCGTGGTCACCGGGGAGATCGCGTCCTTCACGCCGGCGGGCCTGCGGCTCGCCTCCGGCGAGGAGTTGCCGGCCGACATCGTCATCACCGCCACGGGCCTCAGGCTGCAGCTGTTCGGCGGGGCGCGGCTGGCCGTGGACGGCCGCCCCGTGCAGGTGGGCGAGGCGCTCTCGTACAAGGGCATGATGCTGGCCGGCGTGCCCAACCTCGCCCTGGCGATGGGCTACACCAACGCCTCCTGGACGCTCAAGGCGGAGCTGATCGCGCGCCAGGTCTGCCGCATGCTGAACTACATGGCGGCGCACCGCCTCGACGTCTGCGTCCCGGTGCACGGGGGCGACGCCGGGCCGACGCGGCCGGCGCTGGACCTGCAATCGGGCTACATCCAGCGCGCCGCCGGCGAGCTGCCGCGGCAGGGCTCGCGCAAGCCCTGGCGCATCCACCAGAACTACCTGCGCGACCTGTTCACGCTGAAGTGGTCGCCGCTGCGCGACGGCGCCCTGCGCTTCGGGCGGCAGGGCGAGGCGGTGCGCTGAGGGCGGGGCGTCCGGCCCGCTGCCCGGCAGGGCCGGAAGGCGCCGGCGATGCCGGCCCGTCCGACTTGTGCGACAGTTCCGGGCAATGAACATCCTCTTCGTCGCCGACCCCCTGGAAGCCTTCCAGGTCTACAAGGACACGACCTTCTCGATGATGCGCGAGGCGCAGCGGCGCGGCCACCGCGTGGCCGCCTGCGAGCCGCGCCACCTGACCTGGCGCTCCGGCGGCCGGGTGCACGCGCCGGTGCGCGAGATCACGCTCACGGGCGATCCCGAGGCCTGGTTCCGCGTGGACCGCACCGAGGTGCGCGAACTGCGCGCGTTCGACGCCGTGCTGATGCGCAAGGACCCGCCCTTCGACGACGAGTTCTTCTACGCCACGCACCTGCTGGAGCAGGCGCAGCGCGAGGGCGCGAAGGTGTTCAACCGGCCGGCGTCGCTGCGCGACCACCCCGAGAAGCTCGCGATCATGGAGTTCCCGCAGTTCGTGAGCCCGACGCTCGTGACGCGTTCGGCCGACGAGGTGCGGCGCTTCCACGAGGAGCACGGCGAGATCATCCTCAAGCCCCTCGACGGCATGGGGGGCATGGGCATCTTCCGCGTCGGGCCGGAGGGGCTGAACCTCGGCTCCATCATCGAGACGCTCAACCACCACGGCGCCACCACGATCATGGTGCAGCGCTTCGTGCCGGAGATCACCCAGGGCGACAAGCGCGTGCTGGTGATCGGCGGGCGCGTCGTGCCCTTCTGCCTGGCGCGCATCCCGCAGGGCAGCGAGATCCGCGGCAACCTTGCCGCCGGCGGCAAGGGCGTGGCCCAGCCGATCACGGAGCGCGACCGCGAGATCGCCGAGACCATCGGCCCGCTGCTGGCCGGCCGCGGCCTGCTGCTGATCGGCCTGGACGTGATCGGCGACTGCCTCACCGAGATCAACGTCACCAGCCCCACCTGCTTCCAGGAGATCACGCAGCAGACGGGCTTCGACGTCCCGGCGATGTTCCTCGATGCGCTGGAGGAAGCGGTCGACCGGGACCGGACGGTGATCTAGCGGGCCTGCCCGTCCACGAACACCTTCAACTCGCCCGGGGCGAAGGGCGTCCAGGTCTCGTTGACGGTCAGCGGCGCCGTCACCACCACCGCCACCTTGTCGGTCGGCGAGGTGTGCTGGGCGAAGTCGATGCTCAGGTCCTCGTCGGCGAGCTGTGCATGCGTGAACGGATGCCTGCGCTCCACGTACCAGAGGTGGGTGGAGCAGTGCGCCCACAGCGCGTCGCCGTTGGACAGCAGGAAGTTGAAGCGTCCGTGCTTCGCGATGCGCGGCGTGAGCTCGCGCAGCGTCAACGTCAGTTCCTGCACGCTCGGCACGCCCGCGTGCGACTTCGACAGTTCCTGCAGCAGCCAGCAGAAGGCGCGCTCGCTGTCGGTGTTGCCGACCGGGCGGAAGTGCGCGTGCAGGCGCGGATGGAAGTCCTGCAGGTCGCCGTTGTGGGCGAACACCCAGTAGCGCCCCCACAGCTCGCGCACGAAGGGATGGCAGTTCTGCAGCGCGATCTCGCCCTGCGTCGCCTTGCGGATGTGCGCGACGACGTGGCGGCTCTTGATGGGATAGCGGCGGATCAGCTCGGCCACCGGCGACTCGCAGGCCGGCTGGTGGTCCACGAAGTGGCGCAGGCCCTTGCCCTCGAAGAAGGCGATGCCCCAGCCGTCGGCGTGGTGGTCGGTGCGGCCGCCGCGCTGGGCGAAGCCGGCGAAGCTGAACGTCACGTCGGTCGGCGTGTTGCAGTTCATCCCCAGCAACTGGCACATGACGCGATTATTCCGGCGTCGCGCGGCGGCGGGGCGACTCGCGCAGCTGCCATGCCGCCAGCACGGCCAATGCGCAGACCCCGGCCAGCAGCAGGAAGGTCTCGTTGAACGCGGCCAGCCGCGCGAGGCTGGTGCCCTGGTGGGCCAGCGAGTCGCCGTGCGCCGCCAGCCGCGACTCCAGCACGATCGCGCAGAGGCTCACGCCGGTGGCGCCGCCCAGCATGCGCAGGAAGTTGATGGCGCTCGCGCCCTGCGGGACCAACGCCTTGTCGAGCGAGCGCAGCGCGCCGAGGTTCAGCGAAGGCAGGATGAAGCCCAGCCCGATGCGTCCCAGCGTGGCCCAGGCCACCAGCACCCACAGCCCGGTCTGCAGCCCCACGGTGGGCATCAGCGCGAAGGACGCGGCCAGCAGCGCGAGCCCGCCGCTCACCATCACGTAGGTGGGGATGCGGTTGACCAGCCGCCCGGCGATGCCGATGGTGATGGCCAGCACGATGCCGGAGGGCAGCAGGATGGTGCCCACGTGCGAGGCCGGCAGCATGAGCGCGACCTGCATGTACACGGGCAGCAGGTAGGTGGACCCGAACAGCGCGATCCCGTAGATGAAGGCGCACAGGCTGCCGAAGGCGTAGGTGCGGAAGCCGAACAGGTCCAGGTTCATCAGCGCCGCCTGGCCGGTGCGCCGCGCGCGGCGCAGCCACACGATCATGATCGCCAGCGCGAGCAGCGCCGCGCCGATGAGGCCGCCGGCCAGCAGCGGGTCTCCGCCGCGCACTTCCACCAGGCCGTTGAGCAGGCACAGCGTGCCCGCGCTCCCCAGCAGCAGCCCGCGCCAGTCCAGGCGCGTGCCGCCCTTCTGCGCCTCGGCGCCGCCCGGCGCGCTGGTCGGCACGAAGCGGTAGGCGAGCCAGATCGACAGCAGGCAGAAGGGCACGACCAGGAAGAAGATCGAGCGCCAGCCGAACCAGTCCACCAGCACGCCGCCGATGCTGGGGCCGAGCGCCGGCGCCAGCACCACGCCCATGCCGAAGACGCCGCTGGCGCGTCCCTGCTCGCTGGGCTCGAAGGCGCGCAGCATGATGATCGCGGGAATGGGCTGGACGACGCCCGCCGCCAGCCCTTCGGCGACGCGCGCGCCGAGCACCAGCGGATACCAGGCCGCGACGCCGCCGGCGATGCCGCCCGTGAGCAGCAGCAGCATGGTGCCCACGTAGGTGCGGCGGTAGCCGAAGCGCGCGAGCAGCCAGGGCGTGGTCAGCATCGACACGGTCATCGCGACCATGAAGCCGGAGCTGACCCACTGGGCCCGCTCCTGGTTCAGGCCGAAGTGGTGGCTCATGTCGGGGATGGCGACGTTCACGACCGTGGACGACATGATCGACGCCATGGTCCCGACCATCAGCGAGGCCATCAGCAGCCACCGGTAGCGCGGCCCGTGCTGCGCGCGCAGGGCGGCCGGCGAGCCGGCTTGCAGCGCTTCGCTCACGCGCGACGGGCGCCCTGGGCGCAGGCGGGGCAGATGCAGGCCAGGCGCTGCGCCTCGGCGGGCACGCGGGCCAGCAGCTCGGCGCTGAAATCCAGCCGCGTGCACCAGCAGGCGTCCTGCTTCACGCCCGTCGCGCGTTCCAGCTCCATGGCGCAGCGGTTGGCGGCGCCGCAGAGCGGGCAAATGCGGGCATCGGCGGGCGGGGGGTTCGGATGCACCGGCGGAGTGTACCCAGCCGGGTGGCGGGCCGGCGTCGGATCAGGCCGCGACCTGTTCCTCGTGCCGCGGCTGCGCCGCGCGCCCGGCGGGGGCCGGAGCGCGCTGCGACAGCGCCTCGATCGCGCGCGGCACGACGGCGCCGGCATCCACGGGGCGCAGCATGCGGCTGCGCACCAGGCGCTCCAGGCTGCGCCGCGTCATCGAATGGGGCTGGCCGCCGTGGCTCACGAACATGAACAGCGTCGCGCGCTGGTTCACCCAGTTCAGGCTGGCCCGGCGCCAGTGGCCGCGCGAGCACAGGTCGACCCACGAACCCTGGTGCAGGCCCTCGACGATGGCGGCGGCATCGGGCGCCTCGCCGGCGCCCGTCTCCAGCGGCACCGGCCCGCTGGCGGGCTCCTCCTCGAAGCCGGCCGCCTGCAGCTCGCCGGGCGTGAGCCAGGGCGTCGCCGCCGGCGCCGGCGGCTGCTGCCTTTCGGTGGAGAGCAGGGCGGGATCGAGCTGCGGCGGCGCCGCGACCGGCGGGCTCGCCTTGCGCGACTGCGCCCGCAGCTTGAGCACGGGGCGGTGCAGCCGCTCGAGCGCGTGGAAGAAGTTCGCGTGCTGCGAGGGATCCTGGCCGACCAGTTGCAGGCCGGCGCGCAGGCGCTCCAGCATGCCCGGCACCCGGGTGAACAGGCGCGCCGGGTCGCGCAGGGTCTGCTCCGGCTTGACGCTCCACAGCAGCTCCGGCACCACCGCGTTCCAGCCGCCGGGGTCCACCTGGCGCTGCGGGTCCGTGAGGCGCGCGTGCGCCATCACCAGCGACCAGGGGCCGAACAGGAAGTCCTGCACCACCGCGGGCACGCCCTCGAGGTCGGCGCGCTGCGCCAGCGTGCGCGCGACCTGCGCCGCCTCGGCGGCCCGCGTCTCCGCGAAGTGCATCGCGTCGACGGCGACCTGCCGGCCCTCGT
This sequence comes from Ramlibacter sp. bp-362, assembly GCF_054956735.1. Taxonomy (NCBI): domain Bacteria; kingdom Pseudomonadati; phylum Pseudomonadota; class Betaproteobacteria; order Burkholderiales; family Comamonadaceae; genus Ramlibacter; species Ramlibacter sp. bp-362. Next base: position 37,960 of record NZ_JBUDXE010000016.1, read on the forward strand.
GGCCGAGCGCGTCCTCGCCGGCCCAGCGTTCCTCCAGCGCCTGCAGGGCCTCCGCGAAGGGCTGCTCGTCGCGCACCTCGCCTTCGTTCAGCGCATGGAAGACGGAACGCACGCCGGCAAAGAAGTCCTGGAAGTCGCTCGCGAACTCGTCGTTGTAGCGGAAGCTGCGCTCGGCCACGCGCTCGACCAGGCGCCGGCCCGCGTGGTCCTCCTGCGCGAAGAAGCGAGGCGTGACCAGGGCCAGCTTCGCGAGGGCCGGCTCCAGGGCGACGACGGCCTCGCGCACCGGTGCCAGCAGGCGCGGGTCGCGCGCGACCTGGTCCACCAGCTTGCGCACGACCTCCAGGCCCAGCACCTGCCCGACCTGGCGCGCTTCGGCCTTCAGGCGCGCGCGGTGCTGCGCGCGTTCCCGGGCCGCGGCCCAGCGGCCCCAGGCCGTGTCGTCCAGGCTGCGCGTGGTGGTGACGGGGCGGTGCGGCCGCTCCACGGGAGGCAGGGCGCGGTGCCGCTGCACGGCCTCGGCATCGTAGGGCTCGTCGCCCTCCGGCGCCGCCCCGGCCGCGTCCTGCCGCACCTTCTCGTAGTACGCCGGCGCCAGCGGCTGGCTGGAGGGCGGCGTGCGCGAGAACAGGAAATGCTGGAACAGTTCGTCCGCCAGTTCGACGCGCGACAGGTCGGCCCAGGAAGCGCCGCCGAGCGGGCCCGTGGTCGTCCAGGACGCAGGGGCAGCGGCCTCCTGCGGGCCGGTGGCGCCCGCTGCGCCGCCTGCGTGCGCCACCGGGGCCGGCGAGGGCGTCGGCGCAGTCGCCTTGCCCGGCGGGGACGCGCTCGGGAGAAGCCGGTAGCTCGCCGCGTTCAGCCGCGCGTCGTGCAGCAGCTTCAGCACCTCGTCGTACAGCGCCGCGATCTCGGTTGCCAGCGAGGGCACGAGATGCTGCGTCCACAGCTTGCCGGCCGGGGGCTGCGGCGCCGGCTGCATCAACTCGCGCAGCGCCAGCGCGAAGACCTCGGGCCGCAGGGGATTGCGTTCCGGCTGGACCACCTCCAGGCCCAGCGCGCTGCTCATGAGCGCGTCCAGTTCGGCCAGGGGCCGCTCCAGCGCCGGGGCGAGCAGCTGCAGCACGCGCGCGCTTTCGATCTCGCCGGCCAGCGCTTCGTCGTCCAGCAGCGCGAGTCCGCCGGCGGGATCCGCGCCGGACTCCTGCGCGGGCGCGCGCGGCGGTGTGGGCGCGGGCGCTGCCTGCAGCAGCTCGGGGAAGCGCCGCGCCCAGTCGGCCTTGCGGCGCATCAGTTCCAGCCAGGCGTCGGCGAGCACCTGGCGCTGCGCCATCGCGGGGCAGCGGTCTTCCTCCAGCTGCAACGCGGCGACCGCCTGGTCCACGGCGCGCCCCACCATCGCGGGCGCGGCCGCGATCGCGAGCGCCATGCAGCGAGCTGCAGTTTCCGTGAGAGGGACCATGACAGCGGCCACTCTACGCAGCGGGCCGGCGCCCGGCCCGCCGCGCCGGCCTTGGTCACGCCTGTTACGAAGAAAGGCTGATAGGCGGGCGCGCCCGGCCGACGAGCGCGGCCGGTGCCCGCGCCGGCGTCAGCAGCGCGCCGCGGCCTTCACCTTCGCGCGCCAGGCGTGCAGCAGCGGCTCGGTGTAGCCACTGGGCTGCTCGCAGCCCTGGAACACCAGGTCCAGCGCGGCGCGGTAGGCCGCGGAACTGTCCCCGTTCCCCGCCATCGGCCGGTAGGCCGGGTCGCCCGCGTTCTGCCTGTCCACCACGGCGGCCATGCGCTGGAAGGTCGCGAGCACCTGCTCCTTCGTCACGACGCCGTGCAGCAGCCAGTTGGCGATGTGCTGGCTGGAGATGCGCAGCGTCGCCTTGTCCTCCATCAGGCCCACGTTGTGGATGTCGGGCACCTTGGAGCAGCCGACGCCCTGGTCGATCCAGCGCACGACGTAGCCGAGGATGCCCTGCACGTTGTTGTCCAGTTCCTGCTGGCGCTCCTCGGCGCTCCAGTGCGCCTCCGCGGCGACCGGCACCGTGAGCAGGCCTTCCAGCAGCTGGTCGCGTTCCGCCTGGCCGAAGGGGAGCTTCTCCATCTCCTCCTGCAGCGCCGCGACGTCCACCTGGTGGTAGTGCAGGGCGTGCAGCGTGGCCGCCGTCGGCGACGGCACCCAGGCCGTGTTGGCGCCGGCGCGCGGATGGACGATCTTCTGTTCCAGCATCGCCGCCATCTTGTCCGGCATGGCCCACATGCCCTTGCCGATCTGCGCGCGTCCGCGCAGCCCGCAGGCCAGGCCCACCAGCACGTTGCTGCGCTCGTAGGCCTGGATCCAGGCGGTGGACTTCATGTCGCCCTTGCGGATCATCGGCCCGGCGTGCATGTCGGTATGGATCTCGTCGCCGGTGCGATCGAGGAAGCCCGTGTTGATGAAGGCGACGCGCGCGGCCGCCTCGGCGATGCAGGCCTGCAGGTTCACGCTGGTGCGGCGCTCCTCGTCCATGATGCCCAGCTTCACCGTGTTCGCGGGCAGGCCCAGCAGCTGCTCCACGCGGCCGAACAGCTCGGAGGCGAAGGCCACTTCGGCCGGGCCGTGCATCTTGGGCTTCACGATGTAGACGGAGCCTGCGCGCGAGTTGCGGATGCCGTTCGCGCCCTTGCCCTGCAGGTCCACCATGGCGATCGCGGTCGTGATCACCGCGTCCATGATCCCTTCGTACACCTCCTGGCCGCCGTTCCACAGGATCGCGGGGTTGGTCATCAGGTGGCCGACGTTGCGCAGGAACAGGAGCGACCGCCCGTGCAGGCGCAGCTCGCCGCCTTGCGGCTTCGTGTAGACGCGATCCGGGTTCAGCCCGCGCGTGAAGCTCTTGCCGCCCTTGTTCACCTGCTCGGTCAGCGTGCCCTGCAGGATGCCGAACCAGTTGCGGTAGGCGAGCAGCTTGTCGTGGGCGTCGACGGCGGCGATCGAGTCCTCGAGGTCGAGGATGGTGGAGAGCGCCGCTTCCACGATCACGTCGCTCACGCCGGCCGCATCGCCGGCGCCGATGGGGCTGCCGCGGTCGATGACGATTTCCAGGTGCAGGCCGTTGTTGCGCAGGAGGACGGACGAAGGCGCGCCGGCATCGCCGCGGTAGCCGACGAACTTCGCCGCATCCTTGAGGCCGGTGGACGCGCCGCCCTTCAGCTGCACCGCGAGCCGGCCGTTCTCGACGCGGTAGGCCGTGGCGTCCGCATGCGAGCCGCTCGCCAGCGGTGCCGCCTGGTCCAGCACCTGGCGCGCGCGGGCGATGACCTGCGCGCCGCGCACCTCGTTGTAGCCGGGTCCCTTGTCGGCGCCGCCGGTCTCGGGGATCACGTCGGTGCCGTAGAAGGCGTCGTACAGCGAACCCCAGCGCGCGTTCGCCGCGTTGAGCGCATAGCGCGCGTTCAGGATGGGCACCACCAGCTGCGGGCCGGCCTGCAGGGCGAGTTCGGCATCGACGTCGGCGGTGCTCGCCTGCACCGGCTCGCCGGCCGGCACGATGTAGCCGATCTTCTCGAGGAAGCCGCGGTAGGCCGCCGTGTCGCGGATCGGGCCCGGGTTCTTCCTGTGCCACGCGTCGATCTCGCGCTGCAGCCGCTCGCGCTCGGCGAGCAGCGCCGCGTTCTTCGGCGACAGCTCCCGCACGATGGCGGCGAAGCCGCGCCAGAAGGCGCCGGCATCGACGCCCACCGTGGGCAGCACTTGTTCGTCGAGGAAGCGCGCGAGTGCGCTATCCACCTCCAGGCCGTGCACGCTGGTTCTGCTGGTCATCGGATTTCTCCAGAGTCAAGGAATCGAAAAAGGGGAGCACGTCGCGCAGCGTGGAGCCGGTGCGGGTGGGTTGCGTGCCCAGCTCCTCGAAGGGGAGCCGGTAGCGGTTGATCCACAGCGTGCGGAAGCCGAACCAGGTGGCGCCCAGCGCGTCCCACCCGTTGCAGCTCACGAAGAGGATGTCGGCGGGCGCGAGGCCGGTCGCCTGCGTGCCGAGGCGGTAGGCCTCGGGATGCGTCTTGTACTTGCGGACGGTGTCGACGCTGAGCACGTGGCCGAGGAGGGTGTCGAGGCCGGCGTTGCGCACCAGGCCTTCGAGCATGGCCGGGTCGCCGTTGCTCAGGATGCCGGTCGGGATGCCGTGTGCCTGCAGCGCCTGCAGCACCTCGCGCACCTCCGGGAACGCGGACAGGTGCTGGTACGCGTCCATCAGCCGCTGCTCGCGTTCGGCCGTGAGCTCCAGCGCCAGGCGCTTGCACGCGTAGCGCAGGCCGGCGCGCGTCAGTTCGCTGAAGGGGCGGTAGTGCGCGCCGTCGTCACTGGTCGTGACGAGGCGCGTGTACTCGATCTGCTTGTCGCGCCAGAGCACGGACAGCGCCGCGCCCTGGCCGGGGAAGAGGCGTTCCGCGAGCGCGCCGACGCTGTACACGTCGAAGAGCGTCCCGTACGCATCGAAGAGCACTGCCATGGGTTGGTCCATGGCCGTACTTTAGAGGGAAGTCAGCTCTTCATTGTGCACTGCAAAAGATCGGAATCCCTGACCCGCGCGCGCGCAATCGGGCCTGTTTCTCAGAACTTGAAAATGCGTTCCGCATTGCCGGAACGAATGGCCCGCATCTGCGCTTCCGGCAGCGCAGCCGTATTCGTGAAAGCGCCTTTCGTATCGTGGACCCAGTGCGGCCAGTCGGTGCCGAACATCACGTGCTCGGCGCCCACGACCGAGACCAGGTACTGCAGCGCACCGAGGTTGTAGGTGATGCAGTCGTAGTAGATGTGGCGCAGGTAGTCGGTCGGCTTGCGCTTCATCTGCCGGCGCTGCGGCAGCTCGACCTCGTCGCCCTTCTCGAAGCGGCCCACGAGATACGGCAGCGTGCCGCCGCCGTGCGAGGCGATCACCTTGAGGTTGGGGTAAGCGTCGAAGAAGCCCTCGAAGATCATGCGCGTGATCGCCAGCGTGGTGTCGAACATGAAGCCCACGGACCAGCTCAGGTCGAACTTGGTCATGTCCATCATGTCCACGCCCGGCGGGTCGGTCGGGTGCACCAGCACGGGCAGGCCGCGGCGGTCGATCTCCTTCCAGACCGGCGCGAACATCGGGTCCGTGAGGCTCTTGCCCGAGACGTTGGCCAGCACCATCACGCCGACGGCGCCCTTCGCGCAGCTGCGCTCGAGTTCCTCCACGGCGCGCTGCGGGTACTCCCAGGGCAGCGAGGCGAACCAGCGGATGCGGTCGGGGTAAGCGGACTGCGCCTCGGCGACGTTGTCGTTGGCCTCGCGCGCGGCCTGCACGCTCACCTCCTCGCCGCCCCAGTACACGTTGGGGCAGGTGAGCGAGACGACGGACACGTCCACCTTGGCCTCGTCCATGTGCTGGATGCGCAGCTTCCAGTCGAAGTGGCCCTTCTGCGGCAGCACCACGGGCGTGTTGCCGCGGAAGATCTCGCGCTGGCCGTCGGGGCGGGTCTGGATGTTGTAGATGCCGCCCTTCTCCTTCAGCAGTTCGAGCCACTTCGTGGTGAACATGTGGGTGTGGACGTCGATGACGGTCATGCGGGACTCCTGTGAACGAAAGGGGAAAGGGGCTCAGTGCGGCAGCACCTGGCCCAGGAAGGCCTGCAGGCGGGGGCTCTGCGGGCGCTCGAAGAAATCGGCGGGGCCGGCGACCTCGATCACCTGCCCCTGGTCCATGAAGATCACGCGGTCGGCCACGCGGCGCGCGAAGCCCATCTCGTGGGTGACGATCATCATCGTCATGCCTTCGCCGGCCAGGCTCTCCATCACCTGCAGCACCTCGTGGACCATCTCGGGGTCGAGCGAGGCGGTGGGTTCGTCGAACAGCACCACCTCGGGCCGGGTGCACAGCGCGCGCGCGATCGCCACGCGCTGCTGTTGGCCGCCCGAGAGCTGCGCCGGGTAGCGTTCGGCCAGGTGCTGCAGGCCGACGCGCTCGAGATAGTGCATGGCGCGCTCCTGCGCCTCGCGCCGCGGCACGCCCGCGCCCCACACGGGGCCGACGGTGCAGTTCTGCAGCGCGCTCATGTGCGGGAACAGGTTGAACTGCTGGAACACCATGCCCACGCGCCGGTTCACCGCGAGGCGGGTGGCGCGCGTGATCGCGTCGGCGTCCACGTCCATGCCGCAGACCCGCAGGCTGCCTTGCTGGAAGGCCTCCAGCAGGTTCACCGTGCGCACCAGCGTGGACTTGCCCGAGCCGGACGGCCCGCAGATCACGATGCGCTCGCCCGGCCGCACGGCCAGGTCGATGTCGCGCAGCGCATGGTAGGCGCCGTACCACTTGTTGATGCCGCGCATGCGGACCACGGGTTCGTCGGCGGCGGGGGAGGCGGTCATGGGGTCCCGTTCGTTCTTCACCGGCGCGACTCCAGGCGGCGGCTGTAGCGCGACAGCCCGTAGCACACGGCGAGGTACACCAGGGCCAGGAACACCTGGCCGGAAGTGAGGATGTTGGCGTCGCCCGTCCACTCGGGCGACTTGGCGCCGTTCTCGATGGCGCCGAGCAGGTCGTTCAGGCCGATCACCGACAGCAGCGTCGTTTCCTTGATCACGGCGATCATGATGTTGACCAGCGCCGGCACCACGGCGGCCAGCGCCTGCGGCAGCACGATGAGGCGCAGCGCCGCGAAGTCGCCCAGGCCCACGGCCGCGGCGGCCTCCAGTTGTCCCTGGCCGACGGTCTGCAGGCCGCCGCGGAACACCTCCGCCGCCATCGCGGCATTGAACAGCGCGAAGGCGACCAGGGCACGCGTGAACAGGTCGACGTTCCACCCCGGCGGCAGGAACATGGGCAGCAGCGTCGCCGCGATGAACAGCAGCGCCAGCAGCGGCGCGCTGCGCATGCCTTCGACGAAGCCGGCGCACAGCGCCCGCACCACCGGCATGCGCGAGCGCCGGCCCAGGGCGAACAGCAGGCCCAGCGGCAGCGCGGTGGCGAAGGTGACGAGCGTCGCGACCAGCGTCAGCAGCAGGCCGCCCCAGCGCGTCGGCGGCACGAAGGCGAGCGGGCCGCCCCCGAGCAGCAGCGCGCCCAGCACCACCGGCAGCAGCACGAAGCCCCACAGCACGCGGCCGGGGTCCGCATCGGGCCGCCGCCGCACCGCCCAGGTCCAGAAGGCCGCGAACAGGCCGAAAGCCGTCCAGGCGCGCCACAGCTGCTCCTGCGGATAGCCGCCGACCAGCCAGGGCTTCCAGCGTGCGCTGACGAAGGCCCAGCACGCGCCCTGCGTGTCGGGACAGGCTTCGCTGCTGGCGCCCGTCCAGTGCGCGCGCAGCAGGCCCCATTGCAGGAACTTCCATGCCAGGAACAGCAGCAGCGCCGCCAGCAGCACGGTCAGCACGCCCATCGCGGGCGTCGGGAACCACAGGCGCATCCAGCGGGCGCGCGCCGGCAGCACCGTCACCGGGGCCGGCCGCGCAGCTAGCGGGAGGGCGCGCAGGTAGTCGGCCATCAGCGTGCCTGGCGGCGCAGCAGGCGCCAGTTGGCGAAGTTCACGGCCAGCGCGATCGCGAGGTTGATCGCGGCATAGAGCAGCACCACCAGCGTCATCGCTTCCAGCGCCTGGCTGGTCTGGCTCAGCACGGTGCCGCCGACGATCTGCATGATGTCCGGGTAGCCGATCGCCGCGGCCAGCGACGAGGCCTTGGCGAGCGACTGGTACTGGCCAGCCGCCGGCGGCAGCGCGAGCCGCAGCGCCTGCGGCAGCACGACCAGCAGCGCGGCGCGGGCGCCGCCCAGGCCCACGCTGGCCGCCGCTTCCGACTGGCCGCGCGGCACCGACTGGATGCCGGCGCGGAAGATCTCGGCGAGGAAGGCGCTGTTGTAGATGGCGAGGCCCAGCGTCAGCGCCACCAGCTCCGGCAGCAGCGCGAGGCCGCCGGCCACGTTGAAGCCTTCGGCGGCCGGCATGTCGAGCGCGAGCGCGCCGTCGACCCAGTGGGGCCAGGGCAGGAACAGGCCGCGGTTGTTCAGGAGCATGCCGCCGAACTGCAGGCTGTCGGAGACCGGGGGCAGCACCGCCAGCGCCGAGAAGTACCAGAAGAAGATCTGCAGCAGCAGCGGGATGTTGCGGAACACCTCCACGTACACGCCGCAGGCGCCGCGCACCAGCGGCTGCTCGGTGAGGCGCCCGAAGGCGACCAGCAGCGCGATCATGGTGCCCAGCACCGCCGACAGCGCCACCACCAGCAAGGTGTTGAGCGTGGCGACGACCACCGCGTCCAGGTAGGTCGAGCCCGCCTTGAAGGGCACCAGCGCCTGCGCGATCTCGAAGCCGGCCTGCACGTGCAGGAAGTCGAAGCCGCTCGCCACGCGCAGCTGCGCGAGGTTGGCGCGGAAGTTGGAGAGGCCGGCGAAAGCGAGCCAGGCCACGACGGCCAGCAGGACCGCCTGGCCGACGTAGCCCGGCAGCCGTTCGCGGAGAACGGCGCGGGACATCCTCATCGCCGCATCAGCGCACCGGCACGGACATCATCAGGCCGCCGTTGGCGACCAGGGCGTTGCGCCCGCGCTCCAGGCGCAGCGGCGTCTTGGGACCGACGTTGCGGTCCCAGATCTCGCCGTAGTTGCCGACGGCCTTGATGGCCTTGTAGGCGTAGTCGTTGGACACGCCCATCTTGGTGCCGAAGTCGCCGGTGATGCCCAGCAGGCGCTGGATCTCGGGCTTGTCGGACTTGAGCATCGTGTCCACGTTGGCCTGCGTCACGCCCATTTCCTCGGCGGCCACGAGCGCGTTGAGCGTGAACAGCACCAGCGCCTCCCAGCGCGGCTGGCCCTGGGCGACGATGGGGCCGATCGGCTCGTTGGAGACGGTCTCGGCCAGCACCTTGAACTCGTCGCGGTTCGGCAGCTTGGCCAGGCGCGCGGCGAGGCCCGAGCGGTCGTTGATGGCGGCGTCGCAGCGCTTGGCGACGAAGGCGTCCCAGGCCTGCTCCTGCGAGGCGAAGGTGACGATCTTGTATTTGAGCTTGCGGGCGCGGAAGTAGTCGGCCACGATCAGCTCGGAGGTGCTGCCCTGCGCCGTGCAGATGGTCGCGCCGTTCAGGTCGCTGATCTTGTTGGCCTTGGACTTGGTGGTGACCGCGAAGCCCTGGCCGTCGAAGAACATCACCTTCGGGAACTTCAGGCCGCCGATGTCGCGGCTCTGCGTCCACGTGAAGCGGTGCGTGAGCACGTCGACGCCGCCGGCCGGCAGCGTGGCGAAGGCGGTCTTCAGGTCCATCGGCTGCAGCTGGATCTTGTTCTCGTCGCCCAGCGTCGCCGCGGCGATCGCCTTGCACAGGTCAACGTCGAAGCCGGTGCGCTTGCCGCTGTTGTCCTCCGCCGAGAAGCCCGGGGCGGCCAGCGTCACGCCGCACTTCAGCACGCCGTGGGCCTTGACGTCGTCGAGCACGTCGGCGCGGGCGGGGCCGGCCAGCGCGGCCAGGGAAGCGAGGGCGAGCATGCCCTGCAGCAGGCGGTGCGCGCGAAGGGGGAAGTCCATGTCTGTCTCCGACGGTTGTGTTCGCCGCCGAGTGTAGCCGCCGGGCGTTAGCATGCCATCGGGGCTGACCCGCCCGTATGATCGGCGCGCCATGGACAAGCTCAAGCAGCTCGAATCCTTCGTCTCGGTCGCCACCAAGGGCAGCCTGACGGCCGCCGCCCGGGCCGAGGGCGTGGCGCCGGCGATCATGGGCCGGCGGCTCGACGCGCTGGAGGAGCGGCTGGGCGTCAAGCTGCTGGTGCGCACCACGCGCCGCATCACGCTCACGCACGAGGGCAGCGCCTTCCTGGAGGACTGCCAGCGCCTGCTGGCCGACCTGGCCAACGCCGAGGCCAGCGTCAGCGCCGGCGGCGTCAAGGCGGCCGGCCACCTGCGCATCACGGCGCCGGCCGGCTTCGGCCGCCGCCACGTGGCGCCCCTGATCCCGCGCTTCCGCGAGCTGCACCGGGAGGTGACGATCTCGCTGAACCTGAGCGACCGGGTCGTCGACCTGGCCGGCGAGGGCTTCGACTGCGCCGTGCGCGTGGGCGACTTCCCCGACTCCTCGCTCGTGAGCGTGCGGCTGGCGGACAACCGGCGCCTGTGCGTCGCCACGCCCGACTACCTGCGCCGGCACGGCACGCCTGCGCGTCCCGAAGACCTGCTCAAGTTCGACTGCCTGACGCTGTCCAGCGATGCCTCGCAGACCCGCGGCTGGGCGTTCTCGCTGCCGCGCGAGGGCGGCGAGCCCGAGCTGGTGCACCTGAAGCCGGGCGGGCCGCTCGACTGCTCGGACGGGCAGGTGCTGCACGGCTGGTGCCTGCAAGGCTACGGCATCGCCTGGCGCAGCACTTGGGAGGTCGAGCAGGAGATCGCCGACGGCCGCCTGGTGGAGGTGCTGGCGGAATTCGCGGCGCCGCCCAACGGGATCTACATCGTGTTCCCGCAGCGCAAGCACCTGCCGCTGCGGGTGCGGCTGTGGATCGACTACCTCAAGGACCACTACGCCCAGCCGCAGTTCTGGCGCGCGGGCCCCAAGCCATGACCCAAGAAGCCATCCTCGCCTTCCTGCACATCTCGGCCATCCTGGCCCTGGTCGTCTTCATCAGCAGCGAGGCGGCGATCTGCCGGCCCGAGTGGATGAACGCCGACATCGTCGAGCGCCTGGTGCGGGTGGACCGCATCTACGGCATCGCCGCGGTGACGGTGCTGGCGACGGGGCTGCTGCGGATCTACCTGGGCGCCAAGGGCGCGTTCTGGTACTGGGGCAACTGGCTGCTGCACGTGAAGATCGGGCTGTTCCTGCTCGCGGCGCTCATTTCCATCGTGCCGACGCTGCGCTTCATCCGCTGGCGCAAGGCGCTGCGCGCCTCGGGCGCGCTGCCGGCGCCGGAGGAGGTGCGCAAGGTGCGCAAGCTGGTGATGCTCCAGGCGCACATCATCCCCGTCATTCCGTTGGCCGCGGTCTTCCTCGCGCGGGGCTTCGGCGGACGGTGAACCGGTGGGGTTCGCTCGCGCTCACCTTCCGCGGCGTGCCGCCGCGCCACCCTACGGCGGCGGAGGGCCGGGCCCGCGTAGGGTGGCGCGGCAACGCCGCGGAAGGTGAGCGGAGCGAACCCCACCGCATCCCCCCTTCCCGACGCCGAACCCCACCCGACCCCGCCACTTAAAATCCCCCGATGCTCCAAGCCAAACAGGAATTGCTCGCCGCGCTCGCGGCCGGGCTGGAACAGCTGTCGCCGGGGGCGGGGGCGAAGGCGGCGTTCGAGCTGCCCAAGGTGGCCGCGCACGGCGACCTGGCCTGCACCGCGGCGATGCAGCTGGCCAAGCCGCTCAAGCGCAACCCGCGCCAGGTCGCGGAAGCCCTGCGCGAGAGCCTGCTGGCCACGCCGGCCTTCGGCCAATGGGTCGATGCGGTCGAGATCGCCGGACCCGGCTTCCTGAACATCCGCCTGAAGACCGCCGCCAAGCAGCAGGTGGTGCGCGAAGTGCTGGCCGCCGGCGCCGGCTTCGGCCAGCAGCCGCTGCACGGCCGGCGCGTGCTCGTGGAATTCGTCTCCGCCAACCCCACCGGACCGCTGCACGTGGGCCACGGCCGCCAGGCGGCCCTGGGCGACGCGATCTGCAATCTCTACGCCACGCAGGGCTGGAACGTCTGGCGCGAGTTCTACTACAACGACGCCGGCGTGCAGATCCAGACGCTCGCCACCAGCGTGCAGGCGCGCGCCCGCGGCCTCAAGCCCGGAGACGCCGGCTGGCCGGAAGCCGCCTACAACGGCGACTACATCCAGGACATCGCCGACGACTTCCTCGCGAGGAAGACGGTCAAGTCGGACGACCGCGAGTTCACCGCCAGCGGCGACGTCGAGGACCTCGACGGCATGCGCCTGTTCGCCGTGGCCTACCTGCGGCACGAGCAGGACCTCGACCTGCAGTCCTTCGCCGTGCGCTTCGACAACTACTACCTCGAGTCCAGCCTCTACACCAGCGGCAAGGTCGACGCCGTGGTGCAGCGCCTGCGCGACGCCGGCAAGACCTACGAGCAGGACGGCGCGCTGTGGCTGAAGTCCACCGACTACGGCGACGACAAGGACCGGGTGATGCGCAAGGGCGACGGCAGCTACACCTACTTCGTCCCCGACGTCGCCTACCACATCAGCAAGTGGGAGCGCGGCTTCACCAAGGTGGTGAACATCCAGGGCACCGACCACCACGGCACCATCGCCCGCGTGCGCGCGGGCCTGCAGGCCGCCGGCGTCGGCATCCCCGAGGGCTACCCCGACTACGTGCTGCACACCATGGTGCGCGTGATGCGCGGCGGCGAGGAGGTGAAGATCTCCAAGCGCGCCGGCAGCTACGTGACCCTGCGCGACCTGGTGGAGTGGACCAGCAAGGACGCCGTGCGCTTCTTCCTGCTGTCGCGCAAGCCCGACACCGAATACGTGTTCGACGTCGACCTGGCGCTGGCGCAGAACAACGACAACCCGGTCTACTACGTGCAGTACGCGCACGCCCGCATCAGCTCGGTGCTGGCCGCCTGGGGCGGCGACCCGGCGACGCTGGCCGGCGCCGACCTGTCGTCCCTGGAGCACCCCGCCGCGTTGAACCTGATGCTGCAGCTGGCGCGCTACCCGGAGATGCTCACCGCCGCCGCGGCCGATTTCGCGCCGCACGACGTCACCTTCTACCTGCGCGAGCTGGCCGCCGCCTACCACAGCTACTACGACAGCGAGCGCATCCTGGTGGACGACGAGAAGCTGAAGCTGGCGCGCCTGGCCCTCGTGGCCGCCTGCGCGCAGGTGTTGCACAATGGCCTGGCTGTGCTCGGGGTGGGTGCCCCGCACAAGATGTGAGCATGAAACACAAGCAAAGCGGCAACGTCTTCGTCGGCATCATCATCGGGGTGGTCCTGGGCCTCGCCGCCGCCCTCGCGGTGGCGGTCTACGTCACCAAGGTGCCCGTCCCGTTCCTGAACAAGGGCCCCAGCCGCTCCGCGGAACAGGACGCGGCGGAGTCGCGCAAGAACCAGAACTGGGATCCCAACGCGCCCCTGTACGGCAAGAACCCGGCCAAGGCCCTGCCGCCCGCCCCGGGCATCGCGATGCCGCCCCCGGCGGCCAAGGCCTCGGAGTCGGCCCCGGGCGCGACGAAGGAAGCCGAAAAGGGCCGCGACAAGGGCCCGGACGCCCCGGCGGTGCTGGGCCGGCCGGCGCCCGCCGACCCGCTGGGCGACCTCGCCGCGGCGCGCGCCGGCGGCGGCAACGACCCCTTCATCTACTTCGTGCAGGCCGGCGCCTTCCGCACGCCGGAGGACGCCGAGGCGCAGCGCGCCAAGCTGTCCCTCATGGGCATCGAGGCCAAGGTGACCGAGCGCGAGCAGTCGGGCCGGCAGGTCTATCGCGTGCGCGTGGGCCCGTTCAACAGCAAGGACGACGCCGACCGCCAGAAGGAAAAGCTGGACGCCGGCGGCTTCGACACCGCGCTGGTGCGCGTCCAGCGGTAGCGCCGCGCCGCCAGGCGGAGGAACCATCCCCCGGCGCGCCCGCTCTGACGCAGTTCAAGGAGAACCAAGGAAATGAAACGACGCGAGTTTGCGGCCGCCACGGCCGGTGTGCTGGGCGCCTCCGCCCTGGGCTGGCCGGGCGTGGCATCGGCGCAGCGCCGGCCGGAAGAGGGCAAGGACTTCCGCGCCCTCGACACGAAGGCGCCCGTGGAAGCGCCGGCCGGCAAGATCGAGGTCGTCGAATTCTTCTGGTACAGCTGCCCGCACTGCAACGCCTTCGAGCCCAAGCTGAACGCGTGGCTCAAGACCATCCCCGCCGACGTCGCCTTCCGCCGCGCGCCCGTGGCCTTCCGCGACGACTTCGTGCCGCAGCAGCGCCTGTACTACACGCTGGAGGCCATGGGCAAGGTCGACGAGCTCCACTCCAAGGTCTTCCACGCGATCCACGTGGAGCGCCAGCCGACCAACCGCGAGGACAGCATCCTCGCCTTCGCGCAGAAGAACGGCCTCGACCGCGCGAAGTTCCAGGAGCTGTACAACTCCTTCTCGGTCTCCACCAAGGCCCGCCGCGCCAAGCAGCTGCAGGACCAGTACCAGGTGGACGGCGTGCCCGCGCTGGGCGTGGCGGGCCGCTGGTACACCGACGCCACCATGGCCGGCAGCATGGACCGTGCCCTGCAGGTCGTCGACTACCTCGTCGGCGAGGTGCGCCGGGGCAAGTAGGGCGGACAAACCGCACGCACGCCGCCCGCGTGCCAGTCCAAAGCCCGCGCGAGCGGGCTTTTTCGTCCATGCTCGCTACAATGCCAGCAAGATTCGTGCCCTCATGAAGAACAACGTTCTCCTCGCCGGCCTCGCGCTGGCCCTCGCCGCCGCGGCCCTGCCCGCCGCGGCCGAAAAGGCCGACCGCAACAAGCCCATGAACGTCGAGGCCGACGCGCTGCGCTACGACGACCTCAAGCAGACGAGCGTCTTCACCGGCAACGTGGTGGTGACCAAGGGCACCATCGTGATCCGCGGGGCGAAGCTGACCGTGAAGCAGGACCCCGAGGGCTACCAGTTCGGCGTCGTCACGGCGGCGCCGGGCAAGCAGGCCTACTTCCGCCAGAAGCGCGACGGGGTGGACGAGACCATCGAGGGCGAGGCGGAGACCATCGAGTACGACGGCCGCGCCGACCGCGTGAAGTTCATCGGCCGCGCGGAGATGCGGCGCCTGCGCGGCGCCACCGTGAGCGACGAGACCAGCGGCTCCGTGATCGTCTACGACAACAGCAACGACCAGTTCACCGTGGAGGGCGCCGCCATCGCCGGCGCGACGCCGTCCAACCCGGGCGGCCGCGTGCGCGCGACGATCGCGCCGCGTCCCAGCGCCTCGGCGCCGGCCACGCCCGCGGCGCCGCCCGCCAGCCTGCGTCCCAGCACCACCCTGCCGCCGGGGAGCCGCTGATGGGCGACGCGGAGACGGTGCAGGCCCAGCCGCCGGTGGCGGTGGCGAGCCGGCTGGAAGCGCGGCACCTGCGCAAGTCCTACGGCGGCCGCAAGGTGGTGCAGGACGTGTCGCTGGAGGTGGACAAGGGCGAGGTCGTGGGCCTGCTGGGCCCCAACGGCGCCGGCAAGACCACCTCGTTCTACATGATCGTGGGCCTGGTGCGCTGCGACGGCGGCGAGATCGCCATCGACGGCCGCGCCGTGGAGCACATGCCGATCCACCGGCGCTCGCGCCTGGGCCTGTCCTACCTGCCGCAGGAAGCCTCGATCTTCCGCAAGCTCAACGTGCAGGACAACGTGCGGGCCGTGCTGGAGCTGCAGCGCGACGAGGCCGGCCGGCCGCTGGCGCGCGCCGAGATCGAGCGGCGCCTGACGGCGCTGCTGCAGGACCTGCGGGTGGACCACCTGCGCGACTCGCCGGCCGTGGCGCTGTCCGGCGGCGAGCGGCGGCGCGTGGAGATCGCGCGGGCGCTGGCGACGCAGCCGCGGTTCATCCTGCTGGACGAGCCCTTCGCCGGCATCGACCCCATCGCCGTGATCGAGATCCAGCGCATCATCGGCTTCCTCAAGTCGCGCGGCATCGGCGTGCTCATCACGGACCACAACGTCCGCGAGACGCTGGGCATCTGCGACCACGCGTACATCATCAGCGAGGGCCGCGTCCTGGCGCAGGGCACGCCGGCCGAGATCGTGAACAACGCCGACGTGCGCCGGGTCTACCTCGGCGAGCACTTCCGCATGTAGGCCCCGCCGGCAGCATGAAGCAGGGGCTGTCTCTACGCATTTCGCAGCACCTGGCGCTGACGCCCCAGTTGCAGCAGTCGATCCGCCTGCTGCAGCTGTCGACGCTGGAGCTGGCGCAGGAAGTCCAGCAAATGCTGGACGAGAACCCCTTCCTGGAGCTGCAGGCCGACGAATCCGGCGAGGAATTCGGCATCCCGACCAGCGACGCGCGCGTGCGCGACGACGACGGCGAGCACGAGGCAGACGAGGCCGCGGCCGCGCCGGCGGAGGACGCCGATCCCAGCTGGGACGGCGACGGCAGCACGGAGACGGTGCCCGACGACGGCGAATGGGGCGGCGAGGCGCCGCCGCGCAGCAACGCGCACGGCAGCGAAGACGACGTCGATGCCACCGAACTGGCCCGCGGCAACGAGTCGCTGCAGTCCTGGCTGCACCGGCAGGCGCTGGCCCTGCGGCTGTCGGAGGAGGACCGGGTCGCGCTGCGCTACCTGATCGAGTCGCTCAACGACGACGGCTACCTGGAGGAAGCGCTGGAGGAGATCGCCGCCAGCCTCGCGCCGGCGGAGGACCACGAGCAGCAGGAGGAACTGCTGCACCGCTTCACCGTGGCGCTGCGCCTGCTGCAGAACCTGGACCCCCCGGGCGTGGGCGCGCGCAACCTGGCCGAATGCCTGATGCTGCAGCTGCGCGCCCTGCAGGACGACGCGCCGGACCACGCGCTGTGCCCGATCGCGATCAAGGTCTGCCAGCAGCCGATCGACCTGCTCGCGAAGCGCGACGTGAAGCGTCTCGCGCAGATGTGCGGCGGCAGCGAGGGAGAGGTCAAGTCGGCCATCGCGCTCATCACGCGGCTGGAGCCCAAACCGGGCCGGCGCTTCATCGACGTGGAGCGCAACGTGGTGGTGCCGGACGTGATCGTCACGCAGGCCGGCAGCGGCACCCGCGCGCAGTTCCGCGTGCAGATCAATCCCGACGTGCTGCCGCGCCTGCGCGTGCACGACGTCTATGCCGGCGCGCTCAAGGCGCACCGCGGCGAGGGCCACCACGCCCTGCAGCAGCGGCTGCAGGAGGCGCGCTGGTTCATCAAGAACATCCAGCAGCGCTTCGACACCATCCTGCGCGTGTCCACGGCGATCGTCGAGCGCCAGCGCAACTTCTTCATCCACGGCGAGCTCGCGATGCGGCCGCTCGTGCTGCGCGAGATCGCGGACGAGCTGGGCCTGCACGAATCCACGATCTCGCGCGTGACCACCCACAAGTACATGGCCACGCCTTTCGGGACCTTCGAGCTGAAGTACTTCTTCGGCTCCGCGCTCGGCACGGAAACCGGCGGCAACGCCTCCAGCACCGCCGTGCGCGCGCTGATCCGGCAGATCATCGCCGCCGAGGACGCGGCGAAGCCGCTGTCGGACAACCAGATCTCCGAGATGCTCAAGGAGCAGGGCATCGAGTGCGCCCGCCGCACCGTCGCCAAGTACCGGGAGGCGCTGCGCATCGCGCCGGCCAACCTGCGGAAGGCCCTGTGAGAGACCTGCGACTGTTCCTGCCCTGCGCCGGCGGCGTCGAAGCCTTCCTGCTCGAGGAGGTGGCGCGCGTCTGCGGCGGCGGCGCGCGCGAGCCGCGCAGCGCCCGCGGCGGCGTGCAGCTGCTCGCGACCTGGCCCGAGGTGATGAAGCTCAACCTGCACAGCCGCCTCGCGCAGCGCGTGCTGGTGCAGCTGGCGCACCTGCCCTACCGCGCCGAGCAGGACCTCTACGAGGCCGCCGCGGCCGTGCCCTGGGAAGAGTGGTTCGGCACGCGCGACAGCTTCAAGGTGGAAATCACGGCGCACCAGAGCCCGCTGAAGAGCCTGAACTTCGCGGCGCTGCGCATCAAGGACGCGGTGGCCGACCGCTTCCGCGCCCGCGGCGGCGTGCGCCCGGACGTCGACACGCAGCGGCCGGCGGTGCGCGTGTTCGCGCACCTGTCCGCCGACACGGTGACGCTCTACATCGACACCTCGGGCGAGCCGCTGTTCAAGCGCGGCTGGCGCGAGGACAAGGGCGAGGCGCCGCTGAAGGAGACGCTGGCCGCGGCGATGATCGCGGCGAGCGGCTGGGACGGCAGCGTGCCGCTGTACGACCCCTGCTGCGGCAGCGGCACGATCGCGATCGAGGCGGCGCAGGTCGCCTGCAACATCGCCCCGGGGCTGCTGCGCCGCTTCGGCTTCGAGCGGCTGAAGCCGCACACGGCCGCCGACTGGCTCGCGCTCAAGGGCGAGGCCCAGGCGGCGCGGCGCGCCCCGGCGGCGCCGGTGTTCGGCAGCGACGTCGCCTTCCGCATGGTCGATTTCGCGCAGCGCAACGCGCAGCGCGCCGGCGTGGCCGAGGCCGTGCAGCTGCGCGGCGGCGACGCCCTGCAGCGCATGCCGCCCGGCGACGGGCCCGGCGTGATGCTGGTCAACCCGCCCTACGGAGAACGGATCGAGGCCGCCGGCGTGGCTGGCCGCGGCCGCGGCGGACGCGAGCGGGCGCAAACGGAGGACGCGGGCGACTTTTTCGCGCAGCTGGCCGCCCACTGGAAGCGCCACTACGCCGGCTGGACGGCCTGGGTGCTCTCGCCCGACGCGAAGCTGCCCTCGCGCATGCGCCTGAAGGAGTCGCGACGCGTGCCGATGTGGAACGGCCCCATCGAATGCCGCCTGTTCCGCTTCGACATGGTGGCGGGCTCGGCGCGCAAGGACCATGCAGCTGGTCCTTGACACCAACATCGTGCTGGACCTGCTGGTCTTTGCCGACCCGCGGGTGCGCAGGCTGCACGAAGGCCTGGCCGCCGGCACGCTGCACTGGATCGCGACGGCCGCGATGCGCGAGGAACTCGCGCGCGTGCTGGACTACCCGAAGATCGCGCCGCGCGTGCATTTCCATCGCGGCGCCGCCGCCAGCGTGCTGGAGGAGTTCGACCGGCACGTGCGGCTGACGGCGCCCGCGGCCAAGGCGCCGGTCACCTGCGGCGACCCCGACGACCAGAAGTTCATCGACCTCGCCGTCGCCCACCGCTGCGTGCTGCTCAGCAAGGACCGCGAGGTCCTGCGCATGCGCAAGCGGCTGGCCCAGCTGGAGGTCACGGCCGCGGCCGCGCTGGCAGCGTAACCACCGGTAGCGCCTGTTTCCTACGCGGCCCGCCCGGTCGCGACTACGCCGCCTCCGCCCCAGCGCGGTAGCTTGGCGGGATCGCGACACAGATCCCAACACGCCATGTCCGAATCCGCCCTCGCTGCCCCTGCCGTGGAGCAGCCGCCCGCAGAGCAGGCCCTCGCGCCGGCCCAGCCGTGCCGCGAATGCCTCGGCGACGGCGGCTGGTACCGCTACGAGCCCGCGCTGGACCCCGCGCCCGGCGTCCTGTACCTCTTTTGCCTGCATTGCCGCGGCAGCGGCCGCGCGGCAGGGTCGCGGGCCTGAGTACTACGCAGGGGGTCGATGCAAGCCCATCCCGCAACCGCCCTGTTCCGACACCACGCACCGCGCCGCGCGGCGATGCTGGAGGGGCAGTGAAGACGACAACGATGAACGAGACAAACCATCCCGATCCCCGCAACGCCCGCCTGGTGCGCAACCTGCTCGCCCTGCGGATGGTGCTGGCGATGGACCAGATGCAGACCGGCCGCTGGAGCGAGCGCATCGCCGAACTGGACCAGGAACTGGCCAGCCTCGGTCACGACATGAAGTCCACCGCGGCCTCGGCCACCGAGAGCCTGCGCCGCACCTTCCTGCTGCCCGGCCTGGTGAACCGCCGCAAGCGCGCCCACCGCGCGCATTCCTGAAGGCGGCCGCTACCCGACCAGGTCGGTCAAGCGGCGCAAGGCGTGCTCCACGGTCTGGGCGCGGATCGCCGCGCGGTCCCCGTCGAAGCGCCGCATCTCGCTGGACAGCCGTCCCTCCACCTGGAACCCGAACCAGACGGTGCCCACCGGCTTGTCCGGCGAGCCCCCGGTCGGCCCCGCCACGCCGGTGACGGCGACGCCCACCTGTGCCTGCGAATGGCGCACCGCGCCGAAGGCCATGGCGCGCGCCACCAGCTCGCTCACCGCGCCGTGCTGCGCGATCAGGGCGGGATCCACCCCCAGCAGCTCGGTCTTGGCCGCGTTCGAGTAGGTCACGAAGCCGCGCTCGAACCACTGGCTGGAGCCGCTCAGGTCGGTGCAGGCGGCGGCGATCATGCCGCCGGTGCAGCTCTCCGCGGTGGCCAGCATCCGGCCGCTCGCCAGCAGCGCGTCGGCCAGCTGCGCGCACAGGGCCTGGGTGTTCATGCGAAGGTCTGCCATAGCGCGATCACGAACAGCGTGCAGAAGGCGGCCACCAGGTCGTCGGCCAGGATGCCGAAGCCGCCGCGCCAGCCCTGGCCCTTGAAGTGCTGGTCGGCCCAGCGGATCGGGCCGGGCTTCACCGCGTCGAAGAAGCGGAACAGCAGGAAGGCCGCCAACTGCCCGGCCCAGCCGGTGGGCATCACCAGCCACAGGATGATCCAGAAGCAGACGATCTCGTCCCAGACGATCGCGGCCGGGTCCGCCACGCGCAGGTTGCGCGCCGTGACCGTGCAGGCCCACCAGCCGAGCGCGATCGCCGCGACGATCAGCTCGCCCATCTCGCCCGCCGTGAACCAGGGCCGCAGCGCGAGGAAGGCGAGCCAGGCCCACAGCGTGCCGCAGGTGCCGGGCGCGACGGGCGACAGGCCGCTGCCGAAGCCCAGCGCCACCAGGTGCGCCGGATGCGACAGCATGAAGGCGACCGTCGGGCGGCGCGGCGCTCCTTCGGTGCTCACGACGAGGTCGGACATGCGTGGATGGTAGCGGCGGCGCGCGGGCCGTTCACCGGCAGCGGCCGAAACGCTGGCGGAAGCGGCGGGGATCCAGCGCCACCGGCTGCGCCCAGAGGCCGCGGCGCTCCGCGCGGGCGCCGGCCTCCAGCGCCGCGTACGGTCCCGGCTTGCCGCGGAAGGTCGCGGACCAGGCGTAGCCGTTGCGCACCAGCCAGGCCCCGAGGTCCTCGCCGCGCCATTGCACCTGCGCCAGCGTGCGCGCGTAGTCGTCCCGGCCGCGCGTGCGTACCACCACGGCGCGGCGCAGGACGCGCGCCCGCAGCGCCTGCTTTGCCTGCGGGCCGAACGCCTGGCAGGCCTCCGGGGCATCGATGTCCAGCAGGCGCAGCTCCAGCGGCGGGCCGCCGCCGGCGCGGCGCACCCACAGCGTGTCGCCGTCGGTGACGTGGCTCACGGTCGCGCGGAAGGTCGCGGCCTGCAGCGCCGGCGCCAGCAGCAGGGCCAGCAGGACCCAGGCGGGCTTCATGCGCCGAAATGGTCGAAGCCGCCGAAGTCGCGCGCGAGCGGCTGCCCGCCCGCATCCACCAGCCGCAGCCCCGGTTGCGCCTCGATCGCGCCGATGCGGGTGACGCGCACCTGCGCGCCGGCCGCCGCGGCCTCCACCGCCGCGCGCCGCTGCGGCGGCGCCGTGAAGGCGAGCTCGTAGTCGTCGCCGCCGGCGAACACCAGCGCCTCGACGCGCTCGGGCGCCAGCGCCAGGCCCTGCTGCAGCGCGGCCAGCAGGCCGGGCGCGCACGCGGCCTGTACCGTCGCGCCGACGCCCGACCGCGCCAGCACGTGGCCCAGGTCGCCGGCCAGCCCGTCGCTCACGTCGATGGCGGCCGTGGCGATGCCGCGCAGGGCGAGCCCCAGGGCGACGCGCGGCTGCGGCCGCTCCAGGCGCTGCCGGGCGGCATCGAACACCGCGGACGGCAGCGACACCGTGCCGCGGAAGGCTTCCAGCGCGAGCCGCGCATCGCCGAGCGTGCCGCTCACCCACACGTCGTCGCCGGCCCGCGCACCCGAGCGCAGCAGGGCCTGGCCGGCCGGCACCTCGCCGAACATGGTGACGTTGATCGCGAGCGGGCCGCGCGTCGTGTCGCCGCCCACCAGCTCGCAGGCGTGCGCGTCGGCCAGCGCGAACAGGCCTTCGGCGAAGGCGGCGAGCCAGGCCTCGTCGACCCGCGGCAGGGCGAGCGACAGCGTGAAGGCCAGGGGCTGCGCGCCGCAGGCGGCGAGGTCGCTCAGGTTGACGGCGAGCGCCTTGTGCCCCAGTGCCCGCGGGTCGACCGTGGACAGGAAGTGCCGGCCTTCCAGCAGCAGGTCGGTCGAGACGGCCAGCTGCATGCCGGGGCCGGGCTGCAGCAGCGCGCAATCGTCGCCCACGCCCAGCGGGCTGCGCCGGGCCGGCCGGGTGAAGTAGCGCGCGATGAGGTCGAACTCGCCCACGGCGCGAGCCTACCCGCGGCCGCCGCGGCCGCGGAAGCGCTCGGCGGCCTGCCGCACCATCTCGGCCAGCAGGCGCTCGCGCGACTGCGTCTCGCGCAGCCAGCGGGCGTCGTTGGCGCCGCGGTCGGCGCATTGGCGCAGCATGTCGATGGCGGCGGCCGCGCCGAGATCGCGCGCATGGGGCTCCACGCGGTCCAGCGTGCGCACGATGTGGTCGCGCAGCAGCTGGTGCTCGCCCGTCTCGGGCTCCACGTACACCGCCTCCAGGCCGAAGCGGCAGGCCTGGAAGCGGTTGTAGGTGTAGACCATGTAGTCGTCTTCCTGGGGCACGAAGGGCTGCTCGTTCAGGAACCAGGCCCCCAGCGACTGCACGAAACCGGACAGCGCGGCGGCGCGCTCCACCGTGAGCGGCGTGTCGAAGACGCGGATCTCGATCGTGCCGTACTCCGGCTTGGGCCGGATGTCCCAGTAGAAGTCCTTCATGCTCTTGACCACGCCGGTGCGGGTGGTCTTGGCGAAGAAGTGCGCGAACTCGTCCCATCGCAGCGTGAAGGGCGCGCGGCCCGACATCGGGAACGCGAACACGGAGTTCAGGCGCGCCGAGTCGAACTGCGTGTCCTGCCCCTGCACGAAGGGCGAGCTGGCCGACAGCGCGATGAAGTGCGGGATGTAGCGCGACATCCGGTGCAGCATCAGCAGCGCGGCGTCGGCGTCCGGGCAGCCGATGTGCACGTGCTGGCCGAAGATGGTGAACTGCTTGGACAGGTAGCCGTACAGCTCGGAGAGCTGGCGGAAGCGCGGACGGTCGTAGATCCGCTGCTCGTGCCACTGCTGGAACGGGTGCGTGCCGCCGCCGACGCAGGCGATGTTGAGCTTGTCGGCGCAGCGCACCAGCGCGTCGCGGATCTGCGTGAGCTGCCCCAGCACCTCGCTGGAGGAGTGGCACACGCCCGTGGAGATCTCGATCATGCTGGACGTCATCTCCGGCACCACCGAGCCCGGCAGCGGGATCTTCGCCATCAGGCGCAGCATCTCGTCGGAGTAGGGAGCGAGGTCGTAGTCGTGCGTGTTGACCAGCTGCAGCTCGAGCTCCACCCCCAGCGACAGCGCCGCCGATTCGTGGAAGGGCTCCAGCTGCGGCGGCTCCGACGGCGGCACCGAATGCACCATGGCGGGTTCGACGCGGCTATCCACGGCCTTCTCCCGCCGCGAGCGCCGCGGGGCGCGGCTCCCAGGGCTTCACGCTCTCGCCGGCCCGGTACATCGCGAAGGTGGCGATGATCGCGCCCAGGATCTCCATCATCAGGATCGCCGGCAGCGCGATGCTGGCGATGCGCGGCCCCAGCGTCGCCGAGGAGCTGACGAACTGCGAGACCAGCAGCAGCGCGATCGACGACATCGGCGACATCGCGCAGCCGGTCCAGAAGGCCTGGCGCCAGCTCGTGCCGCTGCCCCAGTTGGCGATCGACACGCCGGCGATCTTGCACAGCAGCCGGGTGACCACCAGCGCCGCCACCAGCCCGGCGACCGAGGGATTCCAGGCCGCCTTGGCCGCCACCACCGAGACCAGCACGAACATCAGCATGGTCAGCAGCGAGGCCGCCGTGCCCAGCTGGCGCGTCCACGCCCAGGGGCGCGGGTGCAGCTGCTTGAGCATGAGCCCGCCGATCAGGGCCGCGAGCGGCGCCGAGCCGCCGAAGTGCGCGGCCAGCGCGGTGCCGGCGGCGATCAGCGTGATCAGCAGGATCGAGGTGTTCTCGCTCGCCGGGCTCATGAAGCGCAGCGCCGTGCGCAGGGCCAGCGCCAGCAGCGCGCCCACGACGAAGGAAACACCCAGCACCACCGCGACCGGGTAGAGCGCGTCGAACAGCGCCGTGTTCTCGCCGTGCAGCGTGCCGGCGCGGGCGCTCACCAGCGTGAGGGCATAGAAGGTGTTCAGCGTCGACAGCACCAGCGCCCGCTCGGTCACCGGTCCCGCCGAGCGCGTGTCCATCACCACGCGGCTCAGCACCGCCGGCGAAGCGGCCATCGCGACCAGCGCGATGCCCTCGGCGACGCTGGCGCGCACGTCCAGCCACCGCAGAACGTAGTAGACGACCACCGCGGTCAGCACCGATTCCAGCAGGCTCTGCACCAGCACCATGGGGTTGTGCCGGAACCAGCGCAGCGCGATGCGCCCGCCCGATTCGAACAGCACCACCGACACGCCCAGCTCCAGCAGGAACAGGGCCACGCCCTGCAGCGGCCAGGCCGCGCCCGAGAAGCCGGCCAGGCCGGCGATGGTGCCGACGATGGAATAGCCCACCACCTTGGGCAGGCCGCTGTAGCGCTGCAGCAGGTGGCCGGCCGCGGCGGCCAGCGCCAGCAGCAGCGACCACTGCACGGTGGGCAGGCCGGCCGAGGGCTTGACCCACTCGGCCCAGAACGCCGTCACTTCATTCACGCGGAAACTCCTCCCATCCGGTCAGTGCAGGACCCGGCGGCTGCCGTCGTCGAGCACGAACTCGGGGATGTCGACCTCGAAGCGTTCGCCGTCCTCGGCGACGCAGAAATAGCTGCCGCGCATGGTGCCGCTGGCGGTGCGCAGCCGGCAGCCGCTGGTGTACTCGAAGGCCTCGCCGGGTTTCAGCAGCGGCTGCTGGCCCACCACGCCCAGGCCCTTGACCTCCTCCACCTGGCCGAGCTCGTTGGTGATGATCCAGTGGCGCGAGACGAGCTGCGCCGGCACCTCGCCGGTGTTGCGGATGGTGATCGTATAGGCGAAGCTCCACACGCCCTGCACCGGAGCGGACTGCTCGGGCAGGAACTGCGGGACGACTTCCACCTGGAAGGCATGGCGGGGCATGGGGCCGAATGCTAAACCCCCGGGGCGGGCACCGGCGCGTTTGCGACAATCGGGGCATGAGCACGCGCACCTTCCGCATCGCCCCGTCCATCCTTTCCGCCGACTTCGCCCGGCTCGGGGAGGAGGTGCGCGACGTGATCGCGGCCGGCGCCGACTGGATCCATTTCGACGTGATGGACAACCACTACGTGCCCAACCTGACCTTCGGGCCCATGATCTGTTCGGCGCTGAAGCCGCACGCGAAGAAGCCGGACGGAACGCCCGTGCCGATCGACGTGCACCTGATGGTGCAGCCGGTGGACGCGCTGGCGCAGGCCTTCGCGCAGGCCGGCGCGGACGTGATCAGCTTCCACCCGGACGCGTCCACCCACGTGCACCGCAGCATCCAGGCGATCAAGGCGGCGGGTTGCCAGGCGGGACTGACCTTCAATCCCGCGGCGCCGCTGGACGTGCTGGACTGGGTGATCGACGACATCGACCTCGTGCTCGTGATGAGCGTGAACCCCGGCTTCGGCGGCCAGGGCTTCATCGACTCCGCGCTGCGCAAGATCGAGCAGGCCCGCAAGCGCATCGACGCGAGCGGGCGCGACATCCGGCTGGAAGTGGACGGCGGCATCAAGGCCGACAACATCGCCCGCGTGGCGGCGGCCGGCGCCGATACCTTCGTCGCCGGCAGCGCGATCTTCGGCCAGAAGGACTACCGCGCCGTCATCGACACGATGCGCGCGAAGCTGCGCGGCTAGCCTTCGCGCGGGCCGCGCTCCGGCTTGCCGCGCGGCGCGGGCGTGCTCGCGGCGCGCACCTTCTGGTAGGTGGCGTCGAGCTCCTGGCCCTTGGTCGTGTCCTCCTGCCCGTTCGCCTGCGCGTCGTGGGCGATCTTGCCGATGCGTTCCATGCTGGGGTTGTCGGCCGACTGGCTCGCCGCCGATTCGTCGCGCTCGTAGGGCTCCTGCGCCTTCGGCGCCTGGTTCTCGCCCTGCGCCGTCACCGTGTTGCCCCGAGAGGGCCGCGGCACCGGATGGCGCTGTTCCTTCATGTCGCCCATGTGTGCTCTCCTGTTCCGCCGATGCTGCGCGTTGCGGCGCGCCGCGGTGGTAGGACGCGGCCGCGCGCGCGTCGCCTGTGGGAGTGCTCCTACGGGCGATGCCGGTTTCCCCGCACAAACTCGCCGGCCCAAGGGCTACGGTTGCTGCGGCTGAGGCTTGGTCCAATGCGGGACCGCAACGCATCACGCAACGGCCAGAGAACAGGAGTGCAATCACGATGGCCTCTTCCCGCACGGAGGGCTCGCGCAAGGCCAAGGCGGGCGACGCCGTCGCCCAGCGACAGAAGCAACTGGAATCGTTCACGCAGGCGCCGGAGAACCTGCTCACCACCGGACAGGGGGTGGTGCTCCCCGACAACCACAACTCGCTGAAGGCCGGCCCGCGCGGGCCGACGCTGCTGCAGGACTTCGTGCTGCGCGAGAAGCTCAGCCACTTCGACCACGAGCGCATCCCCGAGCGCGTGATGTTCGCGCGCGGCGCCGCCGCCCACGGCTACTTCGAGCTCACGCGGCCGCTGGTGGAGTACACCCGCGCCGACTTCCTGCAGGAGGTGGGCAGCCGCACGCCGGTGTTCGTGCGCTTCTCCAACATGATCGGCGCGCAGGGCTCGGCCGACACCGTGCGCGACGTGCGCGGCTTCGCCGTCAAGTTCTACACCCGCGAAGGCAACTACGACCTGGTGGGCAGCAGCCTGCCGGTGTTCTTCGTGCAGGACGCGATGAAGCTGCCGGACCTGGTGCACGCGCTGAAGCCCGAGCCGCACCACGGCATGCCGCAGGCCTCCAGCGCGCACGACACCTTCTGGGACTTCGTGTCGCTGATGCCCGAGACGGCGCATGCCCTGATGTGGCTGATGTCGGACCGCGCGCTGCCGCGCAGCTACCGCATGATGGACGGCTTCGGCGTGCACACCTTCCGCCTGGTCAACGCGCGCGGCGCCTCGCACTTCGTGCGCTTCCAGTGGCGCGCCAAGCTCGGCCGCCATGCGCTCGCCTGGGACGAGGCGCAGGAGATCGCCGGCCGCGATCCCGACTTCCTGCGCCGCGACCTGTGGGAGGCGATCGAGCGGGGCGACCACCCCGAGTGGGAGCTCGGGTTGCAGATCATCGACGAGGACCGCGCGGACAAGCTGGGCATCGAACTGCTGGACCCGACCAAGCTGGTCCCGGAGGAGATCGTGCCCATCGTTCCGGTCGGCCGGCTGGTGCTGAACCGCAATCCCGAGAACTTCTTCGCCGAGACCGAGCAGGTGGCCTTCCACCCGGGGCACGTCGTGCCGGGCATCGACTTCAGCAACGATCCGCTGCTGCAGGGCCGCCTGTTCTCGTACACCGACGCGCACCTGGCGCGCCTGGGCGGACCGAACCACGCGGAGCTGCCGATCAACCGCGGCGTCTGCCCGGTGCACAACTTCCAGCGCGATGGCCGCCACCGCACGGGCATCGCGCGCGGACGCGTCTCCTACGAGCCGAACACGCTGGGCAACGGTTCGGAGTTCCGGGTCGACGGCGGCGAGCAGGGCTTCCAGACGCTCGAGGAGCCGCTGGACTCGCCCCGGCTGCGCAAGCGCAGCCCCAGCTTCGACGACCACTTCAGCCAGGCCACGCTGTTCTGGAACAGCCAGAGCGCCTGGGAGAAGGAGCACATCACCGCGGCCTTCCAGTACGAACTCTCGAAGGTCGAGACGCCGGCGATCCGCCAGCGCGTCGTCGACAACCTGGCGCACGTCGACGCGCGGCTCGCGCGCAAGGTGGCCGAGCCCCTGGGCATCGGCCCGCCGGACGCGCGCTCGGCCGCCGGCCAGGCCGGCTTCCGCGAGCCGCGCACGCGGCCGCTGCTGGACAGCGCGCCATCGCTGAGCATGGAAGGCAACGGCAACGGCATCCAGACGCGGCGGGTGGCGATCGTCATGGCGCCGGGCGTGGAGCTGGGCGCCTTCAAGGTGGTCCAGCAGGCGCTGCTGGACGCCGGCGCGCTGACCAAGGTCGTCGCGGCCCACCTGGGCTTCGTGGCTTCCTCCTCCGGCCAGCAGGTCCCGGTGGACCACACCTTCGCGACCATGCCCTCGGTGATGTTCGACGCCGTGCTGGTCCCCGCCGGGGCCGCCAGCGCGCAGGCGCTGATGAAGTGCGGCGAAGCCGTGCGCTTCGTGCTGGACGCCTACCGGCACTGCAAGCCGCTGTGCCTGATCGGCGAGTCGGTCGAGCTGCTGCGCTCCGCCGGGCTGGCGCCCGCCGACGCGGATCCGCCGGCCGGGGTCGTGATCGGGACCAACGAGCCGACGACGCGCCTGCAGATGGCCCAGGACTTCATCGCCGCGCTGGCCAGGCACAGGCACTGGGGCCGCGGCGTCGTCGAGCAGGCGCCTGCCTGAGCGGCGAGGCGCCGCCGGCGCGTCGGACAAATCCTACGACGCGATGTCAGGTGCACCGACTGCGCCGGTGCGCGGCGGCGGGCTCAATGGCTCCATGGCCGCGCAGTGCGGCCGGACCCACCACGCCCCAGGAGACGACGCCCATGGCATCCAGCAACCAGGACATCCGCGGCCCGCAATGGCATTCCGGCCGCGCTTTCGCGTCCATGGACCCGGAGCGCCAGCGCGAGGTGGTGGGTTATGTGCGCAGCGGGCCGATCGAGACGGCGCCGGCGCCCCGCAGCACCGCGCTGCGCAGCGCCCGCAACGCGCGGGTGGACTGGCTGCGCGTGCCGGCCGACCGCGACAACTTCGAGGGAAGCAGCAGCCGCCGCGGCCGCTGAAACGCTCCCCTCGAATCAAGCCAGGGCCCGTGCCCTGGCTTTTTCGTTTCCGCGCGGTCGCTATCCTCGGGGCATGCCAGCCTTCCCGCAGCCGCTGCGCGCGGCCATCGTCGACCTCGACGGCACCCTCATCGACACCCTCGGCGACTTCAGCGCCGCGCTGGACCGCATGCTGGCCGGCCTCGGGTTGCCGGCGATCCCGCGCGCCCGGGTGGCCGAGTTCGTCGGCAAGGGATCGGAACACCTGGTCCGCGCGGCGCTCGCGCACGTGGGCGCGCCCGCGCATCTCTTCGAACGTGCCTTCGACGCCTACCAGGCTGCCTACCGCGAGGTGAACGGGCGCAGCGCCGAGGTCTATCCCGGCGCCGCCGAGGGCCTGCGGCAACTGCACGCCGCCGGCCTGCACCTGGCCTGCGTCACCAACAAGCCGGGCGAGTTCGCGCGGGCCCTGCTGCAGGCGAAGGGACTGGCCGGCTTCTTCGACGTGGTGTTCGGCGGCGACGCCTTCGAGCGCAAGAAGCCCGACCCGCTGCCGCTGCAAAAGGCCTGCGCGGCGCTCGGCACGGCGCCCGCGCAGACGCTGGTGCTGGGCGACTCGCGCAACGACGCGCAGGCGGCGCGCGCGGCCGGCTGCCCGGTGGTGCTGGTCACCTACGGCTACAACCACGGCGAGCCGGTGCGCGCGGTGGGCGCGGATGGCTACGTCGATTCGCTGGCGGACGTGGCGGGGCTGCTGGCCCCGGCCGCGGAGTCCTAGGACGCCTGTCCGAGGAGGCTGTCCTTCAGCTTCCAGTCGGCCGGGACCGGGCCGATCCAGATGCGCAGCAGGGCGTTGAAGAACTCCTGCTCCTTGAAGGGCTCGCCCTGCTGCACCCCGGCCACGCGGACGATCGCGCCCGTGCCGGGCACCCAGTCGATGGTGAAGCTCTCGCCTTCGGCCAGCTTCTTGCGCTCGCTGAACAGCTGGCTCATGCGCATCAGGCCCGGAATCAGCTTGGACATCGCGGAGCGGTCCATGTTGTCCTCCACGCCGCGGATCATCAGCTTGCCCAGCTCGCCGGCATCGATGTTGCGCAGCGCCGTGACCGAGATGCGCTTGCCGCCCGGCTGGGCGAGGATGTCCTCCGGCGCCTTGGACTTGCGCGCGAGGTACAGGCCGGCCGTGTAGACCTTGAAGGGACCCTTGTAGCGGGTGCCCGCGCCGTTGAGCAGCAGGCGATGGCCGGAAACCACGGCGCTGTCCTCGTAGCGGACGCCGGACACCGTGACGTCCGCCAGCGCCGCCAGCGGAAGGACACAGCACGCCGCCAGCAGGGCGGCGCGCGCGTGGCGTGGGAAGTGCATGGGACCCTCCATCGACATTGTTTTACAAATTGTCGCAATTTGCAGCCGAGCTGGGCAAGCCTGGCGGTGTCGTCTGCGCGACACCGGCGTGGTGCGCGCAGGCGCCTTTGCTACACTGCGCTCCATGTCGATCCACCGCACGACGAACGCAGGTTGCAAGGACCGGGGAGCCTGGCCCTGGCGCAAGCCTGTCCAAGTGCGCACCTGATCCGCACGGGGCAGCCCGTGCCCCGCGCCTCCTCCCCGGAGGCACCGTCCAGATCCTGCGGCCGCGCGGCCGCCGAGCTTGTGGAGGCTCACCCTTGATCACCGAACTGGAATTCAAAAGCCTTGCGCTGCAGGGCTACAACCGCATTCCGCTGATGGCCGAAGCCTTCGCGGACCTCGAGACCCCCCTGTCCCTGTACCTGAAGCTGGCCCACGCCAAGGGCGGCGGCAAGCTGAGCTTCCTGCTGGAGTCGGTCGTGGGCGGCGAGCGCTTCGGCCGCTACAGCTTCATCGGCCTGCCGGCGCGCACGCTGCTGCGGGCCAGCGGCTTCGGCGCCGACGCCCGCACCGAGGTCGTCACCGACGGCCAGGTGGTGCAGACGGCCGGCGGCAACCCTCTGGAGTTCATCGCCGACTACCAGAAGCGCTTCAAGGTGGCGCTGCGCCCGGGGCTGCCGCGCTTCTGCGGCGGCTTGGCCGGCTACTTCGGCTACGACACGGTGCGCTACATCGAGAAGAAGCTGGAGAAGACCTGCCCGCCCGACACGCTGGGCTGTCCGGACATCCTGCTGCTGCAGTGCGAGGAGCTGGCCGTCATCGACAACCTGTCGGGCAAGCTCTACCTGATCGTCTACGTGGACCCGGGCAAGCCGGAGGCCTACGCCAGCGGCAAGCGGCGGCTGCGCGAGCTGAAGGAGCAGCTGAAGTACTCCGTCAGCGCGCCCGTGCTGCGCCAGAGCGAGGGTTTCCCGGCCGAGCGCGAGTTCGCCAAGGCGGACTACATCCAGGCGGTGGAGCGGGCCAAGGAGCTGATCGCCGCGGGCGACTTCATGCAGGTGCAGGTGGGCCAGCGCATCAAGAAGCGCTACACCGAATCGCCGCTGTCGCTGTACCGGGCGCTGCGTTCGCTGAACCCGAGCCCCTACATGTACTTCTACAACTTCACGGGGGCCACGGAATCCGGCAGCGACTTCCACGTGGTCGGCGCCTCGCCGGAGATCCTGGTGCGGCAGGAGCAGACCCCGGAAGGCCAGAAGGTCACCATCCGCCCGCTGGCCGGCACGCGCCCGCGCGGCGCGACGCCGGAGGTGGACAAGGCGGTGGAGCAGGAACTCGTGAACGACGCCAAGGAGCGCGCCGAGCACGTGATGCTGATCGACCTGGCCCGCAACGACATCGGCCGCATCGCGAAGGTGGGCTCAGTGAAGGTCACCGAGGCCTTCGCGGTGGAGCGCTACAGCCACGTGATGCACATCGTGAGCAACGTCGAGGGTCTGCTGAAGGACGGCATGACCAGCATGGACGTGCTGAAGGCGACCTTCCCCGCCGGCACGCTGACCGGCGCGCCCAAGGTGCACGCGATGGAAGTGATCGACCAGCTGGAACCGAACAAGCGCGGCATCTACGGCGGCGCCTGCGGCTACCTGAGCTACGCGGGCGACATGGACGTGGCCATCGCGATCCGCACCGGCATCATCAAGGACCAGACGTTGCACGTGCAGGCCGCGGCCGGCGTGGTGGCGGATTCGATCCCGGAAATGGAATGGAAGGAAACCGAAGCCAAGGCGCGGGCGCTTCTTCGGGCGTCTGAGCTGGTGGAGGAGGGGCTGGAATGAACGCCGGGAGTCAGAACGCCGAGAGTGAGAACGCAGAGGGCGCAGAGGTTACGCAGAGGACGCAGAAGAACAGCCCCCTGGAAAACGATTTCTCGCGCGAGATCATCGGGGCTGCCGTCGAAGTGCAGCGCGTCCTTGGCACCGGTTTGCTGGAGAGCGCCTACTGCGCCGC
This sequence comes from Ramlibacter sp. bp-362, assembly GCF_054956735.1. Classification (NCBI taxonomy): domain Bacteria; kingdom Pseudomonadati; phylum Pseudomonadota; class Betaproteobacteria; order Burkholderiales; family Comamonadaceae; genus Ramlibacter; species Ramlibacter sp. bp-362. The sequence continues at coordinate 69,953 of NZ_JBUDXE010000016.1, forward strand.
GCTCGCGATCGAATTCGCCCAGCGCGGGCTCCACTTCGAGCAGGAAGTAGCCATCAGTGGCATGTACAAGGGAAAGACTCTGGGTGTCGCGTACCGGGCGGATTTCATCGTCGAGCGTGCCGTCATCGTGGAGGTAAAGGCGATTGAAGAGACTACGGACGTCCATCGCGCACAGGTGCTGTCGTATCTGCGCCTGAGCGGCCTCAAGCTGGGGCTGCTGGTGAATTTCCGTGAGTTTCCGGTCTCGAAAAACGTCAGTCGCCTGGTGAACAAGCTATGAACGATCTTCTCTGCGTTCTCTGCGCAACCTTTGCGTCCTCTGCGTTCTCCGTCGTGGCGCACCAACCCTTTCATCGGAGCATCGACGTATGAAACTCCTGATGGTCGACAACTACGACAGCTTCACATTCAACCTGGTGCAGTACTTCGGCGAGCTGGGCGCAGAAGTGGAAGTGTTCCGCAACGACGAGATCACGGTCGAAGGCATTGCCGCCCGGCGGCCGGATCGGCTGGTGATTTCGCCCGGGCCGTGTTCGCCGGCGGAGGCGGGGATTTCGGTGGAGGCGATACGGCATTTCGCCGGGAAGCTGCCGATCCTGGGCGTGTGCCTCGGGCACCAGTCCGTCGGCGCGGCCTTCGGCGGCACCATCGTGCGGGCGCAGCAGTTGATGCACGGCAAGACCAGCGAGATCACGACGACCCGCGAGGGCGTGTTCGCGGACCTGCCGGAGAAGTTCACCGTCAACCGCTACCACTCGCTCGCCATCGAGCGGGCGACCTGCCCGCGCGAGCTGGCCTTGACGGCATGGACGGACGACGGTGAGATCATGGGCGTGCGGCACAGGGAACTGCCGATCCAAGGGGTGCAGTTCCACCCGGAGTCCATCCTCACCGAGCACGGCCACGCCATGCTCAAGAACTTCCTGGAGCAGAGAGCATGAAGCCCGTCGACCTGCGCAGCGACACCGTCACGCAACCCACGCCCGGCATGCGCGCCGCGATGGCGGCCGCGCCGCTGGGCGACGACGTGTTCGGCGACGATCCCAGCGTCAACACGCTGCAGGAACAGATCGCGGCGCTGCTCGGGTTCGACGCGGCCCTGTTCGTGCCCACCGGCACCCAGAGCAACCTGTGCGGCGTGCTCTCGCACTGCCAGCGGGGCGACGAATACATCGTCGGCCAGCTGCAGCACTGCTACCGCTGGGAAGGCGGCGGCGCCGCCGTGTTCGGCAGCGTGCAGCCCCAGCCGCTGGACCACCAGGCCGACGGGACCCTGGCGCTCGCGGCCATCGAGGCCGCTGTCAAGCCGGACGATCCGCACTTCGCCCGCACGCGCCTGCTGGCGCTGGAGAACACCCTGGGCGGCAAGGTGCTGCCCTTCGCCTACCTGCAGGAGGCGACGGCGCTCGCGCGCCGCAAGGGCCTGGCCGCGCACCTGGACGGCGCCCGCCTGTTCAACGCCGCGGTGGCGCAGGCGACGCAGCAGGGCAGCGACGCGCGCAGCGAGGCCCGGCGCATCGCCGGCCTGTTCGACAGCGTGTCGGTCTGCTTCAGCAAGGGGCTCGGTGCGCCGGTCGGCTCCACCCTCTGCGGCTCGAAGGACTTCATCGCGCGCGCGCGCCGCATCCGCAAGATGGCCGGCGGCGCGATGCGCCAGGCCGGCGTGCTGGCCGCGGCCGCGAGCTACGCGCTCGAACACCAGGTCGAACGGCTGGCGGAGGACCACGCGCTGGCGCAGCGCCTTGCCGCCGGGCTGGAAGGCATTCCAGGCCTGGCGTGCGAGCCGCCGCAGACCAACATCCTGTTCGTGGACCTGCACGGGCCGGCGCGCGAGCGTTCGGCCGGGCTGCTCGAGCACCTGAAGCAGCAGGGCATCCTGGCCACCGGCCTGTACCGCCTGCGCTTCGTGACGCACCTCGACGTGGATGCCGAAGGCGTGGACCGCGCCGTGGCGGCGATCCGCTCGTACTTCCGCGCCTGAGGCGACCATGCCCGACCTGCAGCACCTGCTCCTGTTCGTCGCGGCGGGGCTCCTGCTGAACCTGACGCCGGGGCCGGACGTGCTCTATATCGCCAGCAACGCGCTGCGCTCCGGCGCGCGGGCCGGGGTGGTCGCGGGGCTGGGCATCACCGCCGGCTGCTTCGTCCACGTGTTCGCGGCGGCGCTGGGGGTCAGCGCGCTGCTGGCGGCGTCGGCGACGGCGTTCACGGTGCTGAAGTGGGCGGGGGCCGCTTACCTCGTGTGGGTGGGGGTGCGGCTGCTGTTCGCGAGGGGGCGGGGGGAGAGCTGGGGTTCGCCTGGCGGCGCACCGCCCGCCTGCGACAACGCGCCTACCCTCGCGGCCGTCTTCCGCGGCGGCTTCCTCACCAACGTGCTGAACCCCAAGGTCGCCATCTTCTTCCTCGCCTTCGTGCCGCAGTTCATCGCGCCCGATGCCCCGCACAAGGCGCTGGCCTTCGTGCTCCTCGGCACGCTCTTCAACATCAACAGCATCGCCGTCAATTCGGCATGGGCGCTGGCCGCGGCCTGGATGGCGCGGCGCGCCGCGCTGCAGCGCGCGATGCACTGGCTGGACCGGCTCGCCGGCGCCATGTTCTTGGGGTTCGGGCTCAAGCTCGCCCTGACCGACCCACCGACCCGATAAGGAGCCCTCATGTCCATCACGCCCCAGGAAGCGCTGCAGCGCACGATCGAACACCGCGAGATCTTCCACGACGAGATGCTCAAGATCGTGCGGCTGATCATGAGCGGCGAGCTGTCGCCCGTCATGATGGCCGCCCTCATCACCGGCCTGCGCGTCAAGAAGGAAACGATCGGCGAGATCACCGCCGCCGCGCAGGTGATGCGCGAGTTCTCGACCAAGGTGCACGTCGCCGACAAGACCAACCTGGTCGACATCGTGGGCACCGGCGGCGACGGCTCGCACACCTTCAACATCTCCACCTGCTCGATGTTCGTCGTGGCCGCCGCCGGCGCCAAGGTCAGCAAGCACGGGGGCCGCAGCGTCTCCAGCAAGAGCGGCAGCGCCGACGTGCTGGAGGCCATGGGCCTGAACATCAACCTGGGCCCGGACGCCATCGCCCGCTGCATCCAGGAAACGGGCATCGGCTTCATGTTCGCGCCCAACCACCACCCGGCGATGAAGAACGTGGCGCCGGTGCGCAAGGAGCTGGGCGTGCGCACGATCTTCAACATCCTGGGCCCGCTCACCAATCCGGCCGGTGCGCCCAACATCCTGATGGGCGTGTTCCACCCCGACCTGGTCGGCATCCAGGTGCGGGCGCTGCAGCGCCTGGGCGCCGAGCACGCGCTGGTCGTCTACGGGCGCGACGGCATGGACGAGGTCAGCCTGGGCGCGGCCACGATGGTGGGCGAGCTGAAGAACGGCGAGATCCGCGAGTACGAGATCCATCCGGAGGACTTCGGCCTGCCGATGGCGAGCAACCGCGCCCTCAAGGTCGAGACGCCCCAGGAGTCGCTGGCGCTGATGCGCCAGGTGCTGGACAACCAGCCCGGCGCTGCCCGCGACATCGTGGTGTTGAACGCGGGCGCCGCGCTCTACGCCGCCAACGTCGCCGCCGACATCCCGCAGGGCATCGCCCAGGCGCGGGCCGCGCTCGAGTCCGGCGCCGCGCGCGCCAAGCTGGAACAGCTGGTGCAGGTCTCGAAGTCGCTGGCGGGCTGACATGGCGGACATCCTGGAGAAGATCGTCGCGGTCAAGCGCGAGGAAGTCGCGGCCGCGAAGAAGAAGAAACCGCTGGAGGCGGTGCGCGAGGACGCGCTCAGCCGCGTGCTCACGCGCGACTTCGAGGGCGCGCTGCGCGCCAAGGTCGCGGCGGGTCAGGCCGCGGTGATCGCCGAGGTGAAGAAGGCCAGCCCCAGCAAGGGCGTGCTGCGCGAGGACTTCATTCCCGCCGACATCGCGCAGAGCTACGCCGAGCACGGCGCCGCCTGCCTGTCGGTCCTGACCGACCGGCAGTTCTTCCAGGGCAGCCCCGACTTCCTGAAGCAGGCGCGCGCGTCCTGCGACCTGCCGGTGCTGCGCAAGGACTTCATGGTGGACGCCTACCAGGTCTACGAAGCGCGGGCGATGGGCGCCGACTGCATCCTGCTGATCGCCGCCTGCCTGGCCGACGGCCAGATGGCGGAGCTGGAAGGGATCGCGCGCAGCCTGGGCATGGCGGTGCTGGTCGAGGTGCACGACCGCGAGGAACTGCAGCGGGCCCTGAAGCTGAAGACGAAGCTGGTCGGCGTGAACAACCGCAACCTGCGCAGTTTCGAGGTGAGCCTGGACACCACGCTGGGCATGCTGCCGGAGGTGCCGGCCGACCGGCTCCTGGTCACCGAGTCCGGCATCCTGAAGCGCGAGGACGTGCGGCGCATGCGCGCCGCGGGCGTGCATGCCTTCCTGGTCGGCGAGGCCTTCATGCGCGCGCCCGAACCGGGCGAAGCGCTGGCCGAGCTGTTCGGCGCCTGAGGTGGCCGAGCGACTGCAGGAGTGGGCGCCGGAGCGCTGGCCCCTGGCGCCCGGCTGGCAACCCACGGTCGACGCCTTCCTGGCCAGCGCCCCGGGGCAGCGGCTGGCGGCGTTCCTGCGCGAGCGGCTCGCCGACGGCGCCGTCATCTTCCCGCCACGGCCGCTGCGGGCGCTGGAGCTGACGCCGCTCGCATCGGTGCACGCCGTCGTGCTGGGCCAGGATCCGTACCACGGCGCCGGGCAGGCCGAAGGCCTGGCCTTTTCCGTGGCCGACGGCGTCCGGCACCCGCCTTCGCTGAGGAACATCTTCGCGGAGCTGGGCTGCCGGCCGGACAGCGGCTCGCTGGTGGAATGGGCGCGCAACGGCGTGCTGCTGCTCAACACCTGCCTGACCGTGGAGGAGGGCCGACCGGCCAGCCATGCGAAGAAAGGCTGGGAGGCGCTCACCGACCAGCTGGTGGCGCTCGTCGCCGCGACGGCCTCGCCCTGCGTCTACCTGCTGTGGGGCGCCCACGCGCAGGCCAAGGCGCCGCTGATCGAGGCGACCGCGGCCGCGCACGGGCGCGAAGTGCTCATCCTGCAGGCCAACCACCCCTCGCCGCTGTCGGCGCGCCGCCCGCCCGTGCCCTTCCTCGGCTGCGGCCACTTCGCGCGCGCGCGGGAATGGCTGGGCCGCCACGGCGTGCAGGGCGTGTTCTAGCCACCGTTTCCCCAGCGGCGGCGTGGGACGCGGGCCCGCTGGCGCGTGCGAACCATGCTATAGTCGCGGGCTCGCCGGAGGGGTGCCCGAGTGGCTAAAGGGGGCAGACTGTAAATCTGTTGGCTTACGCCTACGTTGGTTCGAATCCAACCTCCTCCACCAGGCTTCCCGCATGAGGCAGGAAGCCCGGCGAAAGGGTCGAATAGATGAGTTGCGTGGCGCCTGGGTCGGACGTGCTGGGATGCCGTTGAAACACCCCGAGGCGGGAGTAGTTCAATGGTAGAACCTTAGCCTTCCAAGCTAATGACGCGGGTTCGATTCCCGTCTCCCGCTCCAGCAGCATCATCGATTTCGGCGCAGCGAAAAGAATTTCGCCCATGTGGCTCAGTGGTAGAGCACTCCCTTGGTAAGGGAGAGGTCGCGGGTCCGATTCCCGCCATGGGCACCAGTTTCGGGTAGTGATCGTTACTTTTTTCGGAGTCGAAAAAAATGGCAAAAGGCAAGTTTGAGCGGACCAAGCCGCACGTGAACGTGGGCACCATCGGCCACGTGGACCATGGCAAGACGACCCTGACGGCGGCGAT
>NZ_JBUDXE010000017.1:0-71557 GCF_054956735.1 Ramlibacter sp. bp-362
TTGTTATGTCTTTTTCTCCCGCTTTTCTCTTCTCCCCCTCCCCCCCCCCCCCCCCCCCCCCCCCCTCCCCCCCTCCCCCCCCCCCCCCCCCCCCCCCCCCCCCCCCCCAGCTCCCCATCACGGATTCAACGGCACCAACCCGTCATCCGGCGGCGCGACGTCCGGGTCGTGGATGCGGCTTTCGAAGGCGCGCAGGCGCTTGTAGACCGAGATCAGTTCGACGATCGTGCTCCAGCTGAGCACCAGGTACTGGAACGACTCCGTCACCTTGTCGAACGCGCGCGAGATCTGCTGCATCACGCCCAGCGTGATCACGCCCGCGGCGACCGTGGGCCCGATGGCGATCAGCGGCACCAGCACGCTCACCTGCAGGTAGGACCACTTCACCACGTCGAAGTACAGGTAGTGGAAGAACAGCCGGAAGTAGTTGAAGCGCACGTGCTGGAACAGCGTGGCCGCCACCGGCGGCGCGGCCCGCGAGGGATCGTCCTCGCCGTACACCAGCTCCTTGCGGTAGGCCGCCTCCACCCGCTGGTTCTGGAACTCCAGCCCCGGCAGCAGGATCCCGGTGAACGCCAGCAGCACGGTCCCGAAGAAGGCCCAGCCGATGGAGACCCAGACCAGCGAATGCGGGATCGCCCCCAGGATGGGGATCTGCGTCACCTTGTCCGAAAGCACCCACAGGATCGGCAGGAACGCGGCGAGCGTCATCAGGCTGCGCATCAGCTCGACGCCCAGGCCTTCCATGATGCGGGCGAATCGCATCGTGTCCTCCTGCACCCGCTGCGCCGCGCCCTCCACCAGCCGCAGCTTCTGCCAGTGCTTCATGTAGTAGTCGTTCATCGCCTGGCGCCAGCGGAAGATGTAGTGCTTGATGAAGAAGTCCAGCACCACCGCCACGGTGATGTAGATCATCGCGATCGACAGGAAGGTGGAGAGCTGCTGCCAGTACTGCGCCAGGGTGATGCTGCCGGGCTTGCTCAGGGCGTTCTGGACCAGGTCGTAGAAGGTGCCGAACCATTCGTTGATCTGCACATCCAGTTGCACGCGGTACCACGTGGCCAGCAGGATCAGGGCGGTGCCGAGCAGCGACCAGGGCAGCCAGCGGCGGGACAGGAAGAAGGAACGGAACATGCGTGACCTCGGGTTTCGGCTGTGCGCGATGCTAACGGCTCGCCGCCCGCGCCGGGGGGCGCTCTCCTATCGATAGCTGAAGAGCCAGCGTGCGTGCGCCTGAGCCGCGCGACCCTTGTCATCGTTTGGCTGGCCTCGCGCATCAGCGGGAACGCACAAGCCGGCGGGAGCGGCACCGACGGGTTACCAGGCGACGCATCCGCAACATGGCGTGACTTCACGTTCAGTTTCAGGAGTCTTGGAATGACATCGAAAGTCGGAAAGATCAGGATGTCGCTGCTGGCGACAGCCCTGGTGAGTGCCCTCGGCCTGGCCGTGGCGCAAGGCGCCGGTGGTGGCGCGGGCGGCGGTGCTGGGGCAGGTGCCGGTGCCGGTGCGGGCGCCGGCGGCGGCGCAGGCGTCGGCGGTGGTGCTGGCGGCGGCGCAGGCGTCGGCGGTGGTGCTGGCGGCGGTGCTGGTGTCGGCGGCGGTGCCGGCGGCGGTGCCGGTGTCGGCGGCGGTGCCGGTGTTGGCGGTGGTGCCGGCGGCGGTGCCGGTGTCGGCGGCGGTGCCGGCGGCGGCGCCGGTGTCGGCGGTGGTGCCGGCGGCGGCGCAGGCGCCGGTGGCGGTGCAGGCGTCGGCGGTGGTGGCGGTGCGGGCGTCGGCGGCGGTGCCGGTGGCGCTGGTGCCGGCGCTGGCGGCGGAGCTGCGGGCGGCGCAGGCGTCGGTGGCGGTGTCGGTGCCGGCGGTGATGGCGGCGGCGTCGGCGCGGGCGTCGGTGGCGGCGTGGGCGTGGGCGCCGGAGGCGGCGTCGGCGTGGGCAGCGCGAACGGCGGCGGCCCCGGCGGCGCGCCGGCCGGCAATGCCGGTGGCAATGGCGGAGCCAACGTGGGCACCGGCAACAACGGCAACGGCGTCGGCAACACCGGCCTCGGCAACCAGGGCAACGGCCCGAACGCGACGACCGTCGGCAACGCCTGCTGCGGCAACCCCGGTGACAACGGCATCGGCGCGGGCGGCACGGTCGGAGGCGGTGGCACGGTGGGCGCCGTCGGTGACGTGGGCGACGTCGGCACGGTCGGCGGCGGTGCGACCGTGGGTGGCGGCGCCACCGTCGGTGGCGCGAGCGTCGCGGCTCCGGGCGTGACCGGACCGGTCGCCGGCCCCGGCATCGCTCCGCCCGTCGCGGTCGTCCCGGCACCCGCGGTGGTCGAACGCGGCGCCCCCGTGGCGGTGGTTCCCGCGCCCGCGGTGGTCGAACGCGGCGCCTCCGTCGCGCCGCCCGTGGCGGTCGTTCCCGCGCCGGCGGTGGTCGAGCGCGGAGCGAGCCCCGGCACGACGACGCTCGGCGCCTCCTCGAACCTGCTCGGATCCAGCTTGGGCAGCGAAGCCCCGGGCGGATCGAGCACGATGGGCAGCGGGCCCGCCACCAGCGGCACGCAGTCCAGCACGATGGGCGCGGGTCCCGGCGGCCACGCCACCGCGCACAAGCGCGCGAAGGCCGACCGCAACTGAGCGCGGCCCCAACGAAGAAGCGGCCCTCGCGGGCCGCTTCTTCATGGAGCCGTGAAGCTCAGACGCTCACTTCCTTCGCCGTCTCCGCGTACTCCTCGATCTGGTCGAAGTTCATGTACCGGTAGACCTTGTCGCCCTGGCCGTTGATCACGCCCATGTCGGCGTGGTACTCGGCGACCGTGGGGATGCGACCCAGCTTGGAGGCGATCGCGGCGAGTTCCGCCGAGGCCAGGAACACGTTGGTGTTCTTGCCCAGGCGGTTCGGGAAGTTGCGCGTGGAGGTCGACACCACCGTCGCGCCTTCCTTCACCTGCGCCTGGTTGCCCATGCACAGCGAGCAGCCGGGCATCTCGGTGCGCGCGCCAGCGCCGCCGAAGTTGGCGTAGTGGCCTTCCTTCGTCAGCTGCTCGGCGTCCATCTTGGTCGGCGGCGCCACCCACAGCTTCACCGGGATGTCGCGCTTGCCTTCCAGCAGCGTCGAGGCCGCGCGGAAGTGGCCGATGTTGGTCATGCACGAGCCGATGAAGGCCTCGTCGATCTTCGTGTTCTGCACGGCCGACAGCGGCTTCACGTCGTCCGGGTCGTTCGGGCAGCACAGCAGCGGCTCGGTGATCGTGTCCATGTCGATCTCGATCACGGCCGCGTACTCGGCGTCCTTGTCGGCCGCCAGCAGGTCCGGCTTGGCGAGCCACGCTTCCACCGCCTGGATGCGGCGCTCCAGCGAGCGCTTGTCCTGGTAGCCCTGCGCGATCATGTTCTTCATCAGGACCACGTTGGACTGCAGGTACTCGGTGATCGGCTCCTTGTTCAGCTTCACCGTGCAGCCGGCGGCGGAACGCTCGGCCGACGCGTCGGTCAGCTCGAAGGCCTGTTCCACCTTCAGGTCCGGCAGGCCCTCGATCTCGAGGATGCGGCCGGAGAAGATGTTCTTCTTGCCCTGCTTGGCCACCGTCAGCAGGCCCTGCTGGATCGCGAAATAGGGAATGGCGTGCACGAGGTCGCGCAGCGTGATCCCGGGCTGCATCTTGCCCTTGAAGCGCACCAGCACCGACTCGGGCATGTCCAGCGGCATGACGCCGGTGGCGGCCGCGAAGGCGACCAGGCCGGAGCCGGCCGGGAAGCTGATGCCGATCGGGAAGCGCGTGTGGCTGTCGCCGCCGGTGCCCACGGTGTCGGGCAGCAGCAGGCGGTTCAGCCAGCTGTGGATCACGCCGTCACCGGGGCGCAGCGCGACGCCGCCGCGGTTGCTGATGAAGGCGGGCAGCTCGCGGTGGGTCTTCACGTCCACGGGCTTGGGGTAGGCGGCCGTGTGGCAGAAGGACTGCATCACCATGTCGGCGCTGAAGCCGAGGCAGGCGAGGTCCTTCAGTTCGTCCCGCGTCATCGGGCCGGTGGTGTCCTGGCTGCCGACGGTGGTCATGCGCGGCTCGCAGTAGGTGCCGGGACGGATGCCCTTGCCTTCCGGCAGGCCGCAGGCGCGGCCCACCATCTTCTGCGCCAGCGTGTAGCCCTTTCCGGAATCCACCGGCGGCTTGGGCAGGCGGAAGGCGGTGGAGGCCGACAGGCCCAGGAACTCGCGCGCCTTGGCCGTGAGCGAGCGGCCGATGATCAGGTTGATGCGGCCGCCGGCGCGCACCTCGTCCAGCAGCACGTCGGACTTCAGCTGGAAGCGCTCGACGACCTTGCCGTCCTTCTCGATCGTGCCCTCGTAGGGATAGATGTCGATCACGTCGCCCATCTCGAGCTTCGAGACGTCCACCTCGATCGGCAGGGCGCCGGAGTCTTCCTGCGTGTTGAAGAAGATCGGGGCGATCTTGCCGCCCAGCGTCACGCCGCCGAAGCGCTTGTTCGGCACGTAGGGGATGTCCTGGCCGGTGGCCCAGATCACGCTGTTGGTGGCGGACTTGCGCGAGGAGCCGGTGCCCACGACGTCGCCGACGTAGGCGACCTGGTGGCCCTTGGCCTTGAGCTCCTCGATGAACTTCATGGGGCCGCGCTTGCCCTCTTCCTCCGGCTGGAAGGCGGCGCCCGGGCGGCTGTTCTTCAGCATGGCCAGGGTGTGCAGCGGGATGTCGGGGCGCGACCAGGCGTCGGGGGCCGGCGACAGGTCGTCGGTGTTGGTCTCGCCGGGCACCTTGAAGACGGTGACGGTGATCTGCTGCGGCACTTCCGGGCGGCTGGTGAACCACTCGGCGTCGGCCCAGGACTGCACCACTTCCTTCGCGTACGCGTTGCCGGCCTTGGCCTTGGCGGCGACGTCGTGGAAGTAGTCGAACATCAGCAGCGTCTTCTTCAGGCCGTCGGCGGCCACCTGCGCGACTTCCTTGTCGTCCAGCAGGTCGATCAGCGGCTTGACGTTGTAGCCGCCGACCATCGTGCCCAGCAGCTCGGTGGCGCGGGCGCGGGAAATCGCGGGAACGGGGAAGTCCCCATGTGCAACGGCCGAAAGGAAGCTCGCCTTCACCTTGGCCGCATCGTCCACGCCGGGCGGCACGCGGTTCGCGAGCAGGTCCAGCAGGAAGGCTTCTTCCTTGGCCGGGGCCGCCTTGATCAGCTCGATCACTTCGGCGGTCTGCTTCGCGGACAGCGGCAGCGGGGGGATGCCGAGCGCGGCGCGTTCGGCAACGTGTTCGACGTAGGCTTGCAACATGGGTTCTCCGTTCAATGGTCTGTCATTTGCCGCCCTCCAGCAGGTTCACGGGCTTCATGCTTTTCGCATAGGCCACCTGCTCGGGGCTCTGGCATTCGTCGGCAAGGCGCTTGCCTTCCTTCTGGCTCATCAGCATGGACTTGTTGGCCAGCTGCAGCCACAGGGCGCCGCGCGCCGGGTCTTCCAGGCGGATGGCGCCGGTGCGGCTTTCCTCGGGGTGCATCACGAACTTGTTGATGCCGCGCGAGACGAAGAAGAAGCCTTCGCGCTTCATCGGCCTGATGGTCACCTTCTGGCCCAGCTCGCACTGGATCTCGCCGGTGAACACGGTCCTGGCGATCGCCAGCTGCGCTTCCGACAGCTTGATGCTCGGGTCGGGCTCGGAGGTCGGCGTCGCCTCCTCGATGGCCTGGCGGCGCGTCGGCGCCGGCGACTTCTTCACCGACACCGACTTCTTCGCGGCGGCAGTCTTCGCGGTCGGCCCCTGCGCGAACGCGGGGGCGGCGGACAGCGAAGCGATCACAACGGCGGCAAACAGCTTCCTCATGACGTCTCTCCTCTCGGACCTCACTGGCGCGCGAACCATTCGCGCGCCTCTTCGGGGAGCTGCCTTCCGGTCCCATGTGCCCTCTCCAGCACCTGCCAGTAGTAGCGGTAGCTCGCCCTGTCCTCGAGTTTGCCGTCGAAGCTGATCGGCGCCCAGCTCGCGCGCTCCGCGGCGCGAAGGATTTGTGTCGCCTTGTGAATTTCGTTGGCGTGCGGAGCAAACACTTCCACGATGGACCTGATCTGGTCGGGGTGGATGCTCCACATGCGTGTGTAACCGAACTCGTTGGCTGCGCGCGACGCCGCGGCCCGGAAAGCCGCCTGGTCCCGGAACTCCGTCACCACCCCGTGCGAGGGGACCTTGCCATGGGCATGGCAGGCGGAGGAAATTTCCAGCTTGGCGCGCACCACCAGCGGGTGCGTGAACTGCCCCTGCAGGCTCATGCCCTGCGAGGGGATGGCGCCGCCATGGGCCGAGACGAAGTCCATCAGCCCGAAGCTGAGGGACTGCATGCGCGGGTGCGCGGCGATGTCGAAGGCCCGGTGCACGGCGGCCGGCGACTCGATGAGGCCCTGCAGCGGCAGGTCCTTCGCGCCCGCGGCGTCCAGCGCGCGGCTGGCGCGCTCGACGTCCGCGACCGATTCCACCTTGGGCAGCATGACGTGCACCAGGCGGTGGCCGGCCTGGCCGGCGATGGTCGCGACGTCTGCCTCGAAGGCCGGATGGTCCACCGGGTGCACGCGCACGGCGACGCGCGCGGCGGGGTGCGCCGCGAGCGCCAGCTCGGTGACGAGCGCGGCGTGATCCGCCTCCCCGCCCACCGGGGCGCCGTCCTCGCAGTCCAGCGTGACATCGAACACGGTCGCGCCGAACTCCTGCGCCATCTCCTGCTGGAGGGCCAGGCTCTTGCGCATGCGCGCCTCCACGCCGCTGTAGTGGTCGCACACCGGCAGCATGCCGGTGCGCGCCTGGGCGCCGAGGAGGATGTCCCGCGGGTGGCTCATGCCCTTACAGCAGGTGCGCGACGCCGGCCTGCTCTTCCTTCAGCTCGTTGAGCGTCAGGGCTATGCGCTCCTGCGAGAACGCGTCGATGGGAAGGCCCTCGACCAGCTTGTACTCGCCGTTCTCGGTGGTGACCGGGAAGCCGAAGATGATGTCCTTGGGGATGCCGTACTGGCCGTCCGACGGGATGCCCATCGTGACCCACTTGCCGTTGGAGCCCAGGGCCCAGTCGCGCATGTGGTCGATGGCGGCGTTGGCCGCGGAAGCGGCGGACGACAGGCCGCGCGCCTCGATGATGGCGGCGCCGCGCTTGCCCACCGTCGGCAGGAACACGTTCTTGTTCCACTCCTGGTCGTCGATCAGGTCCTTGACGGACTTGCCGTTGACGGTGGCGAAGCGGTAGTCGGCGTACATGGTGGGCGAGTGGTTGCCCCACACCGTCAGCTTCTCGATGTCGGCGACCTGGGTGCCGGTCTTGGCGGCGATCTGCGACAGCGCGCGGTTGTGGTCCAGGCGGAGCATGGCCGTGAAGTTCTTGCGCGGCAGGCTGGGTGCGCTCTTCATCGCGATGTAGGCGTTGGTGTTGGCCGGGTTGCCGACCACCAGCACCTTGACGTTGCGCGAGGCCACCTTGTCCAGGGCCTTGCCCTGGGCGGTGAAGATCTGGGCGTTGGCCGACAGCAGGTCCTTGCGCTCCATGCCGGGGCCGCGCGGGCGGGCGCCGACCAGCAGGGCGTAGTCCACGTCCTTGAAGGCGGTCATCGGGTCGCCGTGCGCTTCCATGCCGGCCAGCAGCGGGAAGGCGCAGTCCTCCAGCTCCATCATCACGCCCTTGAGCGCCTTCTGGGCCTTCTCGTCGGGGATCTCCAGCAGCTGCAGGATCACGGGCTGGTCCTTGCCCAGCATCTCGCCGGAGGCGATGCGGAACAGCAGGGCGTAACCGATCTGGCCGGCGGCGCCGGTGACGGCAACGCGGACGGGCTTCTTGCTCATGGGAATCTCCGAAGGAAGTGGAATGCGGATGCGGGCTTCGGCATGGGGCGCGGAGGGGATTCGCAGCCCGCGCCGGCCGGCGGGGGACAGCCCGCAAGTGTAGCCGGGGAAACCCGCAGGGTCAATTTGTCTTATGTCTTATATAAGATATGATTGGGGGCGTTCCGATGGCGATCCCCCACCCTTCCAACGACAGCCCGGCCGCCGACGCCCTCGCGGGCACGCCGGCCTTCAGCCCGCTGTACCAGCAGATCAAGGCGCTGATCCTGCAAAGCCTGCAGGCGGGCGAGTGGAAGCCCGGCGAGGCGATCCCCAGCGAGATGGACCTCGCCGCGCGCTTCCGCGTGAGCCAGGGCACGGTGCGCAAGGCGATCGACGAACTCGCGGCCGAGAACCTCGTCGTGCGCCGCCAGGGCAAGGGCACCTTCGTCGCCACCCATGCCGAGCAGCAGGTGCGCTACCGGTTCCTCCGCCTCGTCCCCGACAGCGGCGACGAGGGCCCGGCCCAGCGCAACATCGTCGACTGCCGCCGCGTGCGCGCCTCGGCCGAGGTGGCGCGCGCGCTCGCGCTGCGCACCGGCGACGCCGTCGTGCAGGTGCGGCGCGTGCTCTCCTTCGCCGGCGTGCCGACGATCCTCGAGGAGATGTGGCTGCCCGGCACCACCTTCCGCGGCCTGACGGCGGAGCAGCTCGGCACGCACCAGGGCGCGACCTACGCGCTGTTCGAGCTCGAGTTCGGCGTGCGCATGGTGCGCGCCGAGGAGAAGATCCGCGCGGTCGCCGCCGATGCGCAGCAGGCCGCCGCGCTCGGCCTGCCCGCGGGCGCCCCGCTGCTGTCCGTGGAGCGCCTTTCCTTCACCTACAACGACGTGCCGATGGAATTGCGGCGCGGCCTCTACCGCACCGACACGCACCACTACCGCAACGAGTTGAGCTGAAGCCGCAGCGCGGCGCCGAAGCGAATGCCTTCGTATCAGCTTGTTGCATTGGCCTAGAATTTAGGGTTGACCCTGAGCCCACTCCCCGCATCCGCATCGAAAGAAACCACCGCATGACAGAGCTCGCCAGCAAGAAGCGGCCGGAATTCCGGAACATCAACGCATTCAAGGACCTCACCCGCTACCGATTGCCCGCACCCGGGCAGGTGTCGATCCTGCACCGCATCAGCGGCATCCTGATGTTCCTGCTGCTGCCGCTGATCCTGTGGGTGTTCGACCTGTCGGTGTCCTCCGAGATCTCGTCGGCGCGCCTGCGCGACGCGCTCGCCACCGGCGCCAGCGGCATCGTGCTGAAGCTGGTGCTGCTCGCGCTGATCTGGGCCTACCTGCACCACTTCATCGCCGGCGTGCGCCACGTGTGGATGGACGTGAGCCACCACGCCGTCACGCTGCCGCGCGGCCGGGCCTCGGCCATGTTCACGCTGTGGGCGGCCGTCGTGCTGACGGTCATCCTGGGCGCGAAGCTGTTCGGCCTGTACTGATCGAGGAGAACAAGAACATGGCAGTGAACTACGGATCCCGCCGCACCACCGTCGGTGCGCACTACGGCACGCGCGACTGGCTCGCCCAGCGCGTCACGGCCGTCCTCATGGCCCTCTTCACCCTGGTGGTGCTGGCGCAGGTGATCTTCTCGCGCGGCCCGCTGGACTACGACCGCTGGGCGGGCATCTTCCACCCGCAGTGGATGAAGATGCTGGCCTTCGCGACCATCGTCGGCCTCGCCTACCACGCGTGGGTGGGCATGCGCGACGTGCTGATGGACTACATCAAGCCGGTGGGCCTGCGCCTGGTGCTGCAGATCTTCGCGATCGTGTGGCTGGTGGGCTGCGCCGGCTGGGCCATCCAGGTCCTCTGGAGGGTGTGAACGATATGGCATACACAAGCAACAACATCACGACGCGCAAGTTCGACGTCGTCATCGTCGGCGCCGGCGGTTCCGGCATGCGCGCCGCCCTGCAGCTGTCGCTCGCCGGCCTGAACGTGGCCGTGCTGTCCAAGGTGTTCCCCACCCGCTCGCACACGGTGGCGGCGCAGGGCGGCATCGGCGCCTCGCTGGGCAACATGTCCGAGGACAACTGGCACTACCACTTCTACGACACCGTCAAGGGCGGCGACTGGCTCGGCGACCAGGACGCGATCGAGTACATGTGCCGCGAGGCGCCCCGCGTCGTGTACGAGCTCGAGCACTTCGGCATGCCGTTCGACCGCAACCCGGACGGCACGATCTACCAGCGCCCCTTCGGCGGCCACACGGCCAACTACGGCGAGAAGCCGGTGCAGCGCGCCTGCGCCGCCGCCGACCGCACGGGCCACGCCATGCTGCACACGCTGTACCAGCAGAACGTGAAGGCCCGCACCAGCTTCTTCGTGGAGTGGATGGCGCTGGACCTGATCCGCGACGCCGAGGGCGACGTGGTCGGCGTGACCGCGCTGGAGATGGAAACGGGCGACCTGCACGTGCTGCACGCCAAGACCGTGCTGCTGGCCACCGGCGGCGCCGGCCGCATCTTCGCGGCCTCCACCAACGCCTACATCAACACCGGCGACGGCCTGGGCATGGCGGCGCGCGCCGGCATCCCGCTCGAGGACATGGAGTTCTGGCAGTTCCACCCGACCGGCGTGGCCGGCGCGGGCGTGCTGCTGACCGAGGGCTGCCGCGGCGAGGGCGCCATCCTGTTGAACAGCAACGGCGAACGCTTCATGGAGCGCTACGCGCCCACGCTGAAGGACCTGGCGCCGCGCGACTTCGTCTCCCGCTCGATGGACCAGGAGATCAAGGAAGGCCGCGGCTGCGGGCCCAACAAGGACTACGTGCTGCTGAAGCTCGACCACCTGGGCGCCGAGACCATCCACAAGCGCCTGCCCTCGGTGTACGAGATCGGCGTGAACTTCGCCAACGTCGACATCACCCGCGAGCCGATCCCGGTCGTGCCCACCATCCACTACCAGATGGGCGGCATCCCGACCAACATCCACGGCCAGGTCGTGGTGCAGCGCGGCGGCGACGACAACGCCGTGGTGAACGGCCTGTACGCCGTGGGCGAATGCTCCTGCGTCAGCGTGCACGGCGCCAACCGCCTGGGCACCAACTCGCTGCTGGACCTGCTGGTGTTCGGCAAGGCGGCGGGCAACCACATCGTCGAGTTCGCGAGCTCCACGAAGGCGCACAAGCCGCTGCCGGCCGACGCGGCCGAGCGCACGCTGGAACGCCTGAACCGGCTCGAGAACAGCACGGGCGGCGAATACTCGCAGGCCGTGGCCAACGACCTGCGCGCCTCCATGCAGACGCACGCCGGCGTGTTCCGCACGCAGGCCCTGCTGGACGAGGGCGTGAAGCAGGTCGCCGCGCTGCGCGAGCGCGTGGAGGCGATCGGCCTGAAGGACAAGTCGATGGTCTTCAACACGGCCCGCGTGGAAGCGCTGGAAGTGGAGAACCTGATCGAGGCCGCGCAGGCCACCATCGTCTCGGCCGCCGCCCGCAAGGAATGCCGCGGCGCCCACACCGTGATGGACTACGAGCACCCCGCCGACGACCCGAACGCGCCGCTCGGCCGCGACGACGCCAACTGGCTGAAGCACTCGCTGTGGTACCGCGAGGGCAACCGCCTGGCCTACAAGCCGGTGAAGATGAAGCCGCTGACGGTGGAGAGCGTGCCGCCCAAGGTGCGGACCTTCTGATTAAGTAGTTCTGCGCACCGCCGCAGAGCCTAGATTCGAGGACACGGACAACCCATGCAAAAGCGCACATTCCACATCTACCGCTACGACCCGGACAAGGACGACCGTCCCTCCATGCAGACGGTGGAGATCGAGCTGGAAGGCAACGAGCGGATGCTGCTCGACGCCCTGATCAAGCTCAAGGCGCAGGACCCGACCATCGCCTTCCGCCGCTCCTGCCGCGAAGGCGTGTGCGGCTCCGACGCGATGAACATCAACGGCAAGAACGGGCTGGCCTGCCTGACCAACCTGCGCACGCTGAAGGACCCGATCGTGCTGAAGCCCCTGCCCGGGCTGCCGGTCGTGCGCGACCTGATCGTGGACATGACGCAGTTCTTCAAGCAGTACCACTCCGTCAAGCCCTACCTCGTCAACGACGAGATCCCGCCGGAGAAGGAGCGCCTGCAGTCGCCCGAGGAGCGCGACGAGCTCAACGGGCTGTACGAGTGCATCCTGTGCGCGAGCTGCTCGACGGCCTGCCCCAGCTTCTGGTGGAACCCCGACAAGTTCGTGGGCCCGGCCGGCCTGCTGCAGGCCTACCGCTTCCTGGCCGACAGCCGCGACCAGGCGACCAGCGAGCGCCTGGACAACCTGGAAGACCCGTACCGCCTGTTCCGCTGCCGCACCATCATGAACTGCACCGACGTCTGCCCCAAGGGGCTGAACCCGGCGATGGCGATCGGCAAGATCAAGGAATTGATGGTCCGCCGTTCGGTCTGACCGATTGGAGCGAGAATGGCCGAAGCGCTGCTGGACGAGCGGGGAATGAGCAAGCTGCGCTGGCGCTGCCGGCGCGGCCTGCTGGAGAACGACCTGCTGATCGAGCGGTTCTTCGACCGCCACGCCTACAGCCTGACGGTGCGCCAGGCCGAAGCGCTGGGAGCGCTGATGGACCTGGCCGACAACGACCTGCTGGACCTGCTGCTGCGGCGCAGGGAACCGGAAGGCCCGCTGGACCGGCCGGACGTGAGAGAAGTGCTGGGGATGCTGCGGCCCGCCCCGGAGATGCATTGAAACCGTGACAGGAAAACCCATGAAACTCGCTGACACCAAGGCCACGCTGTCGTTCAGCAACGGCAGCCCCAGCGTCGAGATGCCGGTCTACCACGGCTCCATCGGCCCGGACGTGATCGACATCCGCAAGCTGTATGCGCAGACCGGCATGTTCACGTACGACCCGGGCTTCATGTCCACGGCTTCGTGCCAGTCGACCATCACCTACATCGATGGCGACAAGGGCGAGCTGCTGTACCGCGGCTACCCGATCGAGCAGCTGGCCACCAGCTGCGACTACCTCGAGACCTGCTACCTGCTGCTGTACGGCGAGCTGCCCAACGCCGCGCAGAAGGAGAACTTCGTCGCCCGCGTGACCAACCACACGATGGTCAACGAGCAGATGCAGTTCTTCCTGCGCGGCTTCCGCCGCGACGCGCACCCGATGGCCGTGATGACGGGCCTGGTCGGCGCGCTGTCGGCCTTCTACCACGACAGCATCGACATCAACAATCCCGAGCACCGCGAGATCTCGGCGATCCGCCTGATCGCGAAGATGCCGACGCTGGTGGCCATGGCGTACAAGTACAGCATGGGCCAGCCCTACATGTACCCGCGCAATTCGCTGAGCTATACGTCGAACTTCATGCGCATGATGTTCGCCACGCCCTGCGACGACTACGAGCCCAACGACGTGCTGGTGCGGGCCATGGACCGCATCTTCATCCTGCACGCCGACCACGAGCAGAACGCCTCCACCTCCACGGTGCGCCTGTGCGGCTCCTCCGGCACCAACCCGTTCGCGGCGATCGCGGCCGGCGTGGCCTGCCTGTGGGGCCCCGCGCACGGCGGCGCCAACGAGGCGGCGCTGAACATGCTGGAAGACATCCAGAAGATGGGCGGCGTGGCCAAGATCGGCGAGTTCGTCGCCAAGGTCAAGGACAAGAACAGCGGCATCAAGCTGATGGGCTTCGGCCACCGCGTGTACAAGAACTACGACCCGCGCGCCAAGCTGATGCGCGAGACCTGCCACGAGGTGCTCGACACCCTCGGCCTGGGCAACGACCCGCTGTTCAAGCTGGCGATGGCGCTGGAGAAGGTGGCGCTCGAGGACGAGTACTTCGTCTCCCGCAAGCTCTACCCGAACGTCGACTTCTACTCGGGCATCGTGCAGCGCGCCATCGGCATCCCGGTGAGCCTGTTCACGGCGATCTTCGCCCTGGCCCGCACGGTCGGCTGGATCGCGCAGCTCAACGAGATGATCAGCGACCCCGAGTACAAGATCGGCCGTCCCCGCCAGCTGTACACCGGCGCCACCAAGCGCGACGTGCAGCCGATCGACAAGCGCTGAAACTTGTCATTGCGGCCTCGAGCCGCAATCCAGGGCCTGCCTCGGCGGGCCTTTTTCATTTCGCCCGCTCGTACTTCGGCGTCCCCCGCGTCCCCACCATCAGGTAGTTCACGACGCCCATGACGTCGTCCACCAGCTGCACCGACTTCTCCATCTGCTCGGCCTGCTCCTTCGTCTTCACGCAACCCATCAGCGTGACGATGCGCCGCTCGCCCAGCACCCACACGGACGTGTCGTCGAAGCGGCCGTCCATGCGGATGTACTGCTGCACGCGCGGGATGATCTCCTTGTCGTAGAGGTAGGAGTTGGGCAGCCGGCAGCGCCCGACGCGGTAGCAGCTGGTGCCGTGCTGCGCGCGCACGTGCGCTTCCTTGCGCACCTCCTCTTCCGTGAAGCCCGGCGGCCGCGGCGCCGGACAGCCGGGCAGCGCCGAGGTCACCTGCAGGAACGGGTCGCCGAAGGCGTTGCGGCGCTCCTGCGCGCCGCCCGCGGAGGCGAAGGCGAGCGCCAGCAAGGCGGACGCACGGACGAGGAAGCGCAGGCGGGGAGCCATGGCGCGCGAGCTTAACGCCGATGGCGCGCGGGCGGCCCCGCGCCCGGCGGCCCGGCGCTATATTGGCCCTCCCATGCGCCTGGCGATCTTCGGCCTGACGGTCAGCTCCTCCTGGGGCAACGGCCACGCGACACTGTGGCGCGGCCTGTGGCGGGCGCTGGCGCGGCGCGGCCACCACGTCACCTTCTTCGAGCGCGACGTCCCGTATTACGCGGACAACCGCGACCTGCACGAACTGCCGGGCGGCGAGCTGGTGCTGTACTCCGACTGGGCCGCCAACCTGCCGCGGGCACGGCGCGCCCTGCGCGATGCCGACGCGGCGATCGTCACCTCCTACTGCCCGGACGGCGTCGCGGCGACCGCGCTGCTGCTGGACGCGCCGACGCGGGCCGTGAAGGTGTTCTACGACATGGACACGCCCGTCACGCTGGAGCACGTGCGAGCCGGCCGCGAGGTGGCTTACCTGGGCCCCCGCGGCCTGCGCGACTTCGACCTCGTCCTCAGCTACACCGGCGGCGCGTCGCTCAGCGAGCTGCGCACGCTGCTCGGCGCGCGCGAGGTCGCCACGCTCTACGGCCACGTCGACCCCGACGTGCACCATGCGGTCGCGCCGGTGGACGACTACCGCTGCGCCCTCTCCTACCTGGGCACCTATGCGGCCGACCGGCAGGCCGCGGTGGAGGACCTGTTCCTGGAACCGGCGCGCCGGCGCCCGGACCTGCGCTTCGTCCTCGGCGGCGCGCAGTACCCGGCGGACTTCCCGTGGACGGCCAACATCCACTTCCTGCGGCACATGCCGCCGCCGCAGCACCCGGCCTTCTTCAGCTCCTCGCGCTGGACGCTCAGCGTCACGCGCCGGGCGATGGCGGAGAACGGCTGGTGCCCCTCGGGCCGGCTGTTCGAGGCGGCCGCCTGCGGCGCGGCCTTGATCAGCGACTGGTGGCCCGGCCTCGACAGCTTCATGGCGCCGGGGAGCGAACTGCTGGTGGCGCGCAGCGCCGCCGACGTGCTCGCGGCGCTGGAGATGGGCGACGCCGAACGCGACCGCATCGCCGCCGCCGGCCGCGAACGCGTCCTCGCGCAACACACCTCGGCGCAGCGCGCGCTGCAGCTCGAAAGCCTGCTGGAGGCCGCGCGGGCGCCCCAGCTGGCCCCGGCGAAATAGCACACACGACAGGGAGAACCGACGCATGTGGGGCATCATTCCAGCGGCCGGCATGGCCACGCGCATCCAGCCCCTGGGCTTTTCCAAGGAGCTGCTGCCGGTGGGCAGCAGCATGGTGGGCGACGTGGAACGGCCGCGCGCCGTCAGCGAGTTCCTGGTCGAGCGCATGCTCAAGGCCGGTGCCACGCGCATCTGCTTCGTGGTGGCGCCGGGCAAGTCGGACATCGTGCAGTACTACGGCTCCAGCGCCCGCTCGGCCGACCTCTGCTACGTCGTGCAACCCAAGGCGGGCGGCCTGTGCGACGCCGTCTTCCGCGCCTGCTCGCTGATCCGCCCCGACGAGAGCGTGCTGGTGGGCCTGCCCGACACGATCTGGTTCCCCGACGACGGCTTCGCCGCCCTGCCCGACGACGTGCTGTCCTTCCTGCTGTTCCCGGTGGAGCGGCCCGAGGCCTTCGATGCCGTGGTGACCGACGACGCCGGCAACGTGCAGGAAATCCAGGTGAAGCACCCGGACGCGCGCTCCAACTGGATCTGGGGCGCCTTCCGCATGCCGGGCCACGTGCTGCACGAGCTGGACGCGCTGTGGCGCGAGCGCGGCCGCCGCGACGAATACATCGGGACACTGGTCAACGCGTACATCCAGAAGGGCGGCCGGGCCGTCGGCGTGCGCCGCGGCGAGGCCTACGTCGACGTCGGCACCGTGCACGGCTACCGCGAGGCGCTGAACCTGCTGGGCAGCCGCGTGCGCAAGGAGGAAGCGGCCGGCCCGCGGCTCACGCAGATCTGCAGCAACGAGGGCACGCCGATGGGCGTGGACCCGGCAAGCGCCGCGCCGGCGTCCTCGCCCTGGTCGCCGGGCCGCGGGGAGGAAGGCGACGCGGCGCAGCACCCGGCGCGTGCCCGCGCGCTGCCGCGGGCCGCCGGCGAGCGCCGCAGCTTCACCCGCGCCGAGATCGAGGACGGCGTGCGCGCGCTCGGCAACTGGTTCCAGAACCTGGACCTGTTCGGCGTGCGCACGGCGCCGGCGCACTTCCTCGGCGACTTCCCCATGAACAAGTGGAAGCGCTTCTCGCACGTGCTGCCGGAGGACCTCACGGGCAAGTCGGTGCTGGACATCGGCTGCAACGCGGGCTTCTACTCCTTCGAGATGAAGCGGCGCGGCGCGAGCCGCGTGGTCGCGATCGACTTCGACGACTACTACCTGGACCAGGCGCGCTTCGCCGCGGAAGTGCTGGGCCACGACGACATCGACTTCCGCAAGATGTCGGTGTACGACGTCGGCGCGCTGGGCGAACGCTTCGACCTCGTGCTGTTCATGGGCCTGGTCTACCACCTGCGGCATCCGCTGCTGGCGCTGGACCTGATCCACGCCCACGTCGCGAAGGACCTGGTCGTCTACCAGTCGCTGCAGCGCGGCAGCCCGGGCGTGGAGCCGCTGCAGGGCGATTACGACTTCTGGGAGACCGAGGTCTTCGAGCGGCCCGGCTACCCGCGCCTGCACTTCGTGGAGAAGAAGTACTCGCACGACGAGACCAACTGGTGGATCCCCAACGCCGCCTGCAGCGCGGCGATGCTGCGCAGCAGCGGCTTCCAGATTCTCGCGCACCCGGAAGAGGAAGTGTTCCTGTGCAAGCGCGTGGAGCTGCCGCCGGGCCCGGACGGACCGCGCGCGGTCTACCCGACAAGGTCGTAGGGTGGCGGTGAGCGCAAGCGAACCCCACCGCCCGCCTCAGGCCTGCCCCGCCACCTCCGCGTCCGGCTTCACTTCCCGCACCAGCGCCAGCATCTCCCCCTCGATCCGCCGCAGCGCCTGCGGCGTGTCGCCCTCGAAGCGCAGCGTCAGCACCGGCGTCGTGTTCGACGCGCGCACCAGCCCGAAGCCGTCGTCCCAGTCGACGCGCAGGCCGTCGATCGTGCACACGCGCGCCTCGGGAAAGCGCGCCCGCTGCGCCAGCGCCGCCGCAAGGCGGTGCGCCTCGCCTTCGGCGCAGCGCACGTGCAGCTCCGGCGTGGAGCAGCTGGTGGGCAGCGCGTCGAGCACGGCGCTCGCGTCCGCGTGGCGCGACAGGATTTCCAGCAGGCGCGCGCCGGCGTAGGTGCCGTCGTCGAAGCCGTACCAGCGCTCGCCGAAGAACAGGTGGCCGCTCATCTCGCCGGCCAGGGGCGCGCCGAGCTCCTGCATGCGCGCCTTCAGCAGCACGTAGCCGCTGCGGTCCATCACGGGCCGGCCGCCGGCCGCCGCGATCGCCGGCGCGAGCCGCTGCGTGCTCTTGACGTCGAACACGATGGGCGCGCCGGGCACCCGCGCGAGCACGTCCTGCGCGAACAGGATCATCTGCCGGTCCGGCCAGATCACGTTGCCCGAGCGCGTGACCACGCCCAGGCGGTCGCCGTCGCCGTCGAGCGCGAGGCCCACTTCGGCCCCGGTGTCGCGCACCGCCGCGACCAGGTCGCGCAGGTTCTCGGGCTTGCCGGGGTCGGGGTGGTGGTGCGGAAAGGCGCCGTCGACCTCGCTGTACAGCTCCACCAGTTCGCAGCCCAGCGCGCGGAAGATCGCCGGCGCGTAGGCGCCGCCGACGCCGTTGCCGCAATCCAGCGCGATCTTCATGGGGCGGGCCAGGCGGACGTCGCCCGTGATGCGCTGCGCGTAGGCGGCCGCGATGGCGAGCGGCCGCACGGCGCCGGCGCCCGGCTCCAGCGTCCAGGCCTCGTCCTCGATCCGGCGCCGCAAAGCCTGCAGTTCCTCGCCATGGACGGTGCGGCCCGCCAGCACCAGCTTGAAGCCGTTGTCGTCGCGTGGGTTGTGGCTGGCGGTGACCTGGATGGCGCTGCGGCACACGGTGTGCGTCGCGTACCAGGTCATGGGCGTGGTGACCAGGCCGAGGTCCAGCACCTCGACACCGGTGGCGGCGAGCCCGCGGACCAGCGCGGCGGCGAGCGCCGGACTGCTGAGGCGCCCGTCGCGGCCGACCGCCACGCTGCGCTCGCCCTCGCCGCGCGCCAGGGTGCCGAAAGCGCGCCCGAGCGCCTCGGCCAGTGGCTCGTCCACCGTCGCGGGCACGGTGCCGCGGATGTCGTAGGCCTTGAAGACGCTGCGGCTGGGCTGCATGGGCCTCCCTGGAAAGGGCGCCGATTCTAGGCAAATCCCCCGCGCGGCAAGACCGTCATCGCCGATCGCGATGGCAGGAATGGGATATCTCAGGGAAAATCCAGGATCGCCATCGCCATGCGCGATGCCCAGAGCCCCATGCGCCCGACCGAACGTTCCTTCGCCCGCCGGATCGACCTCACCTCGCTGCAGCTGTTCGTGGCCGTGTGCGAGCTCGGCTCGATCGGCCGCGCGGCCGAGCGCGAGTTCATCGCCGCGTCGGCCGTGAGCAAGCGCCTGTCGGACCTGGAGGCGACCCTCGAGACGCCGCTGCTGTACCGCCACACCCGAGGCGTGAAGCTCACGCCGGCCGGCGAAAGCCTGCTGCACCACGCGCGCTCCGTTTTGTTCAGCCTGGAGAAGATGCAGGCGGAGCTGTCCGAGTACGCCGACGGCGTGCGCGGCCACGTGCGCATCCACGCCAACATCTCCGCCATCGTGCAGTTCCTGCCGGAAGACCTCGGCAGCTTCAGCCAGGAACATCCGCAGGTGAAGATCGACCTGGAGGAGCACCTGAGCAGCGAGGTCGTGCGGGCCGTGCACGAGGGCGCGGCCGACCTGGGCATCTGCAGCCTCGCCGCCGCCGGCAGCCAGGAGCTGCAGAGCCTGCCCTACCGCCACGACGAACTGGTGCTGATCGTGCCGCGCGGCCACGCGCTCGCGCGCCGCGAGGCCGTCGCCTTCGAGGAGACCCTGGACTTCGACCACGTGGGCCTGCACGCCAACAGCTCGATCCACCTCGCGATGCGCGAGGCCGCGGCGGCCGCCGGCCGCGCGATCCGCCTGCGCATCCACGTCACGGGCCTCGACGCGATGTGCCGCATGATCCACAACGGCCTGGGCGTGGGCATCATGCCGCGCCGCGCCTTCAACCTGATGCACGGCGTGGGGGACCTCGAGTGCGTGCGCCTCACCGACGCCTGGGCGCTGCGCGACATCGGCCTGGTCGCCCGCGACTTCTCCACGCTGCCGCTCACCGCCCGCCTGCTGGTGGACCACCTCCGCGCCCGCGCGGAAGGCCAGCAAGCGCTCGCCGCATAGAATTTCACGCAAAGGAAGCCCCATGGGACGCACCCTCTACGACAAGATCTGGGACGAGCACGTCGTCCACACCGAGGAAGACGGCACCGCCATCCTCTACATCGACCGGCACCTGGTGCACGAGGTCACCAGCCCGCAGGCCTTCGAGGGGCTGCGCGAGGCCGGCCGCAAGGTGTGGCGCATCAGCTCGGTCGTGGCCACCGCCGACCACAACACGCCCACCACCGGCTGGGAGCGCGGCTACGACGGCATCACCGACCCGATCTCCAAGGAGCAGGTGACGACGCTCGACAGGAACATCGGCGAGTTCGGCGCCGCCGCCTACTTCCCCTTCCTGTCGAAGCGCCAGGGCATCGTGCACGTGATCGGCCCGGAGTCGGGCGCGACGCTGCCGGGCATGACGGTGGTCTGCGGCGACTCGCACACCTCCACGCACGGCGCCTTCGGCGCGCTGGCGCACGGCATCGGCACCTCCGAGGTGGAGCACGTGCTGGCCACGCAGACGCTGCTGGCGAAGAAGGCGAAGAACATGCTGGTGCAGGTGGACGGCAAGCTCGCCCCCGGCGTGACCGCCAAGGACATCGTGCTGGCCATCATCGGCAGGATCGGCACCGCCGGCGGCACGGGCTACACGATCGAGTTCGCCGGCTCCGCCATCCGCGGCCTGTCCATGGAAGGCCGCATGACCGTCTGCAACATGGCGATCGAGGCCGGCGCGCGCGCCGGCATGGTCGCCCCGGACGAGAAGACCTTCGAATACATCAAGGGCCGCCCCCTCGCGCCCAAGGGCGTGGAATGGGACCAGGCCGTCGCCTACTGGCGCACCCTGCACTCGGACCCCGACGCGAAGTTCGACACGGTGGTCAAGCTGGATGCCAGCCAGGTCGTGCCGCAGGTGACCTGGGGCACCTCGCCCGAGATGGTGACGTCGATCGACGGCCGCGTGCCCGATCCCGACCAGGAGAAGGACGGCAACAAGCGCAACGCGATCGAGCGCGCGCTGACCTACATGGGCCTGCAGCCGGGCAAGCCGATGAACGACATCTACGTGGACAAGGTGTTCATCGGCTCCTGCACCAACAGCCGCATCGAGGACATGCGCGAGGCCGCCGCGGTCATCCGCAAGCTGGGCCGCAAGGTCGCGCCCAACGTGAAGGCGGCGCTGGTCGTGCCGGGCTCCGGCGTGGTCAAGGAGCAGGCCGAGCGCGAGGGCCTGGACAAGGTGTTCCGCGCCGCCGGCTTCGAGTGGCGCGAGCCGGGCTGCTCCATGTGCCTGGCGATGAACGCCGACCGGCTGGAGCCGGGCGAGCGCTGCGCCTCCACCAGCAACCGCAACTTCGAAGGCCGCCAGGGCGCCGGCGGCCGCACGCACCTCGTGAGTCCGGCCATGGCTGCCGCTGCCGCCGTCCATGGCCATTTCGTCGACGTCCGGCAGTTCGCGTGAACCGAGGAGTCCCCATGACCAGGATCGTCATCACCCTGCTCGCCGCCGCCTACGTGCTCGCGGGCTGCAACACCATGCGCGGCTTCGGCCAGGACGTGCAGAAGGCGGGCGAGAAGATCGAACAGAAAGCGAAGCGATAGAGATGGAAAAGTTCGTCGTCCACAAAGGACTGGTCGCGCCGATCGACCGCGAGAACGTCGACACCGACGCGATCATCCCCAAGCAGTTCCTCAAGTCCATCCGCAAGACCGGCTTCGGCCAGAACCTGTTCGACGAGTGGCGCTACCTGGACCACGGCGAGCCGGGGCAGGACCCCGCGAGCCGCAAGCCCAACCCGGACTTCGTGCTGAACCAGCCGCGCTACAAGGGCGCCTCGGTGCTGCTCGCGCGCAAGAACTTCGGCTGCGGCTCCTCGCGCGAGCACGCGCCCTGGGCCATCCAGCAGTACGGCTTCCGCGCGCTGATCGCCCCGAGCTTCGCCGACATCTTCTTCAACAACTGCTTCAAGAACGGCCTGCTGCCCATCGTGCTGCCGGAAGCCACCGTGGCGAAGCTGTTCGACGAGGTGCTGGCCTTCCCCGGCTACGAGCTGACCGTGGACCTGCCGCGCCAGGTGATCGTCAAACCCCAGGGCGAGGAGATCCCGTTCGAGGTACAGGGCTTCCGCAAGTACTGCCTGCTCAACGGCTTCGACGACATCGGCCTGACCCTGCGCCAGTCCGAAAAGATCAAGTCCTACGAAGCCGAACGCCTCGCGACCAAGCCCTGGCTGGCGCACACGCTCTGAAGACCTGAACTTCCGGACGCAAAGGTCGCAAAGGTTGCGCGAAAGTCGCAAAAGGAAATCCAATTCATTTTTGCGATCTTGGCTGTCCCTTTTTGCGACCTTTGCGTCCGGCTGTCCGCTCCCGCATTTGAAAGACACGAATGAAAATCGCAGTCCTCCCTGGTGACGGCATCGGCACCGAGATCGTCGAAGAGGCCGTCAAGGTCCTGAAGGTCCTGGACCTGAAGTTCGAGCTGGAATTCGCCGACGTCGGCGGCACCGCCTATGACAGGCATGGCCACCCGCTGCCGGAAGCCACGCTGAAGCTGGCGAAGGAAGCCGACGCCGTGCTGTTCGGCGCCGTCGGCGACTGGAAGTACGACAAGCTGGAGCGCCAGTTCCGCCCCGAGCAGGCCATCCTGGGCCTGCGCAGGAACCTGGGCCTGTTCGCCAACTTCCGCCCGGCCATCTGCTACGAGCAGCTCACGCACGCTTCCAGCCTCAAGCCGGAGCTGGTCGCGGGCCTGGACATCCTGATCATCCGCGAGCTGACCGGCGACATCTACTTCGGCCAGCCGCGCGGCCGCCGCACGGCCCCGGACGGCCACTTCCCCGGCGCCGAGGAAGCCTTCGACACCATGCGCTACACGCGCCCGGAGATCGAGCGCATCGCCCACGTCGCCTTCCAGGCCGCGCGCAAGCGCAACAAGAAGGTGACGAGCGTCGACAAGGCCAACGTGCTGGAGACCTTCCAGTTCTGGAAGGACGTGGTCACCGAGGTGGGCCAGCAGTACCCGGACGTGAAGCTGGACCACATGTACGTGGACAACGCGGCCATGCAGCTGGTGAAGCAGCCCAAGTCCTTCGACGTGGTGGTCACCGGCAACATGTTCGGCGACATCCTGTCGGACGAGGCGGCCATGCTGACCGGCTCGATCGGCATGCTGCCCTCGGCCAGCCTGAACGCCTCCAACCAGGGCCTGTACGAGCCGTCCCACGGCAGCGCGCCCGACATCGCCGGCAAGGGGGTTGCCAATCCTTTGGCTACAATCCTGTCTGCCGCCATGATGCTCCGCTTCTCCCTCAACCAGCCCGCCGCCGCCGACCGGATCGAGTCCGCGGTGAAGGACGTGCTGTCGCAGGGCCTGCGGACGGCGGACATCTGGTCCGAAGGCACCACGAAGGTCGGCACCCGCGCGATGGGCGACGCCGTCGTGGCCGCGATCACCAAGAAGACGATTACCAAGGGCTAGCAAGCTCCGGTTCGTCGCGCGCCTGTACCCCGGCCGGACGAGCCGGGGGAAAACGGATCACCAGGACACTGAAAGGCGCGCAGCGATGAAACTCTCGAACGGACAACAACCGCTGGTCGGCCTCGTCGGCTGGCGCGGCATGGTCGGCTCGGTCCTCATGGACCGCATGCAGGCCGAAGGCGACTTCGGCCTCATCGAGCCGGTCTTCTTCTCCACGTCCAATGCCGGCGGCAAGGCGCCCGCGCAGGCGAAGAACGAGAAGACGCTGAAGGACGCCCACGACCTCGACGCGCTGAAGAAGTGCGACATCGTGATCACCTGCCAGGGCGGCGACTACACGACCGAGGTCTTCCCCAAGCTGCGCGCGGCCGGCTGGAACGGCCACTGGATCGACGCGGCGTCCACGCTGCGCATGAAGGACGACGCGGTCATCATCCTCGACCCGGTCAACCTGCCCGTGATCAGGAACGCGCTCGCCAAGGGCGGGCGCAACTGGATCGGCGGCAACTGCACCGTCAGCTGCATGCTGATGGGCGTGGGCGCGCTGTACAAGGCCGGCCTGGTCGAGTGGATGACCAGCATGACCTACCAGGCCGCCTCGGGCGGCGGCGCCCAGCACATGCGCGAGCTGCTCACGCAGTTCGGCACGCTCAACGCCGAAGTGCGCGCGCTGCTGGACGACCCGAAGTCGGCCATCCTCGAGATCGACCGCAAGGTGCTCGCGCGCCAGCAGGCGCTCACCGGCGAAGAGACGGCCAACTTCGGCGTGCCCCTGGGCGGCTCGCTGATCCCCTGGATCGACAAGGACCTCGGGGGCGGCGTCTCGCGCGAGGAGTGGAAGGCCGGCGCCGAGACCAACAAGATC
Organism: Ramlibacter sp. bp-362; assembly: GCF_054956735.1. Lineage (NCBI taxonomy): Bacteria > Pseudomonadati > Pseudomonadota > Betaproteobacteria > Burkholderiales > Comamonadaceae > Ramlibacter > Ramlibacter sp. bp-362. Next base: position 24,119 of record NZ_JBUDXE010000017.1, read on the forward strand.
CTGGGCCAGGGCGAAGGCTTCGGCACGCAGGCGGTGCCGGTCGACGGCTTCTGCGTGCGCGTCGGCGCGATGCGCTGCCACAGCCAGGCGCTCACCTTCAAGCTGAAGAAGGACGTGCCGGTGGCGGACATTGAGGCGATGATCGCCGCCGACAACGCCTGGGCGAAGGTCGTGCCCAACACGCGCGAGGCCACGATGCAGCAGCTCACGCCGGTGGCCGTGACGGGCACGCTGCAGATCCCGGTGGGCCGCATCCGCAAGCTCGCGATGGGTCCCGAGTACGTCGGCGCCTTCACCATCGGCGACCAGCTGCTGTGGGGCGCGGCGGAGCCGCTGCGCCGCATGCTGCGCATCCTGCTCGAGGCCTGACCGGCCGCCCCCGCCCGCGCGGGGGCGCGTTGTGAGGCGACAACATCGCTTGCGCGCGTGAAGCAGCGCGCAAGCGTTCCACGGACGTTAAGCGGTGTCTCAGCTTGTCAGCCTAAGACGTTGCTGTTATGGTCCTTTTTCGAATTCAGCCTCGAAGGCAATGGGCCGCATGAAGAGAAAAAGACTGCCTCCCGACCGAGCAGTGGGGATGCCGACAACGAGGAGCCTGCCGAAGCTTCGGCTGTCTACGCTGGCACTGGCGGCAGCAGTCACCTTCGGCTTTGCCTCTCCCGACGCCCTGGCCCTCGCGCTGGGACGGGTGACCGTGCAGTCCGCGCTCGGCGAGCCGCTGCGCGCGCAGATCGACGTTCCCCAGATCACGCCCGAGGAGATCGCCTCGCTGCGCGCCGTGATCGCCACGCCCGCCACCTTCCGCGCCCAGGGCCTCGAGTACAGCCAGGCCCTCGCCAACGTCGCCATCACCCTGCAGCGCCGCCCGGACGGCAGCTACTTCCTGAACCTCGCGAGCGACCGCGCGGTCAACGAGCCCTTCGTCGACGTGATCCTGGAGACCAACTGGTCCTCCGGCCGCGTGCAGCGCGAGTTCACGATGCTGTTCGACCCGCCGGCGCTGCGGCAGCCGGCCGCGCCGCTGACGGCGCAGGTCGCTCCCGCGCCGGCGCCTGCCCCCGCCCCGGCCGAACGCACCGCGCCGGCTCCGGCACCCGCCCCCGAGGCCGCGGCACGACCGGCTCCGGTGGAAGCGCCCGCGCCCTCCGCGGCGCCTGCGCCTGCGCCCGCGACCGCGGTCCGCGCGCCGTCCACGCCCGCACCCGCAGCCGCGCCGGCGAGCGAACCCGCCAAGCGCGTGACCGTGCAGTCCGGCGACACCGCCGGGCGCATCGCCGCCGCCAACAAGCCCGCCAGCGTGTCGCTGGACCAGATGCTGATCGCGATGCTGCGGGCCAACCCCGACGCCTTCGTCGACAACAACGTCAACCGCCTGAAGGCCGGCGCCGTGCTGGAGATGCCCAGCGGCGACGACGCGAGCGGCATCGCGCCGGACGAGGCGCGCCAGATGATCGTCGCGCAGAGCCGCGACTTCAACGAATACCGCCGGCGCCTGGCCCAGGCCGTGCCGGCCGCGGCGACGCCCAGCGCCAGCCGCCAGGCCTCGGGCCGCGTGCAGGCCCAGGTGGAAGACAAGAAGGGCGCGACCGCCACGCCGGACCGCCTGACGCTGTCCAAGGGCGCGGTGCAGGGCAAGACCGCCCGCGCCGACCAGATCGCGCGCGAGCGCGCGGCCCGCGACGCGGAAGCGCGCGTCGCCGAGTTGAACAAGAACATCGCGGACCTGAACCGCCTGCAGGGCAGCACCCCGGGCGCTGCGGGCACGGCGCGTCCGGCCCCCGGCATCACGGCGCCGCCCGGCGTGAGCGCGGCTCCGGCGGCCGCGGCGAAGCCCGCGTCCGCCCCGGCCGCCGCAACGGCGGCCAAGCCTGCCTCGGCGCCGGCTGCGGCGCCGGCCGTCGTCGCCGCCGCGAAGCCCGCCTCTGCTCCCGCTCCCGCCGCCGCGACGGCCGCCAAGCCCGCCGCGCCGGCTTCGGCCGCCCCCGCGACGGCTGCCGCGCCTGCACCTGCGCCCGCACCGGCCGCCGTGCCGGCGCCGGCGGCCGCGCCCGCGGTGACCGCCAGTTCCGCTGCCGCTCCGGCTTCGGCCCCGCGTCCCGCCGCCAGCACGGCCGCCGCCGCGGCCAAGCCCCCGGTGAAGCGTCCCGCCGCGCCGCCGCCGCCCGAGCCGAGCTTCCTGGACGAAGTGCTGGAGAACCCGCTGATCCCCGCACTGGGCGTCGGCCTGCTGGCCGTGCTCCTGGGCCTGGGCTTCTACAAGGTGCGCCAGAAGCGCAAGACGGCCGCCGTCGACAGCTCCTTCCTGGAAAGCCGCCTGCAGCCCGACTCCTTCTTCGGCGCCAGCGGCGGCCAGCGCATCGACACCGCCGAATCGAACAACCCGACGGGGTCGTCGATGGTCTATTCGCCCAGCCAGCTCGATGCGGCGGGCGACGTGGACCCGGTGGCCGAGGCCGACGTGTACCTGGCCTACGGCCGCGACCTGCAGGCCGAGGAGATCCTCAAGGAGGCGCTGCGCATCAACCCGCAGCGCGTGGCGATCCACGCCAAGCTGCTGGAGATCTACGCGAAGCGCCGCGACGTCAAGGCCTTCGAGGCCGTGGCCGCCGAGGCCCACAGCCTGACCCAGGGCTCCGGCCCGGAGTGGGACCACATCTGCGACCTCGGCCGCGAACTGGATCCCGCCAACCCGATGTACCGCCCTGGCGGCCAGCCGGGCGCCGCCCCCGTTGCGGCGGCGGCCGCGCCCGCGCGTGCCTCCGTGGCCGCACCGGCGCCCGCTGCGGCGCCCGGCGACCTCGACCTGGACCTGGACTTCTCGCTCGGTGACGACCAGGACACGCTGCAGCCGCCGGCCGCCGTGGCCCCGCCGCCGCCCGCACGCCCGGCCCCGGCCCCGGCCCCGGCCCCGGTGGCAACCGCCCCCGCGCCCATGGAGCCGCCACCGCTGGAGATGGACTTCAGCAGCCCGCCGGCCGCCGCGCCGCAGCCCGCGCACAGCGAAGCGCCTTCGCTGAGCCTGGACTCGAACGCGCTGGAATTCGAACCCGTCGCGCCGGCGCCCGCTCCCAAGGCCGCTCCGGCTCCGGCGCCCGCCGCGAAGAACGACATGCTGGAGTTCGACCTCGGCGGCCTCTCGCTGGACCTGCCGGGCAACGACGCCGCGCCCGCGCCTTCCGCTGCTGCACCCGCGCCCGCCGCGGCCAAGCCGCCGGCGATGGACCTGGGGTCGTCGCTCAGTCTCGATGCACCGGCTTCCCTGCCCGCCATGGGCGACGCCGGCGACAACCCGCTGGCCACCAAGCTGGCGCTGGCCGAGGAATTCAACGCCATCGGCGACGCCGACGGCGCGCGCAGCCTCGCCGAGGAAGTGCTGGCCGAAGCCTCCGGCGACCTCAAGTCGCGCGCGCAGAAGCTGCTCGCCGAGATCGGTTGATCCGGCGGCGGTCGTGAGACTCGCCCTCGGCATCAGCTACAACGGACAGGCCTACGACGGCTGGCAGAGCCAGCCCTCGGGCCGCACCGTGCAGGACCACCTCGAAGCGGCCCTGCGGCAATTCGCCACCGTGCCCCTCTCCACCGTCTGCGCCGGCCGCACCGATGCCGGCGTGCACGGCCTCATGCAGGTGGTCCACTTCGACACCGACCTCACGCGCGAGGACTTCTCCTGGGTGCGCGGCACCAACACCTTCCTGCCGCCCGACATCGCCGTGCAATGGGCGCGCCCCGTGCCCGACGCCTTCCACGCCCGCAACAGCGCGAAAGCCCGCCGCTACGCCTACGTGCTGCTCGAGTCGCCCGTGCGCCCGAGCGTCGAGGCCGGCCGCGTCGGCTGGGTGTTCCGGCCGCTGGATGCCGACGCGATGCGCGCCGCCGCGGCGCACCTGGTGGGCGAACACGACTTCACGTCCTTCCGCGCCTCCTCCTGCCAGTCGCCCACGCCGGTGAAGACGCTGGCGCCCATCACCATCACGCGCCGGGGCCCTTACTGGCGCTTCGAATTCCAGGGCAACGCCTTCCTGCACCACATGATCCGCAACCTCATGGGTTGCCTGGTCGCCGTCGGCCAAGGCCTGCACGGCCCGGACTGGATGCGGGAGGTGCTGGAGGCGCGCAGCCGCGACGCCGCCGCGCCGACTTTCTCGCCCGACGGCCTGTATTTCCTGGGGCCCGTGTACGAAGCCCGCTGGGGGCTGCCGAGCCAGGCGGCTGCGTATGATTGGCTGCCATGAAAGCCGACTTGCGCACCCGCATCAAGATCTGCGGCCTGACGCGCGAGCAGGACGTGGATGCCGCCGTGGCCGCCGGCGCCGACGCGATCGGACTGGTGCTGTACCCGAAGAGCCCGCGCTACGTGAGCGCCGAGCGCGCCGGTGAACTGGCCCGGCGCCTGCCCCCCTTCGTCACCCCGGTGCTGCTGTTCGTGAACGAGCCCGTCGCGAGCGTGCGCGCGGCCTGCGCCCACGTGCCCGCCGCCATGCTGCAGTTCCACGGCGACGAGACGCCCCAGCAGTGCCGCGAGGCGGCGGCCGGCCGGCCCTGGATGCGCGCCGCCCGCATCCCGACCGACCCGGCCGCGGCCTTCGACTTGCTAAAATTCGCCGCAGAGTTCCACGAGGCGCAGGCCCTGCTGCTCGACGCCCACGTCGAGGGCTTCGGCGGCGCCGGACGCACCTTCCCATGGTCACGCCTGCCTCCAAGCGCCAGCTGTCACGCCGTCTTGTCTGGTGGGCTCACGCCTGCAAACGTGGGCGAGGGCATCGCGCAGGTGCGGCCGCGTTTCGCGACGCTGGCCGTTGACGTGAGCTCCGGCGTCGAGTCCAGCAAGGGCATCAAGGACGCCGGGAAGATCCATCAGTTCGTCGCCGCCGTGCGGGCCGCGGACGAACGCCTTGCAAGGTCACCCCATGTCCCCTTACCAGCAGCCTGACGCCAGCGGCCATTTCGGCCGCTACGGCGGCAGCTTCGTCAGCGAGACGCTGACCCACGCCATCGCCGAACTGCGCGAGGCCTACGCGAAGTACCAGGACGACCCCGAGTTCAGGCGCGAGTTCGAGTACGAGCTGAAGCACTACGTCGGCCGGCCCTCGCCCATCTACCACGCCGAGCGCATGAGCCGCGAACAGGGCGGCGCGCAGATCTACCTGAAGCGCGAGGACCTCAACCACACCGGCGCGCACAAGATCAACAACGTGATCGGCCAGGCCATGCTCGCGAAGCGCATGGGCAAGCCGCGCGTGATCGCCGAGACCGGGGCCGGCCAGCACGGCGTGGCCACGGCCACCATCTGCGCCCGCTACGGGCTCGAGTGCGTGGTCTACATGGGCAGCAACGACGTCGCCCGGCAGAGCCCCAACGTCTACCGCATGAACCTGCTGGGCGCCCGCGTGGTGCCGGTGGAGTCCGGCAGCAAGACGCTCAAGGACGCGCTGAACGAGGCCATGCGCGACTGGGTCACCAACGTCGAGAACACCTTCTACATCATCGGCACGGTGGCGGGCCCGCACCCCTACCCGATGATGGTGCGCGACTTCCAGAGCGTGATCGGCACCGAGTCGATCGCGCAGATGCCGGAACTGGCCGGCCGCCAGCCCGACGCGGTGATCGCCTGCGTGGGCGGCGGCAGCAACGCCATGGGCATCTTTCACCCTTACATCCCCTACGAGAACACGCGCCTGATCGGCGTGGAAGCGGCGGGCGAAGGCCTGGACAGCGGCAAGCACTCGGCCTCGCTGCAGCGCGGCGCGCCCGGCGTGCTGCACGGCAACCGCACCTACATCCTGCAGGACCCGAACGGCCAGATCATCGAGACGCACAGCGTCAGCGCCGGCCTGGACTATCCCGGCGTCGGCCCCGAGCACGCCTGGCTCAAGGACACCGGCCGGGCGGAATACGTGGGCGTCACCGACCAGGAAGCGCTGGAAGCCTTCCACTACCTGTGCCGCACCGAAGGCATCATCCCGGCGCTGGAGTCCAGCCATGCCGTCGCCTACGCGATGAAGCTGGCGAAGACGATGAAGCCGGAACAGGCCATCCTCGTGAACCTGTCCGGCCGCGGCGACAAGGACATCGGCACCGTCGCCGACCTCGCGGGCGTGGAGTTCTACGACCGGCCCTCCATGCGCGGCCTCTCCCTCAAGGGAGGGCCCAAGCGATGAGCCGCATCCAGGCCACTTTCGAGCGGCTCGCGCGCGACAAGCGCAAGGCGCTCATCCCCTACATCACCGCCGGCTTCCCCTTCCCCGACATCACGCCCGAGCTGATGCACGCGATGGTGGAAGCGGGCAGCGACGTCATCGAACTGGGCGTGCCCTTCTCCGACCCGATGGCAGACGGCCCGGTCGTGCAGAAGGCCGGCGAAGTCGCGCTGGGCTTCGGCATCGGCCTGGCGCAGGTGCTGGCGATGGTGAAGACGTTCCGCCAACGCGACCAGGAAACGCCCGTCGTGCTGATGGGCTATGCCAACCCGGTGGAGCGCTACGAGCTCGCGCACGGCGAAGGCAGCCTGGCGCGCGACGCGGCCGCGGCCGGCGTCGACGGCCTGCTGATCGTCGACTACCCGCCGGAGGAATGCGAAGCCTTCGCCGCCCAGCTGAAAGCCAGCGGCGTGGACCTGATCTTCCTGCTGGCGCCCACCAGCACCGACGAGCGCATCCAGCAGGTCGCGCGCGTGGCGAGCGGCTACGTCTACTACGTCTCGCTCAAGGGCGTGACGGGCGCCGGCAACCTGGACACCTCCGCCGTGGAGGAAGCGCTGCCGCGCATCCGCAGGCACGTGAAGATCCCGGTGGGCGTGGGCTTCGGCATCCGCGATGCGGTCACGGCCCGCGTCATCGGCCGCGTCGCCGACGCCGTCGTGATCGGCTCCAAGGTCATCCAGGTCGTGGAAGACCAGCCGCGCGATCGCGTGCTGCCCGCGCTGTCCGCCTTCCTGCGCGAGATCCGGACCGCGCTAGACTCGAACAACCCCTGAGGAGCCCTGCATGAGCTGGTTGGAAAAACTGCTGCCCCCGAAGATCCAGCCCACGGATCCCAACGAGCGGCGCAGCGTGCCGGAAGGCCTGTGGATCAAGTGTCCCAGCTGCGAGACGGTGCTGTACAAGACCGACCTGGAGCAGAACCAGAACGTCTGCCCGACCTGCGGCCACCACCACCGCATCGGGGCCCGCGCGCGGCTGAACGCCTTCCTCGACGCCGAGGGCCGCTACGAGATCGGCCAGGAAGTCATCCCGGTGGATCCGCTCAAGTTCCAGGACAGCCGCAAGTACCCGCAGCGCCTGAAGGAAGCGCTGGAGAACACCGGCGAGACCGACGCGCTGGTGGTGATGGGCGGCTCCGTGCACAGCATCAACCTGGTGGCGGCCTGCTTCGAGTTCGACTTCATGGGCGGCTCCATGGGCAGCGTGGTCGGCGAGCGCTTCGTGCGCGGCGTCGAGACCGCGATCGAGCAGAAGGTGCCCTTCCTGTGCTTCACCGCCACCGGCGGCGCCCGCATGCAGGAAGGCCTGCTGTCGCTGATGCAGATGGCCAAGACGAATGCCGCGCTGACGCGCCTGGCCAAGAAGGGCCTGCCCTACATCAGCGTGCTGACCGACCCGACCATGGGCGGCGTCAGCGCCGGCTTCGCGTTCGTCGGCGACGTCGTGATCGCCGAACCCAAGGCCCTGATCGGCTTCGCCGGCCCGCGCGTGATCGAGTCCACGGTGCGCGTGAAGCTGCCCGAAGGCTTCCAGCGCGCGGAGTTCCTGCAGGAAAAAGGCGCCGTCGACTTCATCTGCGACCGCCGCGAACTCCGCAAGACCGTCGCGAACGTCCTGGCGATGCTGACACGTCAGTCCGCCGACGCGGTGGAATAGCAGACGGTTAGAACGCAGAGGACGCAAAGGTTACGCAGAGAACGCAGAGGAAAACCTTTGATGGTCTTCTCTGCGTTCTCTGCGTAGTTTCTGCGTCCTCTGCGTTCTTCTTTTGAGCCTCCCCCAGCCTTACCGGATCACCGCATCCTGCAGGTTCGCCACGACGATCGCGGCGACCTGCAGCACGACCAGCAGCGCCAGGGGCGACAGGTCGAAGCCGCCCACCAGCGGGATGATGCGGCGGAAGGGGCGCAGCAGCGGGGCCGTGAGGCGGTCGATCACGTCGACGATGGGCGAGTCGGCCTGCACCCAGGACAGGATCGCGTAGACGATCACCAGACCGATCGCGCCCGAGATCACCAGCCGCACCAGCCCGAACAGCGCCAGCACCGGCACCAGGCCCGGGTGGCCGCGGCCGATGAGCAGCCACAGGATGCCGAACTGCGCCAGCTCGAACAGGTAGGCCGCCAGCAGGCTGGACAGGTCCCACTTGCGCACGGACGGCAGGACGCGCCGCAATGGCAGCACGATCCAGTCCGTCAGCGCGAAGATGAAGCGCCCGACCGGGTTGCCGAAGGGGATGCGCTGGTACTGCATGTAGAAGCGCAACAGGCATGCACCGCCGAGCAGGCCGGCGGCGATGTCGAGGAGGAAGGAAACGATCTGGAGGAACATGGACCCTCGGAAGTCGTGGGATGATAGCGGCAGCCACCGGACCTGCCCGTGCCCGCCACCCTGACCCTGCAGTCGCTCCCGCTCTTTCCGCTCAGCGCGGTGCTGTTCCCCGACGGTCTGCTGTCGCTGCGCGTCTTCGAGGTCCGCTATCTCGACATGATCGGCAAGTGCCGCAAGGCCGGCGCCCCGTTCGGCGTGGTGTCCCTGACGCAGGGCCAGGAAGTGCGCCGGCCCGGCGTGCAGGAAGCCTTCTCGCAGGTCGGCACGCTCGCGGCCATCCAGGACTTCGAGCAGCCGCAGCCCGGCCTGATGCTGGTGCGCGCGACGGGTGCACAGCGCTTCCGCATCACGTCCAGCGACCAGCTGAAGCACGGCCTGTGGGTCGCCGACGTCGAGCGTCTGCCGGCCGACCTGGCCGTGCCCATCCCCGAGGACCTGAAGCCGGCGGCCGACGCGCTGCAGCGGCTGATCCAATCGCTGCAGCTGAAGCCCGGCAATCCCGGACCGATGCCGCTGCTGCCGCCGTGGAAGCTGGACGATTGCGGCTGGGTGGCGAACCGCTGGTGCGAACTGCTTCCCTTGCCCGTCGGGCTGAAGCAGCGGCTGATGGAGCTGGACAATCCGCTGGTGCGGCTGGAGTTGGTGAGCGACGTGTTGACGCGCACCGGCATCATGTCGTGACCGGGGCCCCGACGCGGCCCGGCACGTACTCCGGCACGCGCTCCTTCAACCACGCCCGCAGCGCCGCAGACGGCGGCTGCGCCCCCGCCTCCTCGATCCACCGCACCACCGCCTCGACATCCGGCAATGGTCCCGCCGTCTTGGCGATGCGCAGCTTCGCGTGCGGCGTCGGCTCCGTGGTCTCGTCGTCGGCCAGCAGTTCCTCGTAGAGCTTCTCGCCCGGGCGCAGGCCGGTGTAGCTGATCGGGACTTCCTGCTCGGTCTTGCCCGAGAGGCGGATCAGCATGCGCGCCAGTTCCACGATCTTCACCGGCTCGCCCATGTCCAGCACGAAGATCTGCCCCGAGCGCCCCATCAGCCCGGCCTGCAGCACCAGCTGCGCCGCCTCCGGGATGGTCATGAAGTAGCGCACGATCTCCGGATGCGTGACGGTGACCGGGCCGCCGCGCGCGATCTGCTGCGTGAAGAGGGGGACCACCGAGCCGCTGGAGCCCAGCACGTTGCCGAAGCGCACCGACACGAACTGCGTGCGCGGCTCGCGCGCGGCCAGCGCCTGCAGCACCAGCTCGGCCAGCCGCTTGCTGGCGCCCATCACGTTGGTGGGGTTCACCGCCTTGTCGGTGGACACCAGCACGAAGCGGTGCGCGCCGCAGGCCGCGGCCGCCCGCGCCGCGTGCAGAGTGCCCAGGACGTTGGTGCGCAAGGCCTCGACCTCGTTGAGCTCCTCCATCAGCGGCACGTGCTTGTACGCCGCGGCGTGAAACACCACGGCCGGCTTGTGCTGGCACAGGATCGCGTGCAGCCGCCCGGGTTCCCGCACGTTGGCCGTGTAGTAGACCGCCTGCATCTGGGGATGCGAGCGCCGCAGCTCCTGCTCCAGCTGGTAGATGCCGTACTCCGAGACGTCGATGCACACCAGCCGGCCGGCGCCGAAGCGGGCCACCTGCCGGCACAGCTCGGAGCCGATCGAGCCACCCGCGCCCGTGATGGCGACCACCTGGCCGGAGAACAGGTCGGCGAGCCCCGCCACGTCCAGTTCCACCGGCGCGCGCCCGAGCAGGTCTTCCAGCTCGATGCGGCGCGGGCCGGTGCTTTCCGGCTGCAGCCATTCGTCCGGACGGGGCAGCGTCAGCAGCGAGATGCCCGCTTCGGAGGCGAGCAGCAGGGCCTGGCGGCGCTGCTCCGATCCCGGGGGGCTCGCCACCAGCGCGGTGCGCGCCTGCGCCGCGGCGCAGACCTGCGGCAGTTCGTCGGCCATGCCGCGCACGCGCACGTCCTGGAGCGTGCGGCCGCGCTCGGCGGCCAGCGGCGAGACGATGCCCACGGCGCGCCAGCGCAGCGAGCCCTTGAGCGCCCGCAGCGCACCGGCCGCTTCGTCCAGCGTGCCGACGATGATCACCGGCGTGCCGCCGCCGCCCTGGTGGCGGCTCTCGGCGAAGGTGCGCCAGGCCGCGCGCACCGCGCCCAGCAGCAGCAGCGCGAGCAGTGGCTGCAGCAGCAGCACGGAACGCGGGAACTCGGGCAGGCGCAGCATCAGCACGGCGACGGCCGTGAGCACGCCGCCCAGGAACACGCCGGCGGCGAGCTGGCGGAATTCGGACAGGCCGATGTAGCTCCACACCTGGCGGTCCACGCGCAGCAGCAGCAGGCCGGCGCCCAGGCCCACGACGCACCAGCCGCTCGCGGCGCGCGCGAGCTGCGCGAACTCGGGCGGCAGGTCCAGGTTGAAGCGCAGCCAGAACGCCGCCCACCAGGCCACGAGGCCCAGGGCGAGGTCGAGGGCCAGCAGCGCCAGCGCGCTCCTAGAGGGCAGCCGCACCCAGCGCCTCCGCGCGCGCGAGGGCGCGCCGCAGGTGCTCGATCACGCGTTCGAGCTGTTCGTCCGAGAGGTTGGAGCCGGAAGGCAGGCACAGGCCCGCCGCGAACAGGCCGGCGGCCACGTCCTCGCCTTCGGCGTGCGGGAAGTACGGCGCGCCCGCGAAGAGCGGCTGCAGGTGCATGGGCTTCCAGACGGGCCGCGCCTCGATCGAGTGGCGCGCCAGGCTGCGCAGCACGTGGTCGCGCCGCTGCGCCGCGTCGGCGCCCTGCAGCAGCAGGCAGGTGAGCCAGCGCGTGGATCGCATGCCGTCCGGCTCCGGCATCCACTGCACCTCGGCGAGGCCGGCCAGCGCCTCGCGGTAGCGCGCGTGGATCGCGCGCCGGCGCGCCACGCGCTCGTCCAGCACGCGCAGCTGCCCGCGGCCGATGCCGGCCAGCACGTTGCTCATGCGGTAGTTGAAGCCCACCTCCACGTGCTCGTAGTGCGCCGCCGGCTCGCGCGCCTGCGTGGAGAGCTTGCGGGCGCGCGCGACCAGGTCCGCGTCGTCGGACACCAGCATGCCGCCGCCCGAAGTGGTGATGATCTTGTTGCCGTTGAAGGAGTAGACGCCCACGCGGCCGAAGCTGCCGCTCGCGCGTCCCTTGTAGGTGGCGCCCAGCGATTCGGCGGCGTCCTCCAGCACCGGCACGCCGTGGCGTTCGCACAGGGGCAGCAGCGCGTCCATGTCGGCGCTCTGGCCGTACAGGTCGACGATCACCACGCAGCGCGGCATCCGCCCGGCCCGCTTCGCCCAGTCGAAGGCGCGTTCCAGCGCGGCGGGCGACATGTTCCACGAGCCGGGCTCCGAGTCGACGAACACCGGCTGCGCGCCGCAGTACAGGATGGGATTGCAGCTGCCGACGAAGGTGAGCGAGGAGCAGAACACGGTGTCGCCGGGCTTCACGCCCAGCAGCAGCAGGCCCAGGTGGATCGCCGCCGTGCCGGAGCTGAGCGCCGCCGCATGGCCGACGCCGGCATAGGCGGCGAGCTCGCGCTCGAAGCCGTCCACGTGCGGGCCCAGCGGCGCGATCCAGTTGGTGCGGAAGGCCTCCTCGACGAAGGCAGTCTCCTCCTCGCCCAGGTGCGGCGAGGACAGCCAGATGCGCTGCGACAGCTCGCGCCGCAGCACCAGGTCCACGGGCCGGCCTTCGCCGTCCACCACGGGCAGCGCGTCGATCAGGTGCTGGTCCAGCAGCGCCAGCGCGCGGGTGACCGGCTCCTCTTCGCCCATGGTGATGGGCGCCTGGCCGGGCAGCGCGGCGACGTAGGCCGTGTCGGGCATGCGCGCGAGCGCGGCGCGGCGCAGGTCGCCGTCGGTGAGCGTGCGCCGCAGCTTGCCGTTGCTGTCCAGGAGCAGCAGCACGCCCTTGGCGGTGCGCTCCAGCCGGTCGAGCGCCTCGCGCACCGTGCAGGTGGCGGGCACGCACAGCGCGCGGAACTGCTGCTCGTTCACCGCACCCTCCGCGCGGGCACGCCGGCATAGACGCCCGCCTGCTCGAGGTTGTCGCGCACGACGGCCCCGGCGCCGATCACCACGTCGTCGCCGACGCGCACGCCGGGCAGCAGCTTGGCGCCGGCGCCGACCAGCACGCGCCGGCCGACCTGCACGCTGCCGCCCAGGGCGGCGAGCGGCGCGATGTGGCTGAAGTCGCCGACCTGCGCATCGTGATCCACGACCGCGCCGTGGTTGACGATCACCGACACCCCGAGTCGCGCCGCCGGCGCGACGACCGATTGCGCCGCGAGGAAACATCCCGCCCCGACCACGGCATGCGGCGACACGCTCGCATGCGGATGGACCACCGTGGCGAGCGGGAGTGCGGTGGGGTTCGCTGCGCTCACCGCCACCCTACGGGGATCACCATCGCCGGGGTTCGTAGGGTGGCGGTGAGAAAGCGAAGCGTCGAACCCCACCGCAACCCCGCGCGCCTCCCGCTCCCGCGCCACCGCCGACCCGATCGCCACATGCACTTCGGTGCTGCCGGCGAGCGCCTCGTCCATCGCCTCGACGGCGAGCCCCGCCCACAACACCTGCCCCACCCGCCCCGCATCCCGATCCGTCACCCGCACCCGCCCCCATCGCCCCTGCGCGATGGCGGCATCCGCGACGACGCGCCCATGCCCGCCGGCGCCGAAGATCAAGAGGCTGGAAGGGGAGGAAGAAGCAGGCACGGCTTCAATAGCTGTTGGTCTTCTCGAGCACGCTGCGATCCAGCGGCAGGCGCGCGAGCAGTTGCGCGATGCGTTCGCCGGCGCGGCCGTCGCCCCAGGGATTGTCACACGGCCACGGCCCGTGGCGGCGCTGCGCGCGCAGCGCCTGGGCGATGGCCCCGGCCTCCGCCGGCACGTCCACCACGTTGGGCCCGTGCTCGCGCAGGTGCTGGCGGCTGCCCACGTTGACCACCGGCGTGCCGAAGCTGGCCGCCTCGATGATCCCCGAGGACGAGTTGCCGGCCATCACGGCGCAATGGCGCATGGCCGCACAGAACTGCGGCCGCGGCAGGTGCGTGACGCGGCGCGAGCCGGGCGGCAGCGCCTGCGCGTCCAGCGCCGCCAGGATCTCGCGCGCGCCGGCATCCGCGTTCGGATCCATCCAGAGGACGGGCAGGCCCAACTCGCGCAGCGCCTGCCTCAGCGCCTCGGTCTGCTGCGCCGCCTGCCCGGCCTGCTGCACCACCGGGTGGAACAGCGCCAGCACGTAGTCCGCGCCGGCCGGCAGGCCCAGGTCGGCCAGCGCCTCCTCGCGCGTCCCGGCGGCCAGCGCCTGCAGGCCGTCGAGACCGGGCGCACCGGTCACGAAGATGCGTTCGTCCGCTTCGCCCATGCGCAGCAGGCGCTCGCGCGCCGCAGGGGTGGCGACGCAGTGCCAGCTCGCCAGCTTGCTGATCGCGTGCCGCACCGGTTCGTCCACGGTGCCGGAGCGTTCGCCGCCGTGCACGTGCACGACGGGCACGCCGACATGCAGCGCCGCGATCGCGCCGGCCAGCATCTCGCCGCGGTCGCCGAGCAGCAGCAGCACGTCGGGCCGCGCCCGTTCCAGCAAGGTGGTGATGCCGCGCAGCACGTCGGCGATCGCCAGCGCCATGCTGGCGCCGCTGCGCGTGAGCACGTCGACGGGAATCTCGGCCAGCACGTCGAGTCCGCTCGCGCGGATCTCGTCCACCGTGCGGCCATGCTCGGCGCTCAGGTGCGTTCCCGTCGCCACCACCTGTACCTGCAGCCCCGGCGTGGCCTGGATGCGCTGCAGCGTGGACTGCATCAGCCCGAAGTCGGCCCGGGTTCCGCTGAGATAGAGGATGCGGCGGGCGGCCATGCTGTCAGTCCCGCGCCGGCGCGAGCTGCTCCCACTGCAGCACGCTGCCGGCGGCGATGGCCGTGCGCGCCGTGGCGCCCAGCACGCGTTCCCATTCGCGCGGCGCGATGCCGGTCGCCGGGCGGCGGCACGCCAGCATGGAAGGCTGCAGCGTCGCCCCGGCGGCGATGTCCACGGCGGCCACGATGCTGCGCCGGGCGACCCGCGCCGCGTCGCGCTCCTCGGGGCGCGGCGCCTTGAAGCCATCGCCCAGCATGGCGGAGATCCGCCGGATGCCGCGCACCATGGCGGCGAACTCCTGCGGCTCCAGCGAGGCCGCGTGGTCCGGGCCGGGCAGCGTGCGGTCCAGGGTGAGGTGCTTCTCGATCACCGTGGCGCCGAGACTCGCCGCGGCCAGCGCCGCCTCGATCCCGGTGCTGTGGTCCGAATAGCCGATGGGGGTGCCCAGCGCCTCGCCCATCGTCGCGATCGCGCGCAGGTTCAGCGCCGCGTCGGGCGCGGGATAGGCGGAGGTGCAGTGCAGGACCGTCACGCCGTCCAGCGACCCTCGCACGGCGCGCGCCCATTGCAAGGCGTCCTGGACTTCGTCCAGCGTCGCCATGCCCGTGGACAGCAGCACCGGCAGGCCGGTCGCGCAGGCGTGTTCGACGAGCGCGCGGTGCGTCAGCTCGCCCGAGGGCAGCTTCATCCGCCGCACGCCCAGCTCCACCAGCAGGTCCACCGCCGCCAGCGAGAAAGGCGTGGAAAAGAACTCGATGCCGATCGCCGCGCAATGGTCGCGGATGCGCTCGTGCTGCTCGCGCGTGAGCTCCAGCTTGCGCAGCATCGCGAACTGGTCCTGCTCGCCGGTCTGGCGCTGCTGGTAGGCCGCCGTCGGCGCGCCGGGCACCACCAGGTCCTCGGCGCGGAAGGTCTGGAACTTCACGGCGTCGGCGCCGGCCGCGCGGGCCGCGTCGCACAGCGCCAGCGCCCGGGCGAGGTCGCCGTCGTGGTTGACCCCGGCCTCGGCGATGACGAACACGCCCGCCATCACCAGACCGTCCAGCCGCCGTCGACGACGAGGTTGTGGCCGTTCAGGTAGCTCGCGGCGTCGCTGGCCAGGAACAGCATGCCGTTCACGATGTCCTCGCGCCGCGCCATGCGCCCGAGCGGCACGCGCTGCGCGTAGTTCCGGACGAAGGTCTCGTTCTGGCCGCTGAACACGCCGCCCGGCGTGATCGCGTTCACGCGCACGCCCTGCCCGCCCCAGTAGCTGGCGAGGTACTGCGTCAGGCCCCAGAGCCCCGCCTTGCTGGCCGAGTAGATGGCCGGCGTGTTGATCGCGCGCCCCTCGTACTCGGAGCCTTCGTAGATGCGCTGGTCGGGCGCGACGATGCCGTAGATGGAAAGCGTGTTGACGATCGCGCCGCGGCCGCGCGTCGCCATGGGCGCGCCGAAGGCCTGCGCGCACAGCATCGCGCCGGTGAGGTTCACCGCCAGCACCGCGTTCCAGTCCTCCAGCGGGAAGTCCTCGAAGGGCGCGAAGAAGTTGTCGCTCTTGGTGGCCGCGTTGTTGAACAGGACGTCCGCGCTGCCCCACTGCGCGTGCAGGCGGCCGGCCGCGGCGCGCACGCTCCGCGGGTCGCTGACGTCCATGGGGATCTTCAGCAGCCGCTCGCCGTCCGGCCCCAGCGCCTCGAGCGCTTCGACGCTGCGATCGAGCGCGCAGACGCGCGCCCCCGCCTCCAGGAAGGCAGCGACGGCGCCCTGCCCGATGATGCCGGCCGCGCCGGTCATCGCGATGGTCTTGCCGTCCAGGCGGAAGGGGTGGCCGGCCATGTCAGTTGAACTTGCGGAACACGGGCTTGATCGCCGGGCCTTCGAGGAAGCGCTCGACGCCGGATTCGAGCGCCTGCGCGAACACGCCGAGCGCGGCGCGCGCCGCTTCGAACGTGCGCTCCAGCTCCCCTTCGCCATGCGCGAAGCTGGGCGCCACCCAGGGCATCAGCACGCCCTGGCGCACCATCTCCTGCGCGAACAGCGTGCGCAGCGGCAGGCTGGGCTGGCCTTGCGCATCGAAGGTCGCGTAGTTCATCGAGATGGCGTTGCCCTGCAGCTGGAACTGCTGCGCGACGCCGGCTTCGCGCGCGACCCGTTCCAGCCCCGTCATCAACCGCGCGCCGTACTGCCACAGGTGCCGGACCACGTCCTTCTCCTCGTAGACCCGCACCGTCTCGAGGAAGGCCGCGAGGCTCGCCATCTCGCCGCCGTGCGTGGTGGAGACCAGGAAGGTGCGTTCCTGCCCCGGCTTGTTGATCGCGCCGACTTCCATCACCTCGCGGCGTCCCACCAGCGCGGCGACGGCGAAGCCGTTGGCCATGCCCTTGCCGAAGGTGCTCAGGTCCGGCTGCACTCCGAACAGGTGCGCGGCCCCGCGCAGGTCCCAGCGGAAGCCGGTGATCATCTCGTCGAGGATGAAGAGCGCGCCCTCGCGCCGGCACAGGTCCTGCACCTGCCGCAGGAAGTTGCCCGGCCACTGCGCCACGGCCGGCGTGGGCGGCTGCAGGCGGTCGTAACCGGGCGCTTCATCGCAGGGCCCGACGGTGGTCGCCGGCTCCAGCATCACGCCGGCGATCCGGCCCGGATGCTCCGCGAACAGCTTCTGCAGGCTGGCGATGTCGCCGTAGTCGAACAGCAGCGTGGTCGCGTGATGCACCTCCGGGATGCCGCGTTGCAGCGCCGTGGCGCCGATGAACCAGTCGTCGAAGGAGAAGAAGGGATGCTGGCGCGGCACGCACACCAGCGGCCGGCCGGTGAAGGCGCGCGCGACCTTGGCCGCGGCGGTCGTGACGTTGGAGCCGTTCTTGGCGAACTTCACCATGTCGGCGCCGGGGATCAGGTCCACGATGCGCTCGGCCGCCTCCAGCTCCAGCACGGAAGCGCGCGTGAGGTTGACGCCCAGCTCCATGCCGCGGATCCCGGCCCGGTTGATGCGCTCGTCCGCGTAGCCCAGCGTCACCGCGCGCAGGCCCATGCCGTAGTCCAGCAGCGTGCGGCCGTCCGGCGCCGTGACGTAGGCGCCCTTGCCGCTCACCAGGATCTCGGGCGCGTTGGCCGGGTGCTGGTCGTCCCCGCGCGAATAGGTGTGCGCCCCCCCGGGGATGACGCGGTGCAGGCGCTCGCTGTAGCTCGTCATGCGTGGCCCTCGATGCGTTCCAGCAGTTCCAGCACGCGGATGTCGTCTTCCAGCGTGTGCGGGAAGCGTCCGCGTCCCTGCGCCGCCGCGAGGAAGCTGGCGATCTCTTCCATGTACATGGCCTCGCCGATGTTCTGGTGGTAGCCGGCGTGGGCGTCGCTGCGCGGGGGAGCGATCTCCACCGTGCGGCCGCCATCGGCCTCGTAGATGCGGATCACGCCGCTGTCCCAGTCCCAGGCCAGCGAGGCCCGTTCGAAGTTGAGGGTGAGCTTGCGCACCGCCTGGCGCGCGACGACGTCCACGACCAGGCTGCCGACGCCTTCCTCGAAATGCAGCAGCGCCGCGTAGGTGTCGTCGATGGGCGCGCCGACGTCGGTGGTGCGCAGCTTCATGCCCTGCACCGTCCGCGGCCAGCCGAAGGCGTCCACGATCCAGGTGAGCTCGAAGGGCACGATCTCGCGCGCGCCGCCGGTGAGCGGGTTGGAGACGTAGTAATCGCTGACCTTCTCCCACGGGTGCCAGTCCGGCAGGTACTGGCCGCAGTGGTAGGAGAAGTTGCAGGCGCGGCCATAGCGGCCGGAGCGCACGATGTGCGTGATCTCGCGGATCGCGGGGTGGAAGCGCAGCGTGCACGAGGGCGCGACCAGCACGCCTGTCGCCTGCGCGCGCGCGGCCAGCGCCGGCAGCGGATCGCGGATCACGCTCGCTTCCACGAAGCAGGGCTTGCCGGCGGCTATCGCCCAGGCGATCGCCGTGTGGTGCTGGTCCGGCGGCGTGGAGATCACGACGACGTCGAAGCCGCGCAATTCTTCGGCGGCGAGCTGCTCGGGCACCGCGATGCCGTACTCCTGCGCCGCCTGCGCGCGCCGGTCGGCCCGCGGGTCGAAGCCGCTCACGTCCTGCACGCCCTGGGCGCGCAGGCAGCGCACGCGGCGCCGGCCCATGGATCCCAAACCGATCACCAGCGCCTTCACGGCAGCCTTCCCTGGAAATGTTGCATCACGGCTTCCACGCAGAGGAAGTCGAACAGGTCGTCGACTTCGTAGTTCTGCCAGCGTTCGATTGTGTACCCGAGGACCCGCGGCGGGTAGAAAGTGCGGAAGCGCTCCAGCGCCTCGGTCTTCACCGCGTAGGCCACGCCATAGGGGAACCAGGCCACCGGCGGTTCGCCATCGGCGGGCGCCGACCAGGGCGCGAGGCGACCGTCGGCGTCCATGCGCTTCATCACGGCCGGCTGCTCCAGCTGCACGCGGCCGACGGTGACGATGGCGTCCGTCTCGTCCCAGCGCCGGGCCAGCAGCCCGGCGACGCCTTGCAGGTCCGTGCTCGCCCGCAGCGGGGAGGTCGGCTCCAGCAGGACGACGGCGTCGAAGTGGCGGGCCTCCTGCGTGCGCAGCCAGTCCAGTGCATGCAGCGCCGCGTCGGCCGAGGTGCTGCTGTCGTCCGCGAGCGCGGGGGGCCGCAGGAAGGGCACGCGGGCGCCGTGCTGCCGCGCCACCTCGGCGATCGCGGCGTCGTCGGTGGAGACCACCACGTCCAGGATCGCGCCGCAGGCGCGGGCCTGCTCGATGCTCCAGGCCACCAGCGGCTTGCCGGCCAGCGGCCGGAGGTTCTTCCCGGGCAGGCGCTTGCTGCCGCCGCGGGCGAGGACGAGTCCGAGGATGCGGGGCGCCTTCATGCGCGGTTCCTTGCTGCCAGAGCGGCTATTTCATGCGCGACGCGCTGCGCCGCGCTGCCCTGCGGCCCGGCGGCGGGCCGCTCGCGACGGGCGGAGCGCAGCTGTTGCGAAAGCAGGTCCGGGAGCGCCTGCAGGTCCGGGGCCGCCACGCCCATGCCCAGCCGCCCGTAGTCCATGCCCGAGCGCTGCACCAGCGGCGAGAAGGCGAGGCCGATCACCTGCTTGCCGGCGGCGTGCGCCTGCGCGCCGACCGTGGTCGCCTGCACGACCACGGCGTCGGCGGCGGCGAGCACGGGCAGCAGCGGCTCGCGATCCGGCTGGCTCCAGTGCAGCCGCGCATGCGGCGGCGGCGGGGTGAAGCGGTGCCATTCGTTCGGGTGGTAGCGCACCGCCAGCGCCGCCTCTTCGCGGGCGAGCGTGAAATCCACCAGTCGCTGCTGGACGGCCTGCCCCAGGGCGGCGCCGGCCCAGCGCGGATCCGCGTCGTCCGGTTCCATGTGTCCGGCCCACAGCACGATGGGCCGCTCGCCCCAGCCGCGCCCGGCGCGGAAGCGCGTGGCCTCGGCCTGCGCCTGCGCGCCGGCGAGCGCATCGAACGCGGGATTGCCGGTGACGACGATCCGCTGCGGATCGACGCCGGCCTCCAGCAGGTTGCGCCGCGTCGCCTCCGACAGCACCGTGATGCGGTCGGCGTGCACGCTGCGCGCGCGGTAGGGGTCGCCGGGCAGCGCGAACAGGTCCACCATGGACAGCGTGGGGATGCCCAGCGCCTGCGCGGCCTCGATCGCGGCCTGCTCGCTGCGCGGCGAGTTGGTGGCCACGACGACGTCCGGCCGCAACTGCTGCAGGATGCGGCGCAGCCGCTGCACGGGAAGGAAGCCCTGGCGGCCGGTCTCGCGCCAGCGCTGCCAGGCAGCGTCCTCGCCCAGCGTCTCCACCCATTCGAGGAAGTTGAGCCCGAGGTAGGCGAGCGACTCCTCGCGGGCGACGTCGGGATGCCGCTGTTCGCCCAGCAAGGCTTCGCCGTAGCGCAGCGCGCGCGCGCCCTGCTCGCCGGCGATGAAATCGCGGAAACCCAGCGGCTGCTCGCCGGCGCGGCGGGCGACGCCGGCCGCCGTGGTCAGCGCCAGGATGCGGGCCTCCACGCCGGGCACCTGTTCGCGCAGCGCGCGCATCACCGGCAGGCACATCTCCACGTGGCCGCCGCCGTAGCAGACGAACAGGACCTTCATCGCTGCGCATCCCACAGCGCCAGCGCGGCCAGCGCGCGCAGCTCACGGGTGAAGTTGGCGCTGCCGTCCCGGTGCCGCTGCAGCATGCCTTCCACCCGGCCGGGCTCGAACAGCTCCTGCACGAGGGCGCTCGCGGCCAGCACCTGCCGCAGCCAGCCATGGCTCTCGTGCCGGAACCACTCGCCCACCGGCACGGTGAACATCTGCTTGCGCCGGTAGGCAAGGTCCTCGCCGATCAGGGGCGCGACCGCGCGCTTGTACCAGTGCTTCTTGTCGCCTTCCGGGGACAGCTTGGTGGCGCCGGGCGCGCGGAAGGCGAACTCCATCATCCGCCAGTCCAGGAAGGGTGTGCGCGCCTCGATGGACACCGCCATGCCCATGCGGTCGGGCTTCACCAGGTTGTTGCCGCACAGGAGCAGCTGCATGTCGAGGTACAGCGCCTGGTTCACGCGGTCGAAGTGCGCGGCCTCGGCGAACCAGGGGCGGGCCGCCGCCTCGAAGCTGTCGAGGCCGGCCAGCCGCTGCGCGACAGCCGGCCGGTACAAGGCCTGCTTCGCCTGCGGCGCGAACAGCGAGATCGCGTCGAAGTAGCTGCGCTGGAAGGCTTGCACGTCCTGCGTGAAGGCGTCCGGACGGGCGAAGTAAGCCGCGTACTTGTCGTAGCCCGCGAAGAGCTCGTCGCCGCCATCGCCGGTCAGCACCACCTTGACGTGGCGCGCCGCGAGCTCGCTCACGCGCAGCGTCGGCAGGAAGGAGGCGTCGCCGTGCGGCTGGTCCAGGTGGTGCAGCACCTGGGGCCAGCGTTCCAGCATGTTCAGCTCCACGACCTCGCTGGTGTGCTGGCAGCCGAAGCGTTGCGCCGCCTGCGCCGCGAAGGCCGACTCGTCGAAGCGCGGGTCGGCGAAGCCGATGCAGAAGGTGCGCACCGGCCGCCGCACGTGCCGCGCCATCAGCGCGACGACGCTGCTGGAGTCCACGCCCCCGGACAGGAAGGCGCCCCAGGGCACGTCGGCGCGCAGGCGGATGCGCGTCGCATCGTCCAGGATGGCGAGGAACTCCTCGGACCAGGCGGCGAAGTCCTGTTCGCGCTGCTGCTGCGCGGCCAGGTTCCACCAGCGGCCCTGGCGTGCGCCGGCGCGGGTGAACTTCATCCAGCAGCCGGGCAGCACGTGCCGGATGTTCTGCCACACGGTCCAGGGCGCCGGGATGTAGTTGAAGCTCAGGTAGTGGTGCAGCGCCTCGAGGTCGACCGCCGGCTGCGCGTCCAGCGCCTGCAGCAGCGCCTTGATCTCCGAGCCGAACAGCGTGCGGCCGCCCTGCTCCGCGACGTACAGGGGCTTGACGCCGATGCGGTCGCGCACCAGCGTGAGCGAATCGTCGCGCGCATCGTCGATCGCGATGGCGAACATGCCGTTGAGGCGGTGCACGAAGTCCAGGCCCTCGCGCTCGTACAGGCGCAGCAGCACCTCGGTGTCGGAATGCGTGTCCAGGCGCACGCCCTGCGCCCGCAGTGCGTCGGCGAGCTCGACGAAGTTGAAGATCTCCCCGTTCTGCACGATCGCGATGCGGCCGTCGTCGGACACGAAGGGCTGGTGCCCGAGCGCGAGGTCGATGACGGACAGCCGCCGGTTGCCCACGGCCACGCCGCGCTCGTGCTGGTGGCGGATGCCCTCGTCGTCCGGCCCGCGATGCACCAGGCTGCGGGCCATGCGCGCCAGCGCCTCGTCCGCCAGCGCCCGGCGCTCGCGGTCCCAGTAGCCGAAGATGCCGCACATGTCAGTTCGCGCCCTGGCCGGAGAGGCGGCCGACGGTGCGCGCGAGGATGCGCAGGTCCAGCCAGAGGCTGCGTTCGCGCACGTAGCGCAGGTCCAGTTCGCGGCGCTGGTCTTCCGTGCCTTCGGAGCGCAGTTCCACCTGCGCCAGGCCGGTGATGCCGGGGCGCACGCTGCAGCGCAGGGCCCAGTCAGCGTCGTTGTAGAGAGAGCGCTGCACCGGCAGGTCGGGCCGCGGGCCGACCAGGCTCATGTCGCCGCGCAGCACGTTCACCAGCTGCGGCAGTTCGTCCAGGCTGGTGCGGCGGATGAAGCGGCCGACGCGCGTGATGCGCGGATCGTTCGCCGCGGTGTTGAACGGGCCGATCGTGGCGGCGTCGAGCACCATGCTGCGGAACTTGAGCATGCCGAAGCTGCGCCCGTCGCGGCCGACGCGCTCCTGCCGGAACAGCACGGGGAAGCCGCTGTCCCAGGCGACCGCCACGGCGGTGGCCAGCAGCACCGGGCTCAGCAGCAGGAGCGCGAGGCCGGCCAGCACGATGTCCACCAGGCGCTTCATGGCCGCGCGGGCAGCCCCGCGGCGATGGAACGGATGCGCGCGGTGATGCGCTGCGCGTCCGCCTGGACCTGCTGCGGCGAGCGCGCCGCCAGTTCGCTTTCGGCCGCGCGCAGCGCCGCGACCTCACGCTCGAAATCCATGGCGTCGTCGCGATGGAAGGTGCGCGACAGGATCACCGATGCGGAGCCCAGGCGCAGGTGTTCCGCCAGCACGTCGCGCCCGGGCAGCAGGCCTTCGTCGAGCCGCGCGATGCCGCCGAAGCCGAAGGGCAGGCCGTGGCGGCGCGCGACCGCGGCGACGCGTTCCACGCTGCCATCGGCCAGCGGCTCGAACATGAAGCGGCAGCCGAGCGACAGGTGCAGGTCGTTCAGCCCGACGTAGATCTCCTGCAGGCCGGGCGTGCCGGCCCATTGCTCCACGCTGGCCAGCGCCGCGGCGGTTTCCAGCAGCGGCACGATGGGCGCCCGGCCGGCGACGATCGCGGAGAAGGCGCCGAGGTCGGACGCGCCCGTGAACATGGGCAGCATGAGGCAGTCGGCGCCGGCGGCGAGCGCCGCATCGACTTCGCCGGGCGTGCCTTCGTGCAGCGGATTGACGCGCACCATCAGGCGCGAATTGCGCAGCACCGCGCGGATGCGGGCGACGTCCTCGAGGCGGTGGGCGCTGATGAAGGTGTCGCGGCCCGCCTGGCGCTCGGCCTTGCCGAGGCGCTCGAGATCGACGAACAGGCGGAAGCCGCCCAACGCATCGCAGCGCTGGGCGAACGCCGGATCGTTGGTGATCTGGATCAGCTCGAGCATGCCCGCAATGATTATCGCGCCAGTGCGGAGCGCAGGTCGCCGCTGGCCCACCATGTGGCGCCCAGGACGGCGGCCGCGCCTGCCACAGCGGCAAGCCACTGCAAGGCCAGGCTCTGCGGCAGGCCGAAGGTCCAGGTGAGCGCCTGCAGGACCAGCACGGCGCCCCCGGCGACGCCGAGCGCCCGCCACGGCAGCCAGCCCTGGCCGGCCGGGCGCAGGGCATGCAGCAGCAGCAGGGCGATGGCCGTCCAGAGTCCGTCCAGCCAGGCCATCAGCGTGCCGCCGTCGCTGGCCCGGGACAGCAGCAGGATCACCAGCGCCGCGGCGTAGCCGAACACCGCGACGCGCAGCCGCCCCTGCGCGGCCAGCGCCGCCGTCGCGATGGTGGCGAGCGCTTGCGGCAGCAGGCTCCAGGCGCCGATCCCGCCCCACTGCGCGATCGCGGCGAGCCCCTCCGCCTGCATGCGGCCCCAGCCGAACAGCAGTTGCGCGACGGCGGGGGCGGCCAGCAGCAGGCCGGCCGCGCTGGCGCAGGCGAGCGTCCAGGCGAGCGCGAAGCCGCGCCGCAACATCGCCGCCGTCTCCGGCGCGGAACCGCTGCGCACGGCCCGCGCGATCGGCCCCAGCGCCAGCGTGCCCACGAGCTGGATCGCCAGGACCAGTGGCAACTCCACCAGCTTCCAGGCGTAGTTGAAGGCCGCCAGCGCGCCCGGCGCGTCCTGCGAGGCGAGCGATCGCGCGGCGAAGGGCAATGCGAGCGGCAGGCCCGCGGCGGCGGCGGCCCAGAGCCACACCGAAGCGCCCGGCAGGGCTACGGTATCGGCCGCGGCAGCAACGCGCCGCACCGGCCGCTGCCGCCTGCGCAGCCAGGCGAGCCGCGCCGCCATCGCGAGCACCAAGCCCGTGCCCAGCACCGCGACGTCGGCATGCGGTGCGCCGCCGGTCCATGCCGCGACGACCAGCGCCGCGATCAGCACCGCGTTGACGACCAGGTTGGCGGCATAGAGGCCCGTGAAATCGCGTTCGTGCTGCAGCCTCGTGACCCACAGGGCGGCCAGCAGGGCCGGCGGCACGGCGGCCGCGGCCCACAGGAGGCCGGTCGCGGCCGGCTCCTGCAGCGCCGGCGGCAGTCCGCCCGCCAGCCAGCCCAGGACGGGCACGTGCGCCACCGCGAGGAGCAGCGCCATCACGACACCGCCCGCCAGCAGGCGTCGGGCGACGCTGCGCTGGCTCGCGGCGATGCGGGCCGCCTCCTCGTTCGCCCACGCGGGCAGGAGCACATAGGCGAGCGCGCCGCTGGCCAGCACGCCCGTGAGCCAGTCGGGCAAGGTCAGCATCAGCACGGCCACGTCGCCCATGCCGCTGGTGCCGAAGGCGGCGGCCAGCGCCGACTCGCGCAGCAGTCCCAGGAACCGGCTGGCGAGGAGCAGCGAAAGCGAGAGGACGCCGGTCCGGAGGAACATGGCGGGATTATCGGGGGCGTACGGCCGGGCTCGCCGGCGAAACCTACAATGGAGGGTTTCGCCCTCCCGCGCAGCCGCGCCCGGTCCATGTCCTCCACCCCCAGCCCCCAGCCCACCGACGAGAACCAGCTGATCGCGGAGCGCCGCGACAAGCTCAAGGCCTTGCGCGAGGCGCAGCGCAACGGCGGGGGGCCGGCCTTCCCGAACGACTTCAAGCCGGGCGCGCAGGCGCAGCAGCTGCACGATGCGCACGGCGGCAAGACGGCCGAACAGCTGGAAGCCGAGGCGCCGATGGCGCGCGTGGCCGGCCGGATGATGCTCAAGCGCGTCATGGGCAAGGCCAGCTTCGCCACGCTGCAGGACGCGAGCGGCCGCATCCAGGTCTACGTGACGCGCGACGCCGTGGGCGAGGAGGCCTACGCCGCCTTCAAGCACTGGGACCTGGGCGACATCGTCGGCGCCGAGGGCAAGGTGTTCAAGACGCGGACCGGCGAGCTCTCGCTGCACGCGACCAGCATCCGCATGCTCACCAAGAGCCTGCGGCCGATGCCGGACAAGTTCCACGGCGTCGCCGACCAGGAGGTGAAGTACCGCCAGCGCTACGTGGACCTGATGACCGACGAGGAGGCGCGCAAGCGCTTCGTCGCCCGGAGCAAGGCGATGTCGGGCATCCGCGACTTCATGGTGCAGCACGGCTTCCTGGAAGTGGAGACGCCCATGCTCCACCCGATCCCCGGCGGCGCCAACGCCAAGCCCTTCGTCACGCACCACAACGCGCTGGACCAGGCGATGTACCTGCGCATCGCGCCGGAGCTGTACCTCAAGCGCCTGCTGGTGGGCGGCTTCGAGCGCGTGTTCGAGATCAACCGCAACTTCCGCAACGAAGGGATCTCGGTGAGGCACAACCCCGAGTTCACGATGATGGAGTTCTACGCGGCCTACTGGAACTACCAGGACCTGATGGACTTCACCGAGGCGCTGCTGCGCGACGCGGCGCAGAAGGCGGTGGGCACGCTGCAGCTGTCCTACGGCGGCCAGGCCGTGGACCTCGCGAAGCCCTTCGAGCGGCTGACCATTCCCGAAGCGATCGTGCGCCACAGCGAGGCCGGCGAGAACGTGGGCAACCGCGACTGGCTCATCGGCCAGCTGCGCAAGCTGGGCCTCACCGAGGAGAAGGATCGCCTGTCGGGCCGCTCGCTCGCCTCGCTGCAGGTGCTCTACTTCGAGGAGAAGGTGGAGGAGAAGCTGTGGCAGCCGACCTTCATCATGGAGCACCCGACCGAGATCTCGCCGCTGGCCCGCGCCAACGACCAGCGGCCGGAGGTGACGGAGCGCTTCGAGCTGTACATCACGGGCCGCGAGATGGCCAACGGCTTCTCCGAACTGAACGACGCCGAGGACCAGGCCGCGCGCTTCCAGGCGCAGGTGAGCGCGAAGGACGCGGGCGACGACGAAGCGATGTTCTTCGACCACGACTTCGTCCGCGCCCTCGAATACGGCATGCCGCCCGCGGGCGGCTGCGGCATCGGCATCGACCGGCTGATGATGCTGCTGACGGACAGCCCGAGCATCCGCGACGTGATCCTGTTCCCGGCGCTGCGGCGGGAGGGATAGGAATACGGACAGCCGGACGCAAAAGTCGCAAAAGCACGCAAAGGTCGCAAAAGAAAACCTTTAAAGGATTTTTTTGCGACTTCTGCGCAACCTTTGCGACCTTTGCGTCCGGTAATCCGGCTTCCTACGGCAACAGCGACAACGCCCGCATGTAGCGCGGCTCCGTCATCAGCGCGTCCCAGGTGATGGACGGTCCGCAGGGCAGCAGCGCCAGCCTGCGCTGCTCGCTCGCTTCGCTCGCGTGCCATTCGCCGCGGGACTGCGCTTCCGACAGGCCGTCCAGCATCTCGTCGATCGCCGTGCCGCCCGGGCTGTTCACCGATTCGTTGCACAGCAGGACCATGTCGCAGCCGGCGTTCAGCGCCACCAGCGCGGCTTCGGTGTAGCTGACCTCCCGGCCTTCGATCTTGCGGGCGCCGGCCATGCTCAGGTCGTCGCTGAAGATCGCGCCCTGGAACTGCAGCTGCTCGCGCAGGATCTCGTTCAGCCAGCGCGGCGAGAAGCCCGCCGGGCGGCGGTCCACCTTGCTGTAGATCACGTGCGCCGGCATCACGCTGGTGAGCGTCGTGCCCAGCCACTCGTAGGGCAGCGCGTCGTCGCCCAGGATCGCCTTCAGCGGGCGGTCGTCCACCGGGATCTCCAGGTGCGAATCCGCCTTCACGTAGCCGTGCCCCGGGAAGTGCTTGCCGCAGTTGGCCACGCCCGCCTGCAGCAGGCCGTGCATCAGGCTCTTCGCCAGCAGCGTCGCCACCCGCGGGTCGCGCGCGAAGGAGCGGTCGCCGATCACGGAGCTGGCGCCGAAGTCCAGGTCCAGCACCGGCGTGAAGCTGAAGTCGACGCCGCAGGCCCGCAGCTCCGCGCCCAGCACGTAGCCGGCGGCCGTCGCCGCTTCCATGGCGCGCATCGCGCCCGTGCCCTCGCCCGCCCGGCCGTCGTCGAACCACAGCTCGCCGAAGCGGCGCATGGGCGGCAGGTGGGTGAAGCCGTCGCTGCGGAAGCGCTGCACGCGTCCGCCCTCGTGGTCCACCGAGATCAGCAGGTCGGGCCGGACCGCCTTGACCTCTGCGCACAGGGCCGCGAGCTGCTCGCGGCTGTCCCAGTTGCGGGCGAAGAGGATCATCCCGCCGACCAGCGGGTGCGCCAGGCGGCGCCGGTCCGCGTCGTCCAGCGCCAGGCCGGCGACGTCGATGACCACCGGGGCATGCTCACTCATGGTTCTTCTCTTCCTGTTCGATGACGACGAAACTCGCCGCGTAGTCGCTCTCGTCGGTGACGCTCACCTGCGCCTTCAGCCCGCGCGCCTCGCACCAGGCCTTCAGCTCGCCGTGCAGCACGATCACCGGCTTGCCGGAAGCCAGCTTGCCCACCTCGCAGGCGCGCCAGGTCATGGGCATGCGCATGCCCAGCCCGACCGCCTTGCTGAAGGCTTCCTTGGCCGAGAAGCGCGTGGCGAGGAAGCGAACGCCGCGTTCGGGCCAGCGGGCGCTGCGCGCCTGCCAGGTCGCGAACTCGGCGTCTCCGAGGATCTTGCGCACGAAGCGCTCGCCATGGCGTTCGAACGAGGCGCGGATGCGGCGCACGTCGCAGATGTCGGTGCCGATGCCGTAGATCACGGGCGGGCGCCGCGCGCGATGGCGTCCAGGTAGGCGCGCACCGTGGCTGCGTAGCCCAGCTCCAGCGCGTCCGCGACCAGGGCGTGGCCGATCGACACCTCCAGCACGCCGGGGACGGCGCGCAGGAAGTCCGGCAGGTTGTCGCGGTTGAGGTCGTGGCCGGCGTTCACGCCCAGGCCGCAGTCCTGCGCGGCCCGCGCGGCGGCGGCGAAGCGCCGGAGCTCCTCCGCCTGGCGCGGCGTGCCCCAGGCCGCCGCATAGGGTTCGGTGTAGAGCTCGACGCGGTCGGCGCCCACGGCCTGGGCCAGGGGCATGGCCTCCGGGTCGGCATCCATGAAGAGGCTCACGCGCACGCCCAGGGCGCGGGCCTCGGCGACCAGCGGGCGGACACGTTCGGCGTCGGCGCGCAGGTCCCAGCCGTGGTCGCTGGTGAACTGGCCTTCGCTGTCGGGCACGAAGGTGCACTGCTGCGGCCGCAGCTCGCGCACGAAGTCCATCAGGTTGTGGAAGGGGTTGCCCTCGATGTTGAACTCCGCCTGCGGCCAGGCGGCCAGCAGCGCGTGCAGTTCGCGCACGTCCTCGGCGCGGATGTGGCGGGCGTCCGGGCGGGGATGCACCGTGACGCCGTGCGCCCCCGCCTGCAGGCACAGGGTGGCGGCGCGGGTGACGCTGGGGATGCCCAGGTGGCGGGTGTTGCGCACCAGCGCGACCTTGTTGAGGTTGACGGAAAGCGCTGTGCTCATAGGCCCTGCAGGTCGATCATCAATTGGCGCGTGCGCAGCGTGGCGACGCCGCAATGGTAGTGCAGCAGCGCGCGCAGCTGCGGCTTGAGCTCGCCCATGGCCGCGGCCTGCTGCAGCGTCGCGTTGAAGGGCGCCGGGTCGTCCAGCGCCGCCTGCAGCGCCTGCCACTGCGCGCCGGGGAGGCTGCCGCGGCCGTCGCCCTCCTGCGCTTCCAGGAGGCCGCCTTCGGGCCGCAGGGCGTAGGCCTGTCTTGGGTCCAGCGGCGCCAGCGTGGCCGTCTGCAGGTCCAGCGTCGGCAGCAGGCCGATCTCGCGCAGCAGCAGCAGCTCGAAGGCGCGCAGGGCCGGCTGCAGCATCGCCGGCTCGTTCGCCGCCAGCACGCGCACCGCCGCCGCATAGACGTCGAACAGGGCCGGATGCGGGTCGTCGCGGGCCAGCAGGCGCAGCAGCAGCTCGTTGAGGTAGTAGCCGGACAGCAGCGCGTCGCCGGTCGGCATGACCTGCCCGCCGACCCACTCGGCCGCCTTCAGCGTGCGGATCTCGGCGTCGCCGCCGAAGGCCACGTGCAGCGGCTGCAGCGGCAGCAGCACGGGACGGAAGTTCGAGCTGGGCTTCTTCGCGCCCTTGGCGACCACGGCGATGCGGCCGTAGTGGCGCGTGAGCAGCTCCAGGATCAGGCTGGACTCGCTCCAGTCGTAGCGGTGCAGGACGAACGCCGGTTCGTCGGCGATGCGCTTCATTCGTAGCCGAAGGAGCGGACGCGGGCCTCGTCGTCCGCCCAGCCGGAGCGGACCTTCACGAACAGCTGCAGGAACACCTTGGCGTCGAACAGCTGTTCCAGCTCCTGGCGCGCCTCGGTGCCGATGCGCTTGAGCTTCTCGCCGCCCTCGCCGATCACCATCGCCTTGTGGCTGTCGCGCTCGACGACGACGGTGGCGGCGATGCGCACCATCCGCTTGAATTTCGGGCTGGGCTCTTCCTCGAACTTCTCCACCACCACCGTGGAGGTGTAGGGCAGCTCCTCGCCGGTCAGCCGGAACAGCTTCTCGCGGATCATCTCGCCGGCCATGAAGCGCTCGCTGCGGTCGGTGAGCTCGTCCTCGCCGTACCACCAGGGCTGCTCCGGCAGGTACTTGCCGCAGACTTCCAGCAGGCGGGCGATGTCCTTGGGCTGCTTGGCCGAGATCGGCATGAACTCGGCGAAGGGATGCCGCTGCTGCATGTCCCGCAGCCACGGCGCCAGCTCGCCGCGGCGGTGCACGAGGTCCAGCTTGTTGGCGACCAGGATGGCCGGGATGCCGGGCTTCAGCAGCGCCAGCACCTTGGCGTCGCCCAGCGTGAAGTTGCCGGCCTCCACCACGAACAGCACCACGTCCACGTCGCCGACGACGCCGGTCACGGCCTTGTTCAGGGAGCGGTTCAGGGCGGAGCTGTGGCGCGTCTGGAAGCCCGGCGTGTCGACGAAGACGAACTGCGCGTTCCCTTCCGTGCGCACGCCGGTGATGCGGTGGCGCGTGGTCTGGGCCTTGCGCGACGTGATGCTGATCTTCTGGCCGACCAGCGCGTTCAGCAGCGTGGACTTCCCGACGTTGGGCTTGCCCACGATCGCGACCAGGCCGCAGCGCTGCGCGCCGACGGCCGTTTCGCCTTCGCCCTCGGGGGGAAGGCCGGGATGGGGGCTCTCGCTCATTTCAGTTTGGACTTCAGCGCCAACAGCATAGCGGCTGCGGCGGCCTGTTCGGCGGCCCGGCGCGATCCGCCGATCCCGCGTTCCACCAGGCCCAGCTCGGCCACTTCGCATTCGACGTCGAAAGTCTGCTTGTGCGCGGCGCCCAGGGTGCCCACGACCCGGTACACGGGCAGGCTCATCCGGCGCCCCTGCAGGACTTCCTGCAGCTCGGTCTTGGCATCCTTGGCGGCCACGGCCAGCGCCGGCTTCAGCTCCACGTTGCGGAACAGCCGGCGCACCAGCGCGTCCGCGGGAGCGTACCCGCCGTCGAGGTAGACGGCGCCGATCACCGCCTCCAGCGCGTCGGCCAGGATGGAGGGCCGCTGCCGGCCGTTCGTGCGCAGCTCGCCCTCGCCCAGGCGGATCAGCTCCGGCAGCCCGAGCGCGAGCGCCAGCTGGTGCAGCGATTCCTGCTTGACCAGCGAGGCGCGCACCTTGGTGAGGTCGCCCTCGGGCAGGGACTGCAGCTGCTCGTACAGCAGCGCGGACACGGCGAGGTTCAGGACGGAATCGCCCAGGAACTCCAGCCGCTCGTTGTGTTCGGCCGAGAAACTGCGGTGGGTGAGGGCCCGCGCCAGCAGGCGGGGATCCTGGAAGCGGTGCTGCAGCCGCTGCTGCAGCCCCGCGAGCGCGTCGGCCACGGGGTCGTCGTCAGCGGCCGGGCCGCGACTGGCCCTCGTACTTGAGGGTCAGCCAGGCGGGGCCGAACATGTGGTATTCCTTCTCGTAGGCGAACGACACGATGTTCTGGTCGCCGTTCTTGGTGACCTCGAGGTCCTTGCCGTGGATCGAGCTGATGCTGTCGATGTCGGCATAGCGGTCGAACGCCGCGCGCACCGCCGCCGGCGAGCCCTCGTCCTTGGCCTTGTTGATGGCCCGCAGCACCGCCTGGTATTCGAGCACCGACGGGAACGCCTGCAGCGCGACCGCCCCCACCGCCGCCAGCACCGCCAGGATGAAGATCAGCGTGACGATCGACATGCCCGATTGCCGCGATTTGACTGCCATGAAAGCCCTCCGTTCCTCGATCATTGGAATGTGCCGATGCGCTTGAAGTCGCCGAAATTCATCCAGATCAGGAACGCCTTGCCGACGATGTTCTTGTCCGGCACGAAACCCCAGTAGCGCGAGTCGAGCGAATTGTCCCGGTTGTCGCCCATCATGAAGTAGTGCCCCTCCGGCACCTTGCAGACGACCCCCTCGACACTGTAGCGGCAATTCTGCTTGAACGGAAACTCCTCCACCCCCGGCACGAAGGCGGGCCGCTCGTCGTCGTTCAGGAACGCGTGGGTCTTGCCGCCGATCGTCTCCTGGAACTGCTTGAAGTAGCGCATCGCGTCGCGGTCGAAGTAGTCCGGCAGCTGCGTCACGGGCACCGGCTGGCCGTTGATGGTCAGCCGCTTGTTCAGGTAGGCGACCTCGTCGCCCGGCACGCCGATCACGCGCTTGATGTAGTCCAGCGAGGGCTTGGGCGGGTAGCGGAACACCATCACGTCGCCGCGCTTCGGCGGCGTGCCTTCGGTCAGCTTGGTGTTGATCACCGGCAGGCGCAGGCCATAGGTGAACTTGTTCACGAGGATCAGGTCCCCGATCTGCAGCGTCGGGATCATGGAGCCCGAGGGGATCTTGAACGGCTCGAACAGGAAGGAGCGCAGGACGAAGACGGCCAGGATCACCGGGAACAGGCCCGCCGTCCAGTCCAGCCACCAGGGCTGCGCCAGCACCTTGTGCTTCGCCTCGGCGAGCTGCGGGTCGTCCACCGCGATCCCGCGGGCCGAGAGGTCCGCGTTGCGGCGCGCGGCCGCCTCCTCCAGCGCCGCCGCGGCCCGCCGCCGGCGCGGCAGGAACCACAGGCGCTCGGCCAGCCAGTACAGGCCGGTGACCACGGTGGCCAGGAACAGGAGCAGCGCGAAGTTGCCTTCGACGAGCTCGAAGTACCACGCGCCGGCATAACCGACGAAGGCCGCGAGGACCGCGGCCGTGAGGAAAGGCATCATCGTTGTATTTCTATTCTTCGACCTGGAGGATGGCGAGGAAGGCTTCCTGCGGGACCTCCACGGACCCGATCTGCTTCATCCGCTTCTTGCCCGCCTTCTGCTTCTCGAGCAGCTTGCGCTTGCGGGTGATGTCCCCGCCATAGCATTTTGCCAGCACGTTCTTGCGCAGCGCCTTGACGGTCTCCCGGGCGATCACGTTGGCGCCGATCGCCGCCTGGATCGCCACGTCGAACATCTGGCGGCTGATGATCTCGCGCATCTTGGCCACGACGGCCCGGCCGCGGTACTGCGCCTGGGTGCGGTGCACGATGATCGACAGGGCGTCGACCTTGTCGCCGTTGAGCAGGATGTCGACCTTGACGACGTCGGAGGCGCGGTATTCCTTGAACTCGTAGTCCATCGAGGCGTAGCCGCGGCTCACCGACTTCAGCTTGTCGAAGAAGTCGAGCACGATCTCGCCCAGCGGCAGCTCGTACGTGAGCATCACCTGGCGGCCGTGGTAGGCCATGTTGATCTGCACCCCGCGCTTCTGGTTGGCCAGGGTCATGACCGGCCCCACGTACTCCTGCGGCATGTAGAGGTGCACGGTGACGATGGGCTCGCGGATCTCCTGGATCTTGCCCTGGTCCGGCATCTTGGCCGGGTTCTCCACCATGATGACCTCGCCGTCGCCCTTGACGACCTCGTAGACGACGCTCGGGGCGGTGGTGATGAGGTCCTGGTCGAACTCGCGCTCCAGCCGCTCCTGCACGATGTCCATGTGCAGCAGGCCCAGGAAGCCGCAGCGGAAGCCGAAGCCGAGCGCCTGGCTCACCTCGGGCTCGTAGTGCAGCGACGCGTCGTTGAGCTTCAGCTTCTCGAGGCTGTCGCGCAGCGAGTCGTACTGGTTGGCCTCCACCGGGTAGAGCCCGGCGAAGACCTGGGGCTGGATCTCCTTGAAGCCGGGCAGCGGTTCCGTGGCCGTGAAGGCGGCACCGCCGGTGCCCGCCTTCACGAGGGTCACGGTGTCACCCACCTTGGCCGCCTGCAGTTCCTTGATGCCGGCGATGATGTAGCCGACCTCGCCGGCCTCCAGCGCCTCGCGCGGCGCGTTGGCGGGCGTGAACACGCCGAGCTGGTTGGCCTCGTAGGTCGCCTCCGTCGCCATCAGCTTGATGCGGTCGCCGCGCGCCAGGCGGCCGTCGACCACGCGCACGAGCATCACCACGCCGACGTAGCTGTCGAACCAGCTGTCGATGATCATGGCGCGCAGCGGCCCCGCGGGGTTGCCCTTGGGGGCCGGGATGCGGGCGACGATCGCCTCCAGGATCTCGTCGATGCCCATGCCGGTCTTGGCGGAGCACGGGATGGCGCCGGACGCGTCGATGCCGATGACGTCCTCGATCTCCTCCTTCGCGCGCTCGGGGTCGGCCTGCGGCAGGTCCATCTTGTTCAGGACCGGCACCACCTCGACGCCGAGGTCGAGCGCGGTGTAGCAGTTCGCGACGGTCTGCGCTTCCACGCCCTGGCTCGCATCCACGACCAGCAGCGCGCCTTCGCACGCGGACAGCGAGCGGCTCACTTCGTACGAGAAGTCGACGTGGCCGGGCGTGTCGATCAGATTGAGGTTGTAGACCTGTCCGTCACGCGCCTTGTAGGTCAGTGCGGCGGTCTGCGCCTTGATGGTTATCCCACGCTCCTTTTCGAGATCCATCGAGTCGAGCACCTGCTCTTCCATCTCGCGATCGGAGAGTCCGCCGCAACGCTGGATCAGGCGGTCTGCGAGCGTGGATTTGCCGTGGTCGATGTGCGCGATGATCGAAAAGTTTCTGATGTGATTCATCAACGGGAACGTTCAAGTGATTGATTCAAAAGGCGCGCACAAAGAAAAAAGGGCGCGTCATGAAGGTGACGCGCCCTGAACCAACAATCTATGGCAACTGCGATAGTTGGAGCTTCATTGTAGGCAAAACGCGCCGGGCGTACAGACTCGCGCTCTTGCCGGCCGGGCCGTTGCGGGTCAGCAACTCGCATCTTGTACACAGGTTTTCAACATGACGGGAAAGCGCTTGGCGGGACAACATGTGGGCCAGTTGTGGATCGGCCGGAGCAGCCGAGGTGCCCATCCCGCATCGTGGTGGAGGCGCCGCGCGATATGCCGGGATCCCCTGCTCGCCGCGGCGGATTCTACCCAATCCGGTTCTTAAAGCGCCCGACAAGTTAGCGGACGCCCACATTCCCTTTCAACGACCGTTCACCAAAAAACTTTCGCCGCCTGTCTTTTTTTGACCATCGGGCGAAGGAAAGCCCCAAGCCCGAGCAAGGGCTTGGGGCTTCTCGCCGGACGCTGGAGTGCCCCGCGGACGCCCGGGGATCAGCCCCGCGGACGCCCGGGGATCAGCCCCGCGCCGGCCGGATCAGCAGGTAGCTGGCCAGCTCGCCGCGGCGCAGCAGCACCGGGATGGGCTTGCTCTTGTCCAGGCGGGCGACCGCCGCATCGAACTCGCGCACGTTGTTGATCTCGGTGTTGCCGATCGAGACGATGATGTCGCCCTCGCGGATGCCGGCGCGCTGGGCCGCGCCCTCGCTCACGGATTCGACGCGCACGCCGCCCTTCACCCGGGCTTCCTTCTTCTGCGCGGCGGTCAGCTCGCCCACCACGATGCCGATGGACTGCGCCGCCGGCGAGGACTTGGGCTTCTCCAGCGCCGGCGGCACCGGCGCGGCCTTGGCCTGCTCCTGCTCGAACTCGGCGACGTTCACCGCGAGCTCGTGCAGCTGCCCGCGGCGGAAGACGGTGAGGCTGGCACGGCTGCCCGGCTTGGTGTTGCCCACCAGGCGCGGCAGGTCGGTGGCGCGCTCGATCTGCTGGCCGTTGAACTTCGTGATGATGTCGCCGGCTTCCACGCCCGCCTTCTCGGCCGGCGAGCCGGCCTCGACGCTGCGCACCAGCGCGCCCTGCGGACGGCCCAGGCCGATCGATTCGGCGACGTCGCGCGTGACCTGGTCGATCTGCACGCCGATGCGGCCGCGCTGCACCCGCCCGCTCACGCGCAGCTGCTCGGCGACGCGGGTGGCCTCGTCGATCGGGATCGCGAACGAGATGCCCATGAAGCCGCCGGAGCGCGAGTAGATCTGGCTGTTGATGCCGATCACCTCGCCGCGCATGTTGATCAGCGGGCCCCCGGAGTTGCCGGGGTTGATCGCCACGTCGGTCTGGATGAAGGGCAGGTAGTCGCCCGTGTCGCGCCCCTTGGCGCTGACGATGCCGGCCGTGACGGTGTTCTCCAGGCCGAAGGGCGAGCCGATGGCCATCACCCATTCGCCGACCTTCACGCGGCTCACGTCCCCGATGCGCACGAAGGGCAGCCCGGTCGCGTCGATCTTCACCACGGCGACGTCGGTGCGCTTGTCGGCGCCGACGATCTTGGCCTTGAACTCGCGCTTGTCGGTGAGCGTGACGATCACCTCGTCGGCGTCCTCCACCACGTGCGCGTTGGTCATCACGTAGCCGTCCGCGGTGAGGATGAAGCCGGAGCCGACGCCGCGCGGGTGCTCCTCCTCCGGGCCGCTGTCGCCGCCGCGCGGGCCGGGGCGCTGCTGCTGGCGCGGCACGTTGGGCATGGGCACGCCGAAGAAGCGGCGGAAGAACTCCTGCATCTCCTCGTCCATCTGCGGGTCGCTGCGGGAGCTGCTGCGCACCTTCTCCAGCGTGCGGATGTTCACCACCGCGGGCCCGACCAGGTCGACCAGCTCGGTGAAGTCAGGCAGCGCGCGCGGCTGCGGCGCCGATTGCGCGAGGGCCGGTGCCGCCGGCAGGAAGGCGGCGGCGCCGCCGAGGGCCAGGGCGAGGGCCAGGCCGCAGCTGCGCAGGTTCTTGGAATCCAGGCGGAACATACGGGAGTCTCCAGGGAGTCGAAAACGCGTAATGGCTGAGAATACGCCCACGCGCCTTGGTTCAACGTCAGCCAAACGCGCAACCCGGCCCGGGGCGGCGCGCGGCCGTCCTAGGGACGACGCTCAAGGCTGAGCGAGAAGGCGCGCAGGGTCGCCGGCGGCACCTCGCCGACGGCGGTGATCCACCAGTCCTGCAGGCGGCGCGTGAGCGTGTGCGTGGCGCCGCTGGCGAACACGCCTTCCTGCACGTGGCGGTCGCGATCGTAGGGCTCGACGAACACCGACACCGAGGCCAGCCCGTCCGAGAAGATCCACTGCAGCACGCCCTCGGCCGGCCGCTTGTAGCAGCTCATGGGCCGGAAGCCGGCCACCGGCGCCTTGAGGGCCCAGCCCTCGGCGGCGGCGCTGGTCTTCACCGTGTCGGGCTGCTCCACGCGCCAGCCCTCGGGCACGGCCATCATGCGGGCGATGCGCTCCATGCGCACGGGCGCATCGAGCTGCAGCTCGGAGAAGGCGGCCTGCTCGAGCACCTTGCCGCCGCGGTCCAGCGTCTGCATCTTCACGACCAGCCCGCTCTTCTTCTCGCTCCAGATCCGGTAGCCGAAGCGCAGCGCGTCCTTGGGCAGCAGCTGCACGATGTCGGCGTCGAAGCCGGCGACGCGGTCGGCGCCGATGCGGTGCGCGGTGTAGAACTCGCGGATCGCCGTGACGTCCGGCTTCAGCAGCTCGGGGAACAGGCCCAGGGCCTCGCGGCGCTCGCGCCGCACGGTCTTCGATTCCGGCAGGAAGGTCAGGACCTCGTCGTCGCGGCGGAAGGTGGAGCGCTTCTCGCCCGACAGCGTGTCCACGCGTTCCACCTGGCGCTTGCCGTCGCAGGCGTGCCAGATGCGCGCGCTGGACATCGCGCCGTTGCCGGACGACACGACGAAGGTGCCGATGTAGTTGCGCTGGCGCGAAGCGTCGTGCATGCGCTCGAGCCATTCGCCCACGGTGCGTTCGCCGCGGCCCGCGCCGGAGCGGGTGTCCGCGTCGCGCCCCGAGGCGGCGAGCGCCTGGCTGGCGGCGAGGGTGAGCGCGGTGGCGGCCCAGAAGGCCAGCACCCCCTGCGCGGCGCGCAGGCGGGCCCGGCCGGGAAAGAGGCGCGCCATGGCGGGGGCCATCAGCGCGCCGGCCCTTCGAAGGTGGCGTTGCGCAGGAAGCCGGAAGTGGTGCCGAAGGCGGTGGCTCCGCCCAGCTGGCGGTGCGCGGCGAGCAGGCGGTCGAGGCGGGGGTCGCGCGTCATGGGAGCGGCGGCGGCTTCCGCCACGGCCGGCACGACCGATGCGGACGCGGGCGCGGCGGCGAGCTGCGGCTGCAGCGTGCCGGCGGGTCCGGCGCCCCAGAGGTTCCAGCCGACCGCCGCGACGGCGGCGAAGGAGGCGAAGCCGGCGGCCATCTTCCAGCGCCAGTCGTTCGCGGCCTCGCGCTGCGGCGCCGCGCGGCGCGCCGCAGGAAGCGGCACCGGCGCGGCCTGTTCCTGCTGCAGGCGCCGCTGCAGGCGGGCGAGGAAGGCTTCGGACGGGGTGCCCCCGCACACCGTGCCGGTGCGCAGCGCTTCGCCCACCAGATGGTAGGCGCACCAGGCCGCGCGCGCGCGCGGGTCGGCGGCGGCAGCCTGCACGCCCCGGGCGAGGTCCTCGCCCTGCAGCTGCCCGTCGGCCAGCGCCGAAATCAGTTCCTGGTGGTCCATCTTGTCCATTGCATCCATCTTGCGCCCCTCACCAGCGCTTGCCCGTCTGGTTCTCCAGCAGGGGTTTCACCTTCGCCGAGATCGCCTCGCGCGCCCGGAAGATCCGCGAGCGCACCGTGCCGA
Organism: Ramlibacter sp. bp-362; assembly: GCF_054956735.1. Taxonomy (NCBI): domain Bacteria; kingdom Pseudomonadati; phylum Pseudomonadota; class Betaproteobacteria; order Burkholderiales; family Comamonadaceae; genus Ramlibacter; species Ramlibacter sp. bp-362. The sequence goes on from NZ_JBUDXE010000017.1 coordinate 62,605, forward strand.
TCGGGCAGTTCATCACTTCCGCGATCTCCTCATAGGAGAGCCCCTCGATCTCGCGCAGCGTCACGGCCTGGCGCAGTTCGTCGGGGAGCGCCTCCATGGCAGAGTTCACGGTGGCGGCGATTTCCTTCGCCGCCAGCACCGTTTCGGGCGTCTCGGCGGAGGTTAGTTCGTTCTCCACGCCGGAAGTTTCTTCCTCATCGTCGCCGCCGCGCAGGGCGCTCTCGGAAACCACGGGATCGCGCTTGAGGTCGACCAGGGCTTTTTTGGCGGTGTTGACGGCGATGCGGTACAGCCAGGTGTAGAACTGCGCCTCGCCGCGGAACTGCGCGAGCGCCCGGTAGGCGCGGATGAAGGTCTCCTGGGCGATGTCCTCCACGAGGTCGGTGTCGCGCACCATGCGGCCGATCAGCCGCTCGATGCGGCGCTGGTACTTCAGTACCAGCAGCTCGTAGGCCTTCTGGTCGCCGGCCACCGTGCGCTCCACCAGCATCAGGTCGGTGTCGCCGGACGAGGGAGCGGGGGCTGCGGGAGGCGTCTTGGTCATTGTTCGGCGGGCGGCCCGCCGGCGGGCGGGCGCTCCTTCCCCCGCGGGGGGAAGGCCGGTGGGGGGGCGCTGGCGCGCGAATATACCGCACGGCGCAACGCGTCCCAGTGGGACGGCGCCGACGTTTTCGCCAGCCACAGCCAGCGCGTGCCGCCTTCGCCGCGCCATCGCAGCAGCAGCCGCGACTGCAGGTCCAGGGCGACCGCCGGCCGGCCGGCGACCGACACGCCGCCCTCTTCCCAGCGCCAGGCTTCGCCGTCCCAGGCGAGCCGGCCGACGGGCGCGTGCAGCCACGCGTGCGAAGCGAGGGAAACGCAGGCCAGCACGGCGGCGAGGGCCGCCACGTGGCGCAGGCCGAAGGGGGTCTGCAGGCTCCAGGCGACCACCGCCGCCAGGCCCGCGAGCGCCGCGAGGCCGTAGGCCCCGGCGGCGAACAGGCTGCGCCCCACCGGGTAGCTCACCGATGGGGCTGCGTGCATGGGGAACTCAGAGCCGCTTGAACACCAGCGAGCCGTTGGTGCCGCCGAAGCCGAAGTTGTTCTTCAGCGCGACGGCGATCTTCATGTCCCGCGCCTCGTTGGCGCAGTAGTCCAGGTCGCACTCGGGGTCCTGGTTGAAGATGTTGATCGTGGGCGGGCTCTTCTGGTGGTGGATCGCCAGCACCGTGAAGACGGATTCGATCCCGCCGGCGCCGCCCAGCAGGTGCCCCGTCATGGACTTGGTGGAGTTCACCACCGTCTTCTTCGCGTGCTCGCCCAGCGTGAGCTTGATCGCGTTGCTCTCGTTCACGTCGCCGAGCGGCGTGGAGGTGCCGTGCGCGTTCAGGTAGTCGACCTCGTCGGGGTTCACCCCGGCGTTCTTCAGGGCCGCGGTCATGGCGCGGCGCGGGCCGTCCACGTTGGGGGCGGTCATGTGGAAGGCGTCGGCGCTCATGCCAAAGCCGGCGAGCTCGGCGTAGATCTTCGCGCCGCGCTTCTTCGCGTGCTCGTAGTCCTCGAGCACCAGCACGCCGCCGCCCTCGCCCAGCACGAAGCCGTCGCGGTCCTTGTCCCAGGGACGGGAGGCCGTCTTCGGATCGTCGTTGCGGGTGGAAAGCGCCCGGGCCGCGGCGAAGCCGCCGATGCCCAGCAGGGACACGCAGGATTCGGCGCCGCCCGCGATCATCACGTCGGCGTCGCCGCTCTCGATCAGCCGGCCGGCCAGGCCGATCGCGTGCAGGCCGGTCGTGCAGGCCGTGACCACGGCGATGTTGGGGCCCTGGAAACCGTGGCGGATCGACACGTGGCCGGAGATCATGTTGATGATCGACGCCGGCACGAAGAAGGGCGAGATGCGCCGCGGGCCGCGGTTCATCAGCTCGGTGTGCGTCTCCTCGATCATCGGCAGCCCGCCGATGCCGGAGCCGATGTTCACGCCGATGCGGGTGGCCAGCTCCGGATCCAGCTGCTCGCCCGTGGGCAGGCCGGCGTCCTTGATCGCCTGGTCCGCCGCGGCCAGGCCGAGGTGGATGAAGCGGTCCATGTGCCGGGCTTCCTTCTCCGGCAGGTAGTCCGCGACGTTGAAGCCCCTGACCTCCCCGGCGAACTTCACCGAGAGGGCGGCCGGATCGAAGGACGTGACCGTATCGATGCCGCTGCGCCCCGCGACCAGGTTGGCCCAGGACTCTGCGACCGTATTCCCCACCGGGCTGACGCAGCCCAGTCCCGTCACGACGACGCGGCGACGACTCATGCCAGCCTCAGGCCTTCTGGTGGGCGTTGGCGTAGTCGATGGCGTTCTGCACCGTCGTGATCTTCTCGGCGTCTTCGTCCGGGATCTCGATGCCGAACTCGTCCTCGAGGGCCATGACCAGTTCCACCGTGTCCAGAGAGTCGGCGCCGAGGTCGGCCACGAAAGCCTTTTCGTTGGTGACCTGGGACTCTTCCACGCCGAGTTGCTCGGCGATGATTTTCTTGACACGTGCTTCGATATCGCTCATGGGGTTCCCTCTCAGGGTTTGATTGAATCCGCGATTTTAAGCCGGGCGGAGGGTCCGGCTGGGGTGGGTCCGGGCGGGGCGTCCGGGGGGCCTCCTCAGGCCATGAACATGCCGCCGTTGACGTGGATTTCCTGGCCGGTCACGTAGCCGGCCTGGGGCGAGGCGAGCCAGGCCACCGCGTGGGCGATGTCCGAGGGCTTGCCGAGGTGTCCCAGCGGGATCTGGCCGAGCAGCGCCTTCTGCTGGTCCTCGGGCAGGGCCGCCGTCATGTCGGTCTCGATGAAGCCGGGGGCCACGCAGTTGACCGTGATGCCGCGGCTGCCCAGTTCGCGGGCGAGCGCGCGCGTCATGCCGGCCACGCCGGCCTTGGCCGCCGCGTAGTTGGCCTGGCCCGGGTTGCCGGAGGCGCCCACCACGCTGGTGATGCTGACGATGCGCCCGTAGCGCTGCTTCATCATCGTGCGCATCACGGCACGGCTCATGCGGAAGACGGCCTTCAGGTTCGTGTCGAGCACGGCGTCCCAGTCCTCGTCCTTCATGCGCATGGCGAGCTGGTCGCGGGTGATGCCGGCGTTGTTCACCAGCACGTGCACCCCGCCCTGCTCCCTGGCGATCGCGTCGATCAGGGCCTCGCCCGCCTTGGCGTCGTTGACGTCCAGGGTGGCGCCGCGGCAGCCGGGGTGACCGGCCAGCGCCTCGGTGATCTTCTGCGCGCCCGCGTCGGAGGTGGCGGTGCCCACCACCTTCATGCCGCGGGCGGCCAGTTCCTGCGCGATCGCCGCGCCGATGCCCCGCGAGGCGCCGGTGACCAGGGCCACCTGGCCCTGCATGGTGGTGGTCGTCATGCGAGCATCCCCTTCACTTCATCCAGGCTGGCGGGATCGAGCACCGAGCCCGAGGCCAGGGTCGCGTCGATGCGCTTGACCAGGCCGGCCAGCACCTTGCCCGGGCCGCATTCGACGATGGTGGTCACGCCGCGGCCCTGGATGGCGCGGATGCACTCGACCCAGCGCACCGGGCCGAAGGCCTGCTCGTACAGGGCGGCGCGGATGCGGTCCGGCTCGGTCTCGACCTTCACCTCGATGTTGTTCACGACGGGGATCCGCGGCGACTGCAGCGGCGTGGCGGCCAGGCGCTCCTTGAGCTTCTCGGCCGCCGGCTTCATCAGGCTGGAGTGGAAGGGCGCGGACACCGGCAGCAGCAGCGCGCGCTTGGCGCCCATGGCCTTGAGCACCTCGCAGGCCTTGTCGACGGCGGCCTTGCTGCCGGCGATCACGGTCTGCGCCGGGTCGTTGAAGTTGGCGGCTTCCACCACTTCGCTGCTGTTGGTGCCGAAGCTGCGCACGGCCTCGGCGCAGCCCTCGATCACCTTCTGCGCATCGAGGCCGAGGATGGCGGCCATGGCGCCGGCGCCGACGGGCACCGCTTCCTGCATGGCCTGGGCGCGGAAGCGCACCAGCGGCGCCGCGTCGGCCAGCGCCAGCGCGCCGGCGGCGACCAGCGCGCTGTATTCGCCCAGCGAGTGGCCGGCCACGACGGCCGGTTCGGCGCCGCCCTCGGCGATCCAGGCGCGGTAGGCGGCGATGCCGGCCACCAGCATCACCGGCTGGGTGTTGGTGGTGAGGCCCAGGGTCTCCTTGGGGCCTTCCTCGATCAGCCGGCCGATGTCCTCGCCCAGCGCGTCGGAGGCCTCCTGCAGCGTCCGCGCGACCGCGGGGTGCCCGCCCCAGCCGGCCAGCATCCCGACGGATTGCGAGCCCTGGCCCGGAAACACGAATGCAAACGGTTTCATGCCTGTCTCTCTCTTGGCTATGGTGCGAAGCCGCGCGGGCTTCAGAAGTCCAGCAGGACCGCGCCCCAGGTGAAGCCGCCGCCCACGCCTTCCAGCATGAGCGTGTCGCCCTTCTTGATCTTGCCTTCGCGCACGGCGACGTCCAGCGCCAGCGGGATCGAGGCGGCGGAGGTGTTGCCGTGCTCGTCGACCGTCGCGATCAGCTTGTCCACCGGCAGCTTCAGCTTCCTGGCCGTGCCCTGCATGATGCGGATGTTGGCCTGGTGCGGGACCAGCCAGTCGATGTCGGCTTCGGTGCGGCCGGCCTTGGCCAGCGTGGCGCGCGCGGCGCTTTCCAGCACGCCCACGGCCAGCTTGAAGACGGCCTGGCCGTCCATGCGCAGCAGCGGGTTGCCGTGCACCTTGCCGCCCGAGACGGTGCCGGGCACGCACAGGATCTCCACGTGCTTGCCGTCGGCGTGCAGGTCGCTCGCCAGGATGCCGGGCGTGTCGGACGCCTCCAGCACCACGGCGCCGGCGCCGTCGCCGAACAGCACGCAAGTCGTGCGGTCGTCGAAGTCGAGGATGCGCGAGAACACCTCGGCGCCGATCACCAGCGCGCATTTCGCGCTGCCGGTGCGGATCATCGCGTCGGCCACGGTGAGCGCGTAGACGAAGCCGCTGCACACCGCCTGCACGTCGAAGGCCGGGCAGCCGGCGATCCCCAGCTTGTTCTGCAGGATGGTCGCGGTGGAGGGGAACACCATGTCCGGCGTGGACGTGGCGACGATGATCAGGTCGACGTCCGACGCCTGGCGGCCGGCGGCCTCCAGCGCGCGCCGCGCCGCCTGCACGCCCAGCTCGCTGCTGGGCACGTCGGGCTCGGCGAAGTGGCGCGCCCGGATGCCCGTGCGCTCCACGATCCACTGGTCGGAGGTTTCCACCCCGTGGGCGGCGAGTTGCGCCGCCAGTTCCGCGTTGGTCACGCGCCTGGGCGGCAGGTAGCTGCCCGTGCCCGTGATCCGGGAATATCTGCTCATGTCCTAGCTCGTGGCCGCTTCCAGCTGCGCGTCGCCGCCGTTGCCGGCCAGGAGGGGCCGGGCGTGGGCGATGCGGCTCTGGACACGGTCCAGCAAATTGTTTCGGGCCGCATCATACGCGCGGTTGAGTGCCTGCTCGAACGCGAACGCGTCGGCCGAGCCATGGCTCTTGAACACCAGGCCGCGCAGCCCGAGCAGCGCCGCGCCGTTGTAGCGGCGGTGGTCGACGCGGCGCTTGAGCGCGGCCAGGATGGGCCAGGCGGCGACCGCCGCCAGCTTCGTGAGCGGCGTGCGCTCGAACTCCTGCTTCAGGAAGCCGCTGATCAGCGAGGCCACGCCTTCGCTGGTCTTGAGCATCACGTTGCCGACGAAGCCGTCGCACACCACGATGTCCGTGGTGCCCTTGAAGATGTCGTTGCCTTCGACGTTGCCGTGGAAGTTCAGGTCGCCGGTGGCGCCGGCGGCGCGCAGCAGCTCGCCGGCCTTCTTGATCACCTCGTTGCCCTTGATCACCTCTTCGCCGATGTTCAGCAGGCCCACCGACGGGCTCTCGCTGCCGGTGATCGTCGCGACCAGCGCCGAACCCATCACGGCGAACTGCAGCAGGTGCTGCTCGGTGCAGTCCACGTTGGCGCCGAGGTCCAGCACCGTGGTCGCGCCCCCCTTCGCGTTGGGCATCTGCGTGGCGATCGCGGGGCGGTCGATGCCGTCGACGGTCTTGAGCAGGTAGCGCGCCAGCGCCATCAGCGCGCCTGTGTTGCCGGCCGACACCGCCACCTGGGCGTGGCCTTCCTTCACCTGCCGGATCGCCACGCGCATGGACGAATCCTTCTTCTTGCGCAGGGCGACTTCCACGTGGTCGTCCATCGCCACCACCTCGGAGGCGGGGACGACGCGCGCGCGCGGATGGTGGAAGGTCTCGAGCGCGGCGGGCGCCCCGACCAGCAGCAGCTGCGCCGGGGGATGGGCATCGAGGAACTGCCGGCAGGCGGCGAGCGTGACGCGGGGGCCGTGGTCGCCCCCCATGCAATCGACAGCCAGGGTGGTCGTCATGGCAGCAATTCTGGGGCCGAACGGTGCGGAAGCCGGGGCGAGGCGTCGCGGAACGGCCAACAAAAAAGCCCGGCCTGCGTTGCGCAGCCGGGCTTGCCGACGCGATCGATGAGGATCAGGCGTCGTTCTTGGTCTTGAGCACCTTGCGGCCGCGGTAGAAGCCGGTCGGGCTGATGTGGTGGCGCAGGTGCGTCTCGCCCGTCGTGGGCTCGACGGCGATGCCCGGCACGTTCAGGGCGTTGTGCGAGCGGTGCATGCCGCGCTTGGACGGCGACTTCTTGTTTTGCTGGACGGCCATGGAGGGCTCCTGGGGTTGCGCCGCCCGCGGTGCGTGGCGGCGGCAGGTTGATCGGTTGGACGGTGCGCGCCATCCGGAAGGCCCATGCCCTCCTGGCGCGAAGCCCACGATTATAGCCCAAGCCTACTTCCCCGTCTTCAGCTTGCCCAGCACCGCGAACGGGTGCTCCTTCTCGGCCGAGGCGGCCTCGAAGCCCGGGTCCTCGGCGGACATCTTCACGGGATCCGGACAGGCCTCGTGCCGCGGCGCCACCGGCACCTCCATGAGCAGCTCGTCCTCGACGAGTTCGTGCAGGTCGAAGCTGCGGCTCAGCGCGAGCAGGTCCTCTTCGGCGGCATCGTCCTCGGCGGCCGCGGTCGCCTCGTCCGCGACGAAGCGGAAGGAGCGGTCGACCGCCAGCGGCAGGTCCACGGGTTGCAGGCAGCGCTGGCACACGAGGGGCAGCGTCGCGTTCGCCTCCAGGTGCACCCAGACCTGCGGCTGGTGGTGCATCGGGTTCAGCAGCTCGCCGCGCGCGCTCCAGTCGACCGGCAGGGCGGGGTCGCCCTCGGCCGTCTCGGCCAGCAGGCGGGGAAAGGCCTGCAGTTTCTCGTTTTCCTGGAGCTCGGCGCCTTCCTCGGCGAACCGGCGGACGTCCAGTCGGTGCGGATCGAAGTCCTTGGCCATCGGTCGCAGTGTAAGAGAATCGCCGGATGCCCTCCGCGTCCCGCCCGGACTCCCCTCCCGCCCTCGTGCTCGGCTCCACCTCGGTCTACCGGCGCGAACTCCTGTCGCGCCTGCGCCTGGCCTTCAGCGTCGAGCCCCCGCACGTCGACGAGACGCCGCGCGCCGGCGAGACCCCCGAACAGCTGGCGCGGCGCCTCGCCGCCGCCAAGGCCGAGGCCGTGGCCCGGCGGCATCCGGCCGCCGTGGTCATCGGATCGGACCAGGTGGCCGACCTCGACGGCGAGCCGCTCGGCAAGCCCGGCAACCACGCGAACGCGGTGGCCCAGCTGCGGCGCATGAGCGGGCGCACGGTGGTGTTCCATACCGCCCTGAGCGTTCTGTGCCTGGACAGCGGGTTCGCCCAGCACGACCTGGCCCCCGTGCGGGTGCGCTTCCGCACGCTGGACGACGCCGAGATCGAGGCCTACCTCCAGGCCGAACAACCCTACGACTGCGCCGGCAGCGCCCGCAGCGAGGGGCTGGGCGTCGCGCTGCTGGAAGCGATCGACAGCGACGACCCGACGGCCCTGGTCGGCCTGCCGCTGATCCGCACCTGCCGCATGCTGCGCGCCGCCGGCATCCCCGTGCTCTGATGCCCTCCGGCCGCCTGTTCCTGGTGCCGACGCCGCTGGACTTCGGCTGCGCCGCCGAAGGGCCGCTCGCCGACGTGCTGCCGGCCGGCACCATCGCCGCGGCGGCGCGCCTTACCCACTGGGTCTGCGAGAACGCGAAGACGACCCGCGCCTTCCTCAAGCGCGTCGGCGAACTGCAGCCGCTGGCGGCGCCCTTGCAGCAGCAGCGGATCGCGGAACTGCCGCGGCAGGTGCACAAGAAGGGCGACCACGCCCCGGGCGCCTTCGACGCGCGCCCGCTGCTCGCGCCCGCGCTCGCGGGCGAGGACATGGGCCTGCTGAGCGAGGCGGGCATGCCGGCGATCGCCGATCCGGGATCGTCGGTGGTGCGGGCGGCGCACGAGCTCGGGATCGAAGTCGTCCCGCTGGTGGGACCCGGATCGCTCCTGCTGGCCCTGGCGGCCAGCGGCCTCAACGGCCAGAACTTCGCCTTCGTCGGCTACCTGCCGCAGGACGCCTCCCAGCGCACGCAGCGCCTGCGCGAGCTGGAAGCGCTCGTGGCGCGCACCGGCCAGACGCAGTTGTTCATCGAGACACCCTACCGCAACGAGGCGCTGTGGCAGGCGCTGCTGCAGGGCCTGAAGCCGGCGACGCGGATCGCCGTAGCTTCCGGCCTGACGCTGCCGACCGCGCGCTGCCGCACGGCGACGGTGGCGGCGTGGAAGAAGGAAGCGGCGCCGGTGGGCAAGGATGTCCCGGCGGTGTTCGCGATCGGGATCTGATTCCCGTCACCCCGCGAACTCGTCACCCCCGCGCAGGCGGGGGCCCAGGGCTTTGAAACTGCGCGCGCAGCGCGCAGCCTGAATGCGGGAGCCCTGGGTCCTCGCCTTCGCGAGGATGACGTCTCCCCGCCTGCGCGCACTGCTGTCCGGGATAAATCCGCCAGGGTGCGCCAAGTCGTTCCGGCACAACGGAAAAGCGGACTGAGCTCG